>MICN01000103.1 GCA_001829875.1 Syntrophus sp. GWC2_56_31
CCTTCCTTCACTTCATCTTCCCCCGAAGGGCGGCGCGGATAAAGTGGCTGAAGAGCGGATGGGGGGACGTGGGCCGGGACTTGAACTCCGGGTGGAACTGACAGCCCAAAAACCAGGGATGTTCCCCTATCTCTACGATTTCAGCGAGACGACCGTCGGGGGATGTCCCGGTGATCCGGAGCCCCTTTCCCATGAGCCTGTCCTTGAACTCGTTGTTGAACTCGTAGCGGTGCCGGTGCCTTTCACTGATCTCCTTCTCTCCGTAAGCCGCACAGGCAAAAGAGTCCTCCGCAAGGACGCAGGGATAGGCCCCGAGCCGCATCGACGCCCCCTTTTCGACGACACCCTTCTGTTCGGGAAGGAGGTCGATCACCGGATAGGGTCCGGAATCGTCGAACTCGGCGCTATTCGCCCGGTCGAGCCCGCAGACATGCCGCGCAAACTCCACGACGGCCATTTGCATCCCGAGGCAGATCCCGAAATAAGGAATCTTCTTCGTTCTTGCATGTTCGACGGCGGTGATCATCCCCTCGATTCCCCGGTTGCCAAATCCTCCCGGGACAAGTATCCCATCGACGCCGTCCAGTTTCCCCGCCAGGCCTTCCTTTTCAATCTTCTCCGAATCGACGAAGCAAAGATGAACCCGACAGTTGTTGGCGATACCGCCATGGTGGAGGGCCTCGTTGAGACTCTTGTATGAGTCGGTCAGGTTGACGTACTTCCCCACGATGGCGATCGTGACTTCATACACAGGGCAAACGGACTTGTTGACGACGTCCTCCCATCCCTCGAGATGGGGCTTCCCTGTCCAGATATTGAGGAGTTCGACGATCCGCTGATCCACCCCCTCCTTATGATAGATGAGAGGCACCTCATAGATGCAGGCCACATCCTTGGCGGCGAAGACAGCCTTCACTTCAACGTTGCAGAAGAGGGAGATTTTGGCCTTGATCTCATCGGAGAGGAAATTTTCTGTTCGGCACAGCAGGATGTCGGGCTGGATGCCGATCTCCCGGAGGGCCTTGACGCTGTGTTGTGTGGGCTTGGTCTTCACCTCCCCCGCAGTCTTTATAAAAGGAACCCACGTCAGGTGGATGAAGATCGCATTCTCCCGACCCACTTCGTTCCGGAACTGACGTATCGCTTCGAGAAAAGGGAGGCTTTCGATGTCGCCCACCGTACCGCCGATCTCCACAATCGCCACATCAAAGCCATCGGCGGTTTTCTTGATATATTCCTTGATCTCATTGGTGATATGGGGAATGACCTGCACGGTCTTCCCCAGGTAATCGCCCCGCCGCTCTTTCGAGATCACCGAAAAGTAGACTTGACCGGTCGTAAGGTTGTTCCCTTTCCCCATCCTCGTGCCGGTGAACCGCTCGTAATGGCCCAGATCGAGATCGGTCTCGGCGCCATCATCGGTGACGAAAACCTCGCCATGCTGGAAAGGGCTCATTGTCCCCGGATCAACGTTAATATAGGGATCGAGTTTCTGGTTGGTCACCCGAAGCCCTCGGCATTCGAGGATCGCCGCGATCGAGGCAGCCGCCAGCCCCTTGCCGAGGGAGGAGAGCACGCCGCCCGTGATGAATATGAATTTTGTCTTCATGATAACTCCCTGAAATAGGGGGACGGAGCCCCTATTTTTCCCTAAAAAATAGGGGCTCCGTCCCCCTATTTCCTATATTCGCTCTGATCGCTCCGGCAATCACCTCCACCGGTTCGCCGAGGAGAGTCGCGACCGCAATCTTCCCGAGCTCCCGGTCATCCCAGGGCAGGTTGTATTCCTGGATGAGATTGCGGATATCGTTCACCCGCTCGCCCATGATCTCCTTTCGCTCGTCGACCGAAAGCGCTTCGTTGAAGCTCACGTGGATCAGCAGGAGGTGTCGGACAAGATCATCCCCGCCCAAAAGCGGTATGATCATCAGCGGGGCGCTGTCCGATTTTCCCTGACCCACATAGATACGGCCGGAGGCGACAATGCCCTTTTTCGTCCCCATCAGGCGCCCCGACGTCTCGGCGCGCGAGCGCATCCCCGCGGAAACGCCTCCCCGGCTTACGATAACGACCGTGGCGTCTTCCCCCGGCTTTCCCTCGGCGTCCAGATGGTTGATCGCATAGAGGGTATAGCCTCTTATGGCAGCCACCGCCCGCTGGATCCGGCCGATGTCCAGGATGTTCGTGCTCAGAAGCGACTCGGCGGAGAAATCGAGCTGAGCAAGCAGATCGAAGACCAGTCCTTTGAGCGGCGTCTCCTTTCGGCTGGTCCCCACCGTGACCGTCTTGGCCTGATGACGGATGGCATCGATCGGACGGGAAAGCTCATCCACGGCATGACCGAGCGTCGCATCGAGAAGGTCGATCGGCGAGCCCGCCCCCTCTGCTGCGGGGAAGTCATGCCGGAAATCGTCCAGCGGGAGTTTTCCGGCTGCGTACTTCAGCAGCAGGACCAAGTCGGAAATCGTGCGGGTGCCGGTCAGGGTAAATGCCCCTTGGTTTTTCCGGTGGTGGAAGCGGTCCGCGAAATCACCCACCAGCCGGCGGAGCCGACCGTCGGCGACACTCTCGTAAAGGTTCATGTTCATTCTGGCATGCTCCACCATGACCAGATTGAGGCGACCCTTGAACTCCCGCAGAAACATCGCCTCCTCATCGATACTGCAGGCGGCGTAATATCCGAAGAGGTGGCCGGCCACGGTATTGAGGATCACAGGGAGGGGCATCGACGCCTTCGGGATGGGGATCACCGCGTCGGCGATCGTATCGAAACGCCGCTCCCCTTCATCGGCGAAGACGACCACACAGGACTTGTGGGCCTTGAAGATCGCTGCGTCCTTGAGGACATCCCCCGTCACCGCCTCAGGGTTTCCCGAGGCGCACACAATGATGAGAGGTTCGGCGGACAGGTCGATGTGCTTCTTATTCTCGATGAGATCCGAGGAGATCGTCTTGTAGCACAACTCGCTCAGCTTGATCCGGATCTCGTCCGCCGCCACCTTGTTCGGCCCGCTCCCCACGACGGCCCAGTATCGTTTGTGCTTTATGGTCTTCTCGACGGCAAGGCGGATCTCCTCCTTCCTGCCGAGAACCCTCTGCATCAGCGCCGGCGTCGCTTCAAGCCGTCGGAGTTCCATTGCGATCCGCTCACCCGAGAGGGTCTTGAGTATAAGGGCAAAATAGAGGGCGAGGATGCGGCCGGCCACGATCTGGGAGTAGAAGGCCTTCGTCGAGGCGACAGCCATCTCGACGTCCCGGCCGTCGGATGTGTAAAATACGCCATCTGCCTTGGCGGTGATATCGGACTGGCGCCGGTTCACGATGGCAATCACACCGGCGCCCCGTTCGGCCGCCATCGCAACGGCGCGGTTTGTATCGGTGGTCGTCCCCGATTGAGTGATCGGAATGACCAGGGTGTCGTGCAGGTCTTTCTCCAGAGCGAAGCCGCTCAGCTCGGAAGCGACCTTGGCTTCCACGCGGATCCCGCTTCCCTTGAGGCGGCTCTCTATCGCATCGGCCACGGCGCTTCCGGCAACGGCGGCCGTCCCGTGTCCGATGACCACGATTCGCCTGATTGTCCCGCCGGTCAAGGCCTCCCTGATCCTTTCGGGGACGATGTCCTCTCCAAGGTTGAAGACGACATTTTCCCCCCCCCGATCCCTCTCGATACGGTACTTGCCGCGCAGTGTCTTTCGGACGGAGTGGACCGCCTCGGTGATCTCCTTGAGAAAGTAGTGGGGATAGTCGCCCCGGTCGATATCACGCGTCGTGATCTCCGCCTTCCGGACCTCGCTCTCGCCCAGCCGAAGCGGGGTCCCGTCATAGAATAGCGCCTTGATGCCCCCGACGCCTCCGGGGGCACCCTGATCGAGGATGAAGATCTGGCCGGTCGCTTCCGGCTGGTCGGGATGGGAGGATTTTTCGCCGTCCATCTTCACAAAGAAACGGGTCTCTTCCACCAGACCATAGAGTTCCGAAGAAAAGAGATATCGATCGGGTGTGATCCCGATGTAAATCGACTGGCCGCTCCCCCTCAGGGCCAGGAATGCCTTTCCGGGTTCGGCGCTGCACACCATCGCGATGGCGTGAGACCCCTCGAAGCCGCCGACGGCGCGCCTGAACGCTTCGGTGAGGTCGCAACCGCGAAGGAGGTATTTTTCGATCTGGAGGGGGATGATCTTCGTATCGGTCGTCACCTCCGGCGCAACCAGCTCCTCGTCGGCCTCGATCGCCTCCCGGAGGATTTGATAGTTGTCGATATCTCCGTTGAGCGCGACATGGATGGTCCAGGGGCCCGTCCCGTAGGCAGGGTAGTGTTTACCCTGAAGGGCGTCAGAAGGCGCAGCCGTTGGGAGGGTGAAATTGCTGAGCGGATGGCAGTTCTCTTCGGTAATCGATCCCACCGAGGCCCAGCGGGTGTGGGCAAAAGCGGTCTCGAAGGCGACCGGCAGTCGGGCGAAGGCCTGGAAGAGGCGGTCCCGCGCGATCCTACTTCTCAACTCCCGAACATTCCGCCCCAGCTCGCCGATGATGGAGGCGGTCTTGTAGGTAAAGGTAAGGTTGAATCCCGGGGAGCAGGTGAGCGAACCGTTGACAAGGTCACCCTCTCCCGTCCGCAGGCGAAGCTCGGCTTCAAATCCGCCCGCCCGAAGACCGGCAAGGGTTTCCGCAGCAGCTTCGGCATCGACAGGGACGAACGAAATTTGTATTCCCGCCGAATCCCTCCCCCGGACCTCCAGTCGGTCCAGGCAGTTTAGAAGGGAGTTGAGTTTCCGGTATTTCGGAAGGGCTTCCGGGTCGATATCTGCGACGCCGTCGGCCCCGGCCAACGCGACGATCCTCTGTACATTGTCCAGGATATCGTGGTCCAGCCCCCAGAGAAGGTCCCGGATCAGGACCAAACCGCTGTTCACCGTCTCGAGGTCCGTTGTGGAAAGGCAACCGGCCTTCTGGTCCAAAAGAATTTCTTCAGCCGTGAGAAATGCGCTCATTCGCGCCGAAAGATCCTTCAGGCGCTGCGCCTCTTCCTCTGTGAAAAAAATCCTCCGGAAGACCTCCTCACCCTTCAGGTCAAGTAATTCTCTCTCCATCTCCTCCAGGGACGACTTCCCGCCCAGATACTCTGTGGCGGCAATCTTACCTTCCAGGAGCGAAGCGAGGTCCTTCCCGATTGCCCTCCCGAATGATTCGTATAAATCGCCCCCCGGTTGAACCGGTTTCACCTTTTTACGGATAGCCAGGATGCCCGCCAGACCGCAGAAAAGGGTCGCGGGAATAAGGGGAAACACGATCAGCGCCGGTCCCGACACACACTGCGGGTCTCGCCCCACATAGATTTGCCAGTTTCGCAGAAAAAAGACGGCCTTCCGGCAGAACTCGATCAGCATCATTTCTATTACAGGCGCTCTCCCGTCATTCCTCATGGTTATCGATGCCGAGCTTGACCATCTTGTTCTGGAAAGTGTTCCGGTTGATCCCCAGATAGGCGGCTGCGGCGCTCTTGACGTGATTCGACCGCCTGAGAGCGAGGCGATAGAGGATCCTATCCACCATGACCAAAACCTCGTCATAGAGCCGACTCTTTCCGCTTTCGGTCGCCGATAAGATGGTCGCGATATCCTCGAGCATCTTTTCCAGGACCTCCTCGGCTACAGCAGCCGGCGACGTCCGCGCCTCTTGCACCACGCCATTCACATTAGAATGCCTGCGCTTCATGAATCAACGGGTTCCTTTCTTCTACGGTGATTATACAACAACGGGGAGTAACTTCATAAGGATCATCACCATCATCAATACGGCGGCAACCCACGCTGCAACGATATTGGCGATCCCTATCATGGAACGCCCCGCCTGCAAGCGGACATCCTGCTCAACCCTGTCCGGTTCGACACGGGCGACGAGATCCTCTACAAGCCTGGGAAATCCTTCAAAGGCATTGGAAATAACGAAAAACCCTTTGACTGTCGTGAGCAGGAGATACACTTTCTTGTGGAGGACGAGGTAGCCGACACGGGTGATTTCATCCCACAAGAGCGTCTTTTTACGCCCCAATTTCCTGATCACGAGACCCTCTTCAACCACAGTGACCCGCCGGAAGAGACATTCGAGGAAGAGAACAAGGGCGGGCAGAAAAAATAGCACAAGGATAAGCTTTTCCATCGCATCCCCTTTCATGAGCAGGGAGACCAGGAAGAGACAGAAAAGGAGAAAGGCATCCAGACCAAGAACAATCAGGAAAGCCCTTCTTATCGTATAGTGACGCTGAGCCATCTCTGCTCCCGCCGGTAACGGTACTTTGTTCAAACCGTTGACCCCGGCCTGATAAAGACGCCGCTCTTGCCGCCCCGCTTGCTCATCAGCCGGATATCCGTGAGGACCATCTCCCGGTCGACCGCCTTGCACATATCATAAATCGTCAGCGCCGCCACGCCGACGGCCGTCATGGCTTCCATCTCGACCCCCGTCCTTCCCACTGTCCTGACCTGCGATTCAATCACGACCTCGCCCACTGCCGCATCGCACGTGAACCGGATTTCCACCCCTGTCAGTTCGAGGGGATGACACATAGGGATGAGCTCCCCGGTCTTCTTGGCCGCCATGATCGCCGCTATCCTTGCCGTGGCAAACACATCCCCTTTGGGGATTCCGCCCTGCTCGATAAGGGCGACCGTTTCCGGACGCATCCGGACACACCCCTGGGCAACAGCCTCACGGAGCGCAGGCGCCTTGGCCGTCACATCGACCATTCGCGCCTGTCCTTTCTCGTCGAGATGGGATAGTTGGTTCATGACCCTGCCGTGTCGGAATGAAGTGGTATTGAATGTTCGGGGGAAACTTAACACAGCATCTCCCCTCAGTCAAGAAGGTTAAAACAAAACGAAACGACAAAGGGGTTAATACTTCAGACTGCGAATTTTCAGAGAGCCGTGCGAGGGCGTAATAACGGTTCTCCCCGGATAATATCCGCTCGGTACCGACACCCCCGAATAAACTATGGAGGAGGGACCCATCAGGGTGCCGGGCGAAGTCACCGAATTGCACCCGGTTTCGGTATGATCACCCAATATTGCCCCCAGCTTGCGACGTCCCGTATCATACCGTTTCTTTTCAACGGTCACCGTAATCGACCCGGGTATCATCTTCAGGTTGGCTAGCTTCGTTCCCGCACCGAGGTTCACGTCTCCACCTAGAATGCTGTCGCCTATGTAGGCAAAGTGGCCCGCCTTCGCACCATCCAGAAGGATAGATCCCTTCATCTCCGTCGTGTGTCCGACAACACACCGGTTGCCCACGATGCAGCCCCCCCGGATGTAAGCACCTTGGCGAATTTCAGAGTCATTTCCAATGATCGCCGGCCCCTTGATGAATGCCCCTGGCTCAACGACGGTTCCCGGACCGATGATGATCTTTTCATTGAAAAGGTATGCTCCGGGTAAAATCACAGCCACATTTTCCAATAACTCTCCTTTCAGGAAGACCTGTATCGAATCGTTGGGATCCGAAGTTTTTACTTCAAGATCATCTCGGACTTCATCATTATAGATCACAAGCGCTTTTCCAATCTGGCCCGTTGTCTTGGACAGCGGCCACGACTTCTGGAAGAAGGTCGCCAGATAGTCCTTCAGATGATCAAGGGCTGTCCAGGCCGCTTCGTTTTCCGAGAAAATCCCCCGATGATCAAAATCCTTCAAGTCAAAAAAATTGTCTGGCGTCATCATGAGAGTAACCCCTTTAGTCCTCTTCCATGGTGGAGGTATCTCCCAAGGGGAGTCCGAGCTCCTTTGCCTTCAGCAGACGCCGCATGATCTTTCCGCTCCTCGTTTTGGGCAGTGTGGAGATGAATTCTATTTCGCGTGGAGCCGCGGCACTGGAGAGCCGCTTCATGACAAATTTCTGAATGTCATGACGTAATTCCTCCGATGGGGCGTAGTCATCCTTCAGCGAGACAAAGGCTTTGACCACCTCCATGGCGATCGGGTCCGGCTTGCCGATCACCCCCGCCTCCGCCACAGCGGGATGCTCGATAAGGACGGATTCCACCTCGAATGGACCCACCAGGTGACCCGCCGTGTTGATTACATCGTCGGTGCGACCCACAAACCAATAGTAGCCCTCTTCATCCCTCTTTGCCCGATCGCCTGTGATGTACCATCCCTTCCTGAACCGGGATTGATAGAGATCATCCTTTTTCCAGTAGGTGCGAAACATCGACGGCCATCCGGGCTTTAGCGCCAGGTTTCCTTCGTTTCCGTGGGAGAGCTCATTGAAGTCGTCGTCTACAATTCCCGCCTCGATCCCCGGAAAAGGTCTTCCCATGGAGCCGGGTTTGATATCCTGAATCGGGTAATTGGCGATCATAATCGAACCGGTTTCGGTCTGCCACCAGTTATCATGGAATGCATTTCCAAAGATCTCCTTTCCCCAGACGACCGCCTCGGGATTGAGAGGCTCCCCCACACTGCACAAGTGACGCAAAGGGTCGAACGAATGCTGACGCGGGAGTTCGTTTCCGGCCTTCATCAGCATCCGGATGGCGGTAGGGGCCGTATACCAGACGGTGACCTTTTTCCGTTCCAGGAAGCTATACCAGTGTTTCGCGCTGAATCCCCCCTCGTAAACCACCTGAGTAGCCCCATTCGACCAGGGGCCAAACATCCCGTATGAAGTCCCTGTCACCCAACCGGGATCAGCCGTGCACCAATAGACATCTCCCTCATGAAGGTCCAGGACATATTTGGCAGTGGCGTAATGGCCAACCACGGCCTCATGGACATGCACAGCCCCTTTCGGTTTTCCCGTGGTGCCCGAGGTGTAGTGCATAATGGCGTGGTCTTCCTTGTGTGTTTTCACGATGTCAAAGGATTCGGAGGCATTGGCCATCAACTCATCATAGTATGGATCGTCAAGATTCGCTTTCCCTTCGCCCCGGTTCACCAGGATGATATGCTTAAGGGCGGGGAGTTCAGGAATAACCTCAACGATTTTCTTCTTGAGCGAGGGACTGGTGATTAAAACCTTTGCTTCGCTGTCTCCCACGCGGTCTTTGACGGCATCGGGTCCGAAGGCGGAAAAGAGCGGACCGATCACGCCGCCTGCTTTGAGCGTTCCAAGAATGGCGATATATATCTCCGGGACCCTCTCCAGGAAAAAGAAGACCCGGTCCCCTTTCTGGACACCCATCTCGTTCACGAGGGCATTGGCGAATTTGTTGCTTAGTCGAGATAGCTCTAGGAAGGTATACTCTTCCCCTTCGCCTTTTTTACTTTCCCATATCAGGGCCTTCTTGTTTCGCCGGTTTGTTTTCAAATGAGCGTCGATGGCCACATGGGCGATGTTGAGATGATCCTTGTCAAACCAGTCTAACTCCCAAGAAACCTGATCCCAACTCCATTCTTTAATCGCCTCGGGGTAATCTTTAAGATTGGGTTTGACTGCGTGTTGTTCGAGGGGCTTCTTGGTTATTTTTTGATATTCCATGCGACTCCCTCCAAAAAATGTGGGTCAAGACTGAGCAGCCATTTTTAATTCGATCAACTTCACAAGTTCACCCACATTGGGGATATCCACGAGATCATCGCCCTGCAGTTGTATTCCGTATCTTGAACTAATTGCTTCTGCTAAATTCAGAAGTCCCAGTGAGTCGGCATCAAGATCATCTTGCAGATGGGCTTCATGCACAACGACGTTTTCATCCACGGCCAATTCAGATATGATTAATGTTTTTATTTCGTCGTAGAGAGCCATCGCGTCCCCTTTCTTGTTTAGTGGTCAATGCAATTTTGAAGGAACATCGAACAATTCAATCTCAAAAACCTCGGCGTATCTGGCTGAACCATCCACAGTGGATAAGCGCTCTCGAAGGAGTCTATAACGTAAATGATTCATATTGAGAATCCGTTCATCAAATCCGATGCCGCGACTGTGAATATTTCTTTGTTGTTGTGAAGCGTGAGCCCTCAACAACGCCCTTTTCCAGTCTCCGCTTTCTTCGCCAAAAAGAACAAACAGGTCATGACGCATCTCGATCGTTTTCGGATCTTCGTTGTATAGAGCGATAACGGGTTTTTCTTTCTTGGTTGTGATGTTTTGGACACATTTCCGAAAAACCTGATGCACCCACACATGGGTTTGGTTTGAATCATTGCCCGCGGGCAGGATAACCATGTCCGGTGCGACAGATTCTAAATGCTCCTTCATTCTGGTCAGGTTTTCAATAGAATTGAGCCCTTCAGCCTCCTCTATGCCAAGGAAAGTCAACCTCTCCCGGGCCAAACCAAACATCTGGGCTGCCGAAGTTTGCTCCAGTCGCCGGATTTCAATCTTTCTTTCCTCCAAAGAAATGGAACTGTCATGTCCCCATTCTATGGCATACCGGTCCTCTACACCGGAAGGGCTCATACTGACGGCGGTATACCATAGATCGCAGCCGAAATGCATCAAGAGTCTGCAGGTCATTGCCGCACACTCGGGGTCATCGGGATGGGGACCCAATACCAACACCTTACCCTCCGTAGGGAAACGGACCTTCTTCGCAGAACCGTCTTGCAGCTCGCTCCAGATGAAGGGTCGTTCCCTCCAGTACTGCTTTAGGTCGGCGATAAATGTCTTCACTATACAGAGGCCCTGAATTCTTGCTTCTGACCGCTTTGATAAAATGACCGAAGAGAGCTTTCTTTTTTGCAATGGCAATATATGAAGAAGGATTTTGTGTGTCAAGAGAATTACGCCGAATCCCGTAAATCCGCTTGCGCAAATGATCTTTCTCGTTTAGTATGCCGGACGGAAGCGCATCAGAACCATCCGGGAACGACGACCTTGTAAAAAAAGTCAAAAAATGGAACGGCTTCATAAAAAGGCCGCAGGCAAGGCGCGCGAATCCTGAGGAATGAGGCGTACTGTTATGTACGCCGCAATGACGAAGGATGAAGCGCAACGCAGCATCCCGCCTTTTTACGAAGCCGTCAGGGGGTGCTCCCTTTGATCGTCAAGGCCATCAGCTCCACCATCATCGGCATCGATTCTTATCCCGTTACGGTCGAGGTCGATCTTGCCGCAGGTCTTCCGCTGTTTTCGACCGTCGGTCTTCCCGATGTGGCCGTCCGGGAGAGCAAGGACAGGATCAAAGCCGCCGTAAAAAATTCCGGCTACCCCTTCCCCGGCCATCATGTCACCGTGAATCTCGCTCCCGCCGACATCAAAAAGGAGGGCACCGCCTTCGACCTCCCCATCGCTGTGGCGATCCTGACCGCCCAGGAACTGATGCCCGCAGCACCGCTAGCCGATTATCTACTCCTCGGTGAGCTCTCGCTGGATGGCGGTGTGAAGGGGATCCACGGCGCCCTTTCCGCGGCCTTCCGGACAAAGACAATGGGTATTCGCGGGATGATTCTCCCTAGGGAAAACGCCGCCGAGGCGGCTCTAGTAGCAGGGATTGAGGTCATTGCAGTAGATCACCTCTCCGAAGTCGTGGAGTTTCTAGGCGGCCGGAAAGAGATCGAGCCGGTCCGGGTCGATGTTGGGGAGCTCTTCCGGCAAAATCGCGACTATCCTTTCGATTTTTGCGAGATCCGGGGACAGCAGCAGGCCAAGCGCGCCCTGGAGGTCGCCGCAGCCGGTGGGCACAATCTCCTGATGATCGGCCCCCCGGGGGCCGGGAAAACGATGCTCGCCCAGCGTCTCGTGACGATTCTTCCCGACCTTTCCCTGCCGGAAGCCATTGAAACGACAAAGATCTTCTCCGTCGCTGGCCTCATGGACCGGAACGAGGGACTCCTGGGGACCCGCCCCTTCAGGGCGCCGCACCACACGATCTCCGACGTGGGGCTGGTAGGAGGAGGGCACGTCCCGCGACCGGGGGAGATCAGTCTCGCCCACAACGGGGTGCTTTTCCTCGACGAACTGCCCGAATTCAGAAAAAACGCCCTCGAGGCGCTGCGCCAGCCTCTCGAAGACGGACGGATGACGATCACCCGTTCTTCATATACGGCAACCTACCCGGCCCGCTTTATGCTCATCGCTGCGATGAACCCCTGTCCCTGCGGCTATTTCGGTGAAAGAAACCGCCCCTGCCGATGCACGCCGCAGCAGATCCGCCAGTATCAGGGCAAGATCTCGGGCCCGCTTCTCGATCGGATCGACATCCACGTCGAGGTCCCCTCGGTCCGCTACCGCGACCTGGCGGCGCGGGAGGTGGGCGAACCCTCCGCCGCGGTCAAGGACCGGATAGAAAGGGCTCGAGGGATACAGAAAAGCCGTTTTCCCGACGATGAAACCCTTTTCAACGCCCGCCTGTCCGACCGCCAAATCCAGGACTTATGCCACATCGACGAAGATTCGCGGCAACTGATCGAGATGGCCGTCGACCGGCTGGGGCTCTCCGCCCGCGCCCATACCCGGATACTGAAGGTCGCCCGGACGATTGCGGATCTCGAAGGCGGTCCCGAGATTCGACCCTCGCATGTTGCGGAAGCCATTCAATACAGAAGCCTTGATTGCCGGTTGATTTAGTGATAAGGATTTATATATTGCACACCTTTTGAGGGTGGTTGTTTAAGGAGATGACAATGGAAATCAGAGTGATTCAAGCCTCTCCCGATAAGAGGAAGAGGAAGCCTACCGATGAGTCGAAGCTGGGCTTCGGAAAGATCTTCAGTGATCATTTTTTCACCATGTCCTACCATGCCGGTCGGGGCTGGCATGACCCCCTGATCGAACCTTACCGGCCGCTCCAACTCGATCCTACCGCGATGTGCCTCCACTATGCCCAGGAGATCTTCGAGGGGATGAAGGCCTACCGGGGAAAAGGCGGCGACATCTTTCTCTTCCGGCCGCTGGAGAATATCCGTCGGATGAATGTCTCGGCAGAACGTCTCTGCATGCCGCAGCTCGATGAAGCGCTCTTTATGGAGGCACTGAAGAAACTGATCCTGATCGACAAGGAGTGGATCCCCCGCGGAAGCGGCACCTCCCTTTACATCCGGCCGACGATGATCGCTTCTGAATCCGCGCTTGGCGTCCACCCCGCAAACGAATACCTCTTTTTCATCATTGTGGGACCGGTGGGGGCCTATTACCCCGAGGGGTTCGGCCCGACGAAAATCTTCGTCACAGAGGAATACTGCCGGTCGGTCCCCGGGGGAACCGGCTACTGCAAGGCCGGAGGCAATTACGCGGCCAGTCTTTATGCCGGCGAGATCGCAAAAAAATTGGGTTATACCCAAGTCCTGTGGCTCGACGCCATCGAGAGGAAATACGTCGAAGAGGTGGGAACGAGCAACATGTTCTTCGTCATCGGCGATGAACTGATCACCGCCCCCTTGACAGGCACAATCCTCCCCGGTGTCACCCGCGATTCGGTGATCCGACTGGCCAAAAGCTGGGGGGTTAAGGTCGCAGAAAGACGTCTTTCCATGGACGAAATCATGAGTGCAATCGCAAGCGGGATCCTCAAGGAGGCCTTCGCTTCGGGAACGGCCGCTATAGTTTCGCCGGTCGGTCAGCTCAGTTACCGGGGAAAGGAATACCCCATCAGCGAAGGAAAAACAGGTAACCTAACGGAAAGATTATATAATGAAATTTTACAGATTCAGTACGGCCAGAAGGATGACCCCTTCGGCTGGCGGATCAAAATTACCGACTGATCGGGAAGTCCATCGGATATTTCCATTGATCCGGGGAGCTTGGAACGGGAATCCACAGGTGTGTGGAGAAGGTTGTGGATAAACCTGTGGATAGCTCGCGTAACTCTTCGTATGTCACGATTTTCTACCGGTTTGCATAAGGTTTGGGCGGTAAATATGTTATGTAATAACAGCTACTTAGAATCGAACAGCGCTATCTCGGCCACTTACGGGACCTTTTTGCCGGGAGATAAACCCCGCGGGAGAAATGTGCCGTTTTCGCACTTCCCAAAGAGCGGTTTCCCCGTCAACCGGGATCGAATCCCCACCCTGCGTCAAACGGTGATGGCTATCCTCTCGTTTGTATTCCTTTTGCTTCCCACTACCGTAATTTGTGCCCAGCCTCTCTCTTTGGAGCAGTTGACCGCGAAGACCCAGGAGATGTACGATAAAACCATCGACCTGAAGGCAACCTTCATCCAGGAAGTCACCATCAAATCCATGAAGAAGACCGAACGGGAAGAGGGTACGGTCTACTTCAAGAATCCAAAGATGATGCTGTGGGACTATACCAAGCCGAAGTTCAAGAAGCTGGTCATCAACGCCCAGAAGGCATGGCTTTACGTCCCCGAAGACCGCATGGTTTACGTCCAGAACGCCGAAGACGTTTACCGATCGCGAATGGCCGTCAAATTCCTCTCCGGCATCGGCAGGCTCTCGGAGGATTTTCAGATCCGTTTTTCAAAAGATACCCCTTTCGACGGTGACGGGAACTACCGCCTAGTACTGACGGCCAAAGAATCGGGGAGCGGCGTCGACCGCCTCCATATCATTGTCGATGGGAAGATCTTCCAAATCCTCCAGTGCCGATTCAATGACTCTTTTGGAAATACCACACGGCTCCGTTTTAGCGACTTCAGCCTGAATACAGGGGTCCCCGACAAGTTTTTCACCTTCAAGGCGCCGGAGGGCGTCGAGGTCGTTCAGATGCCCCAATAAGAGACACTCTATGATCCGTATTGACTGCAACGAATCGGATCCTCAGGAAATCGACAGGGAGTGGCTGGAGTCCGACGGTCAAGGGGGATACGCTTCGAGCACCCTTGAAAATTGCCATACGAGGCGTTACCACGGCTTGATGGTGGCCAATCTTCAGGCGCCGGAGGGTCGGTATGTCCTCTTTTCCAAGCTGGAGGACTCTTTACTTGTCAATGGAGACGAATATTTCTTCACTTCCCACCGGTATCCCGGCGTTCTTTTTCCGCCGGCGCCCCCTATTCTGAATGAGTTTCTTTTTGACATTTGCCCCCGGTTTATCTACCGCGCAGGTGAATCGAGTCTGCAGAAAAGTGTCCTGCTGGTCCCGGAAAGAGGCATCCTTCTTATCCGCTATGACCTGGCCGGATCCCCCAAGGCGGGTCTTTTGCGTCTGAAACCGTTTCTGGCCTACCGGGGGTACCACAGCCTTGCACACGCGAACCCCTATCTCCATAGCCAAACAGAGGAAATCGCAAACGGATTCAGTATCGAGCCTTACACGGGCATGCCCCCTCTTTTCATTCGAACCTCGACGTCATCGCGTTTCGTCGCTTCGCCTCTCTGGTATAAGCGCTTCGAGTACAGTCAGGAGCGGGAGCGGGGATTCGAATGGGAGGAGGACCTCTTTCTCCCGGGGATCATGGAGGTTCCCGTCGAAAAGGATAGCACGGTAATCCTTGCCGTCTCCTGCGAGTCATCGGAAGAGGATCCGGAAGTTCTCTGGGAGATCGAAATTCTTCGACGGCGGAAAGAGTTTTCGGATGATGAAAAACTGGCCGATGGATTCACTGGAGAGGACCGGGAACTCTTTCTCGCCCTGCTCCGCGCGGGACGACAGTTTCTCATTAAGACGCCGTCGGGGAGACCGGCCATCATCGCCGGTTACCCCTGGTTCGCGAGCTGGAGCCGGGACACACTCATCTCCCTCCCCGGCCTCGCCTTTAGCGCAGGCCGGATCGGGGAAGGGGTCGAGATCCTGACCGAAATCGGCCGGCACGAGCAGGAATGTCTCCTCCCCAACTTCTTCTCCGCGTGCGGCGCCCCCGAAGCCTACAACACCGTCGACAGTTCGCTCCTCTATTTCCGGGCAGTCCAGGAGCTCTTCCGGGTGACGGACGATATCGGCCTGATTCACAATCGCTTCTGGCCCGTCATGAAACGGATCATCACCCGTTTCCTGGCCGGAACGCGGTTCGGTATCGGCATCGACGAGCGGGGCCTCCTCCATGCCGGCGAAGGGGGCAACGCCCTCACCTGGATGGACGCAACCGTAGAGGGGGTGCCGGTCACTCCCCGTCACGGTTATGCGGTGGAGATCAATGCACTGTGGTACAATGCCCTCGCTTTCGCAACCGACCTCGCCGGGCGATTTGACGACCGGGAAGGATCTTTCGCCGGCAGCCTTCCCGCCATCCGCCGGTCATTCCGGGAGACCTTCTGGATCCCTGAGCTGGGCTGCCTTGGAGATGTTTTTCACAATGGCGTACTCGACCGCTCGATCCGACCGAATCAGATATTTGCCGTCTCCCTCCCCTTCTCACCGCTCGACCCCCAGGAGCAGACCGGCGTCGTCCGGACCGTGCGGGATCAGCTTCTCACCCCCTGCGGCATCCGGACCCTCTCGCCCTCCGATCCGAGGTACCGGGGCTGTTACCGGGGTAATGCCCAGGAGCGGGATTCCTCCTATCACCAAGGCACCGTCTGGCCCTGGTTGCTCGGCCCTTTCGGCGAAGCCGCCCTTCGCATCGCCGAAAACCAAGAACAGGAAAAGGAATCACTCAGGCGGCACATTCGGTTTTTCCTGAAAAACCATCTACGCGAGGCAGGGATCGGCAGCGTCTCGGAGGTCTTCGACGGGGATCCGCCCCACCGACCGGGGGGATGTATCGCACAGGCCTGGAGCGTCGCGGAACTGATCCGGCTGTACCTACTCATCCGGAAATAAATGGAAAGGGGTTGCAAGTCATGCAAATTCTCATGTTCGGGTGGGAGTTCCCGCCGAGAATGAGCGGCGGTCTGGGCACAGCCTGTTTTGGCATGACTAAAGGACTGGCCGGTCTTGGCCATCGGATCACCTTCATCCTGCCGCAGGCCGATCAGACATCTGCTCCCTTTTTGAATCTCGTCGCTGCGTACGGTATCCCCGTTTCCAGCGCCGCCCTGGAAGACAGGGGGGCGGGGGTCCTCCATCGGCTCACGGTCCACCCGATTTCTGCCCTGCTCACCCCCTACCTCAACGAGGACCGTTACAGGGAGCTCACCCTTTACGGAAGAAGCGGCTTTCGGAATTCCGCCGTCGTCTACGGCCACGATCTGATCGCCGAGGTTATCCGTTACGGACGGGCCGCCGGCGCCGTCGCGCGCCGCTTCTCCTTCGACATCATTCACGCCCACGACTGGATGACCGTCCCCGCAGCCCTTCTCGCCCACCGGATCAGCGGGAAACCCCTCGTCCTGCATATCCACTCCTTAGAATACGATCGAAGCGGCGATAACGTCAACGGGGAAATCCTCGCTATAGAACGGGACGGGCTCGAGCAGGCCGATCGCGTCATCGCGGTGAGCCACCGGACAAAAAGAATGATCGTGGAGCGTTACCAAATACCGCCGAAGAAGGTCTCCGTGATCTACAACGCTGTCTCCCGGAATGAGGCGCAGCGGATCTATCGCACCGAACGGACGGGGAGGCAGAAGACGGTTCTTTTTCTCGGCCGTATCACCTTCCAGAAGGGACCGGACTACTTCGTCGAGGCGGCGGCCAGGGTCCTTAAGGTCCTTCCCGACGTCACCTTCGTCATGGCGGGCGCCGGCAACATGATGCGGCAGTTGGTCGAACGGGTCGGCGAATTGAAGATCGGCGACCGTTTTCATTTCACAGGATTCCTCCAGGGGGAGGAGATCGAACGGATCTTCTCACTGAGCGACCTCTACGTCATGCCGAGCGTTTCCGAACCGTTCGGCATTTCTCCCCTGGAAGCGATGCTGTACGACGTCCCCGTGATCCTTTCCCGCCAATCCGGCGTCGCGGAGATCCTTAAACATGCCCTGAAGGTCGATTTCTGGGACATCCGGGAGCTGTCCGCCAAGATCATCGCCGTCCTGAAACATCCCGCCTTGATGGGTGTGATGGCTGAGAAAGCAAAGGAGGAGCTCCGGACGATCCGCTGGGACACCGCCGCAGAGCGAATCAGCGAGCTCTACCGGGAGACGGTTTAAGTCTATTTTGAAAGCGATACGTATGCCGAGCGTCTGTCTCTATTTTCAGGTCCATCAACCCTACCGTCTCCGAAGATACTCCTTCTTCGACGTGGGTCACATCCACAATTACGAGGACGAGACGGAAAACCGCCGGATACTTGACCGGGTCGCCCAGAAATGTTATCTTCCAGCCAATATGCTTCTGCTCAAGCTGATTGAGGAACAACAAGGGAAGTTTCGGATCGCCTTTTCCCTCTCCGGCACAGTCCTTGACCAGATCGAGCGGGGCCGGCCGGATGTCCTGGAGAGCTTTCAGCGGCTGGCCGCGACGGGATGCGTCGAATTCCTTAATGAGACCGATAGCCATTCCCTCGTCTTCCTCTTCTCACCGAGGGAGTTCAAGGCGCAGGTCCTTCGGCACAGAGAGAGGGTCCGCACCCTCTTTGATCAGGACAGCCGGACATTCCGTCATACGGAGCTGACCTACAGCAACGATCTGGCGATTGCCGTCGAGAAGCTCGGTTATGCCGTCATTCTCGCCGAAGGGACCGAGAAAATCCTGGGCCGGAGAAGCCCGAACCTTCTCTACCGTCCGGCGGGCTGCGCAAAGCTGAAGCTTCTCCTCAGGAATTACCGCCTATCGGATGACGTGGCCTTCCGCTTCTCCGACCGAAACTGGGCCGAATTTCCGCTCACGGCGGCCAAATACGCCCATTGGCTTCACCGGATCCGAAGTGAAGGATCGATCGTCAACCTGTTCATGGATTATGAAACTTTTGGCGAACATCAATGGGAAGAGACGGGAATCTTTAAATTTCTTTCAGCCCTTCCCGGGGAGATCCTCCGCCATCCGGAGTTCCGGTTCCAGACGCCCGCCGAGGCGGCCGACGGCAATCGCCCAGCCGGAGAGATCGATTGCCCGGAATTCATCTCCTGGGCCGACGAGGAGCGGGATATATCGGCCTGGCTGGGAAACGCCATGCAGCAGGATGCGGTCCACACGCTATATAAAATGGAATCCGCCATTCGCAGACGGAAGAACGAAGGCCTGCTCAAGACCTGGCGGATGCTCCAGACATCCGACCATTTTTACTACATGTGCACGAAATGGTTTTCCGACGGGGATGTCCACCGATACTTCAACCCTTATGAATCACCCTACGAGGCCTACATCAACTACATGAACATTCTCGACGATCTGTCGCAATCCATCAAGAACAGTAAAGGAGAATCACGATGACGGAAACACGCCATCTCTGCCTCTTCGAGGTGAGCTGGGAGGTCTGCAACAAAGTCGGAGGAATCTACACGGTCATCACGAGCAAAATCCCCGAAGCAACGAAAAGATACGGGGGAAATTACATCCTCCTCGGCCCGGACCTCAAGACCAACCCCGATTTCGAGGAGACGGACGAGGAGTGCTGGAATCGTATCCGCGAAGGCGTGGCCATCAAGGAGATCCCCTGCCGTTTCGGACGTTGGAAGGTCCCCGGCGAGCCCAAGGCAATTCTCGTCAGCCATGGCAAGAAATACAACCAGGACCAGCTCCTCTTCCGGATCTGGGAAGATTTCGGGGTCGATTCGATCGCCGGGGGGTGGGATTATGTTGAACCGGTGATGTTCAGCTATGCGGCAAGCGAGGTGATCGAGACGATCTACAATGTCTATGTGAAACCCCGGGGGATGCAGGCCGTCGCGCAATTCCATGAATGGATGACCGGAGCGGGGCTTCTGGGATTGAAAAAACGGGTCCCCGAGATCGGCACCGTCTTCACGACGCACGCAACGATCCTCGGAAGAACGCTCGCCGGTTCCGGCATGGACATCTACACGGCGATGGACCACATCTCGCCCCAGCGGGAGGCGAGCGCCCATAACATCACGGCAAAATGCTCGCTGGAGACAGCGTCGGCCCGCGAGGCGGACTGCTTCACGACGGTGAGCGATATCACCGCCCGGGAGGCGAAAAACTTTCTCGGCAGGGCGCCGGACCTGATCACCCCGAACGGTCTGGACATCGAAATCATCCCCGACCTCGCGGCGGACCGGGGGCTCGCCCTCAGATCTCGGAATGAGCTCCTCGCAGCCGCCGGTCGCTTGGTCTATCGAGACCTACCCGACGACACCCGGATTATGGTCATCTCGGGGCGGGGCGAATTCCACAATAAGGGAATCGACCTCTTCCTCGAAGCCCTTGCCCGCCTGAACGCGGATAAGGGGTCAAACCAGACCGTTATCGCCTTTCTTTTTGTCCTGAGCGGCTTCACCGACCTGATCCCCTGTCTGAAGACCGACGCCAAGCCCGACCCGGCGAATCCGCCTATCTCTACCCACCGGTTGCAGTACGAGGCCTCCGATCCCATCATCCGGGCCTGCGAACGCCTCGGTCTCAAGAATTTCCCCCAGAACAGGGTCCAGGTGATCTTCGTCCCCGCCTATCTCAACGGTCATGACGGCTTTATCAACATGCCCTATTACGAGGCCCTTGCCGGGTGCGACCTGGCTGTCTTCCCCTCCTATTACGAGCCTTGGGGGTACACGCCGCTGGAAAGCGCGGCGTACGCCGTACCGACGATCACAACCGATCAGGCCGGCTTCGGCCTCTGGGCGCAACAGAAGGCTGTGGCCAGCGATTGCAGCGGAATCATCCTCCTCAAGCACCTGGGACAGCCCGAGGCCGTGATGACAGAAAACCTCTACGCAATTTTCCAAAATTATCTCAGTCTGAGCGAGGATGCCCGGCAGTGCATGAGAGCCAACGCTCGGGCTATCGCCAGCCAGGCCAACTGGAAAGATTTCTTTCGTTACTATGAGGAGGCCTATGACCGCGCCATCGCAGTCGCAGGTGTGCGGGCCGAGAAGCTCGCAGCGGGCGATATCAAGGCAGAGATGAGGCATACCTACGCCGGCATGGTTTCGGTCCAGCCACATTTCCGAACCTTCACGGCAGTGGCCAACCTCCCCGAAAAGATTTCCCGCCTTCGGGAACTCGCCCACAACCTGTGGTGGGCCTGGAATCCCGACGCCCGCGAACTGTTCTCCGCACTCGACCCCAAACTCTGGGAGCGGATGGGCAACAATCCCGTCCGGATGCTGGAGACCGTTTCCGCAGAGCGCCTCCGAGAGGCTTCGGAAAACGCAAGTTATACGAACCGCTACAGCCAGATCTTCCGGCATTTCGACGACTATATGAACGAAAGGACGCCTTCGCCGTCGATCGGACCGCCCAACGGGATCAAATGGTCGCAGCCGGTCGCCTACTTCTCGACCGAATATGGACTCCATGACTGCCTGCCCATCTATTCCGGGGGTCTTGGAACCCTCTCCGGGGACCACCTGAAGACCGCAAGCGACCTGAACATCCCCCTCGTAGGTATCGGCCTTCTCTACAAGAACGGGTTTTTCAGACAGGTGATCGATAAAAACGGCGCTCAACTCGCGGAGTATCCGGAAAACGACTTCTCAAGAATGCCTCTGCAGATCGTCCAGGACGACCGGGGAGATGCCGTGCAGATCTCCCTGGATCTCCCCGGGAGAACGCTATTCGCCAATATCTGGGAGGTTAGGGTGGGGCGCGTCTCGCTTTACCTTCTGGATACCGACGTCCCTCGGAACACCCCCCAGGACCGTAAAATCACCGAGCGCCTCTACTGCTCCGAACCGCGGACGAGGATCGAGCAGGAGATCCTCCTGGGGATGGGAGGCGTCCGGGTCCTGAAAAAGCTGGGAATCCGTCCCCGCGTCTACCACATAAACGAAGGCCACTCGGCTTTCCTCCTGTTCGAACGGATCGACGAGCTGATGACGGAAGAGGGGCTCTCCTTCGACGAGGCGAGCGAGATCGTCCGCGGCAGCACCGTCTTTACGACACACACCCCGGTGGAGGCCGGGAACGAAAGATTCAGCAAGGAGCTGATCGAGCATTACTTTACGAATTTCGTGAAACGGACGGGGATCTCCTGGTCCCAGTTCTGGGAACTGGGTCGCAAGGAAAGCGGTGAAGGGAAGCCCTTCTTCATGACAATTCTTGCCCTCAAGATGGCCTACCGAAGCAACGCCGTGAGCCGCCTCCACGGCGAGGTTTCCCGCCGGATGTGGCGGGACGTCTGGAAAGGATTTGACGAATCGGATATCCCCATCGGTCATGTCACAAACGGCGCCCATGTGCTCTCCTACATCGCCCCCCGGATGAAGGCCCTCCTTGATACCTATCTCGGCATGGACTGGGACCGCCATATCTCCGATCGCGAGCGGTGGGAACGGGTCAAGGACATCCCCGACACCGTTTTGTGGCGGACGCGATATGAACTTAGGCAGAAGCTGACCGACTTCCTCCGCGAGGACCTCTCCCGGAATTGGATGAAATACGGCTACTCGAAAAACTGGCAGGAGGAGCTCTTCACGAAAATCAACCCGGCAGCCCTGATCATCGGTTTCGCACGGCGCTTCGCCCCTTACAAACGGGCGGATTTGATCCTTTCCGACCTCGACCGTCTGGATCGGATCCTCAACCACCCCACCCGGCCGGCCCACATCGTCTTTGCCGGCAAGTCCCATCCGAGCGATGAAATGGGGAAGGATCTGCTCAAAAAGGTCATCACGGTCTGCAGGGATGAACGATTCCGGGGCAAGATCTTCTTCGTGGAGGGGTACGACATCCGAATCGCCCGCCACCTTGTCCAGGGGGTCGACGTCTGGTTGAACAACCCGCGCCGCCCGCTGGAAGCAAGCGGCACCAGCGGCGAAAAGGTCGTCGCCAACGGCGTTCTCAACCTCAGCATCTCAGACGGGTGGTGGGTCGAAGGGTTCGACGGAACGAACGGCTGGACGATCGGCCCCGTCGTCCAGAGATACGTAGAAGAAACGGGAAATCCCGACGAGGAGGACGGTCAATCGCTCTACGCACTCCTGGAAAACAGCGTCATCCCTCTCTTCTACGATCACGAGATGTCCGGCCTCCCGGAGAAGTGGATAGCCATGATCAAGAGGTCGATGCAGACCCTCGTTCCCCGTTTCAACACGGAGCGGATGCTGGTCGAATACTATCGCGACATCTACCTCCCGACGGCGCGGCGGGAGCACGAACTCTACTCAAACTCCTTCCGGATGGCCCGGGAGCTGGCGGACTGGAAGCGGAAGCTCCCCATGCGCTTCTCCTCGCTGCGGCTTCTGGACGTCAGCATCGAGGGAATACGCGGCGACACGATCCTCGTGGAGAGGCCGCTCACCGTTACCGTCCGGATCGATCCCGGAAAACTGGAACCGGAGGAGGTGCTTGCGGAACTGGTGATCGGGAGGAAGGGGAGTTCGGGCTTCGTTGATCCGCCGGAGTGTATCCCTCTGCGGATCACCGGTCGGGAGGCAAACGGGGTCCTTACTTTTTCCGTCTCCTATACGGTCCAGCAAAATGGCGCTTACGCATACGGCATCCGGGCGCTCCCCTACCACCCGCATCTTGCCGCCAAGCAGGAGACCGGGCTGGTCTCCTGGGGATAAGAGCTCTTCTCTTAAGATTTCTTTTTGAGAACCCTGCCGGCGGTTTTCACCCGGATCGGTGGCCGGGTCCGTTTTTTGCTTTTCTGCACGGAAAAACCGAAACGACCCAGGCAGCGCCCCAACGCAAAATATTGGCCGTGGGCGAACGCCAGCAAACCGCCCTTCTCCAGGACAAGCCTTCCGCTCGCATCTATAAGCGCCGAAGAGACCTGCACGGCTACCACCTCCGCCACAAACATCGTATGCGAACCCAGCTTCAGGGATTCCCGCACACGGCATTCGATGTTGAGCGGACACTCCAGAACGATCGGACACTGCACCTTCAGGGCCGCGGCAGGAGTCAGCCCCGCTCCGGCAAACTTGTCCTCGCTGCGCCCGGAGACCACCCCGCACCAGTCGACCGCCTTCGCCTGCCCGAGAGAAGGTACATTGACAACAAATTCCCGCGTCGTTTCGATAATGTCATAGGAGTACCGCTCCGGGCGGACCGAAATCGACAGCAGCGGCGGATCGCTGCACACGTTTCCGGTCCACGCGATGGTGATCAGGTTCGGTTTCCACCCCCGCGTCCCGCCGCAGCTCACAAGAACCACCGGAACCGGCGACAGGATATTTCCAGGCTTCCAGGACTGTTTTTTGATGTCTGTTCGCTTTGGCATTCAAAACCCTCCTCGACGGCTTTGTAAAAAGGCCGGATGCTGCGTTGCGCGTCGTCCTTCGTCTACTTCCTGTTGATGAACCAGAGGACCAGGGTGAGGATCACACTGATCAAGATACTCGTCGTCAAGGGGAAATAGAAAGAGAAATTCGTCCCCCGAAAGTGGAAATCGCCGGGGAGTTTCCCAAGAAAGGGGATCTTTCCCGCGAGGACCATAATGAGACCCACCCCCGCGACGACCAAACCGATCACGATCAGGATCCGGCCCATGCCGTTGAAGTCGGGCATCATTTTTCTACCCCCTGCTCGTCCCAGTCGAACGGGCACTCTTTCTCGAAGTCCGGCGTGAGCTCCCGGTCGTCGACCTCCTGGGTATAGAGCTCCTCGAATCCCAGATCGACGGCGGCATTCACCACCCGCTCATACTCCTGACGGCTGATCCGCCGGCCGAGGAGGGGATGCTTCCTTACGGCCCGAATCGGCGTGTACTGGGCCATGAGGCTCAGCGGAACAAAACGGGAGATATTCTCCCGGATCGCCTTGAGAACCGCGAGGCTGTTGTCCATCTCCCCCGGCAGGACAAGGTGACGAACCAGGACTCCCCGTTTCGCCACTCCGTCCTCGACATCGAGCGCGTCGCCGACCTGACGGACCATCTCCCGAAGCGAGGCTAGCGCGTGAAGAGGATAGTCCGGCACCCCGGAGTAGCACCGGCCTGCTTCAGCGATTCCGTATTTGAAATCGGGGAGATAGATATCCACCATCCCATCGAGGAGGCGGACGATCTTCTCCCGTTCATATCCGCCGCAGTTGAAGACAAAGGGGAGTCGGAGCCCCCGCCCCCGGGCGATAAGAAAGGCCGCCATGATCCCCGGCAGATGGGGGGTCGGCGTTACCGGCTCGATGTTGTGACAGCCGAGCTTCTCCAGTTCCAGCATAATACCGGCGAGCGCCTCCTCCGATACCGTCCGCCCGGCCTGGGAGTGGCTGATCTGGACATTCTGGCAGTAAATGCATCTGAGATTGCAGGAGGAAAGGAAGATCGTCCCTGCGCCGCGCCTCCCCGAGAGGGGCGGCTCCTCGCCGTGATGGGGGAGCGCCGAACTCATGACTATCCCCGCACCGAGACGGCAGAATCCCCTCCCGTCGGCCGTCCGGTCCGCCCGGCACATGTGCGGGCAGAGGACGCACCGTTTCAGGCATCGCTTCAGACATTCGACCCGGATCGCCGCATCGATCATAGGATTATCAATATTTTTGCCAGATCGTCAAAGTTTTTCGACGACATCCTTAAGGCGATTGCTCTCAATAAGTTCCAGGAACTCTTCGCCGAGCGGGGCCGCCAGTTCTACTGCCCGCCGCCAGTTCGCAATCCGCGTGGCCTGGTCGTCGACAAAGGTCTTAAAATCGCCGCGATCCGGGATCCGGCCGCCGGGAAGCCCCGCAATGAACGTCTCCGACGGATAGACCATGACAACCGAGTCGAGAGCCGTCTCCGGAGGGCGACGTCGTTTGAGCCGCTTGTCCATCCATCCGGGAATGATCCTCTCCTGATGATGGAAAAAGAGGGTCAGTTCGTCGCTTCGCGTCGTATAATCCTGATTGATGTGGTAGTCGAGAAACCCCCCGTCGCGGTAGACGCCGTCCGGGGCGCCGAAGATGTCTTTCACGCCGGCGACGGCTATCGGGATCGCACCGGAAGCGATCACGGCGGATTTGAAATTGACCTCGGAAAGCGGGATGAAATGACCACGGAACCCCTTCCGCAAGCAGAAATCGGGCGGCTTGGCGCCGTAAAAAAAGACGACCCGCTCGGCAAAGCGATAGTTCAGCGAGGGATGGAGGGCGTTTGCCAGGAAGCTGAGGATGAATCCCACCTTTTGCGCCAGCATCCCCTCGGAGGCCGCAAGGTGCTTCATCCGGCAGGTCATTACCGCCAGGCGGTACTGCTTGTTGGCCAGCGCAAAGGGAAGCGCGTCATCCTCGATATAACTGTTGATGATTGCCGCCACGGATTGGAGAATCGTCTCGGGGGTGTCCTTTTTCTCGTAAGTCGTCGAGATGTAAGCTTCCATCAAGCGGTGGTAGCTTTTGACCGCCTCCGGCTGCAACCATGCCGCAAAACGCCAGGCCCCCGCCGAGGCGCCGACCAGCCAGATCGGACGGGCTCTTCCCAGCAGGCCTCCCTCTAAAAGCGTGAGATCGAAACCGCTGGCAACGAGCCACCGAGGGCCCCCCGCCGGGCCTACATAGGTCCCGATGCAATCCAGAGCGAAGCCGCCGGCCCGGATTTGTTCATAGGCGCGCCTGCCTGCCCTGACGCGGATATTTTCCATGCTCATGTCCCTTATGGCGGCAAATCCCGCCGCTCTTCACCGACAGGCGGAAGGCGCCCCCTTAAGGAATCTGCCAAATGCCTCAATCGGTCTTGACACATCCCGCCCGGTCCTGTACATTATTTCCGCCTTTCATAAATAAAGCGACGGGCGGGTTTTATACGAACATCATTGGGATTTGTCAACGGCTAAAATCGTTCTGAACGGAAAGCCCGATCATGACATCGGACTCATAAGGTAAATCGAGGATTGGCGGAGTGACGGAGATAGGGATACAGATGGCCGAGATGGGTCGGCAGGCAAGGCAGGCTTCCACCATCCTCGCCAGGATCTCTACGGATGCCAAAAACCGGGCGCTTGTCGCGATGGCGGATGCCCTCTTGACAAACCGGGAGTTTCTGATCAGGGAAAACTCCCTGGATGTGGAGCGCGCCCGGCAGGACGGCCTTTCCGGCGCGATGATCGACCGCCTTACGCTATCGGAGACGACCATCAGAGGAATCGCACGGGGCATCACCGAGGTGGCTGCCCTGCCTGACCCTGTGGGAAATATCGCATCCCTGTGGCGGCGACCGAACGGTCTGACCGTCGGCCGGATGAGGATCCCCCTCGGGGTCATCGGCATCATTTACGAATCCCGTCCAAACGTCACCGCCGACGCGGCTGCCCTTTGTCTGAAGTCGGGCAACGCCGTCATCCTCCGCGGGGGCTCGGAGGCAATCCACTCCAACCTTGCCATCTGCCTTATTATCCGGAGTGTCCTCCGCGATTTGTCGCTCCCCGAAGATGCAATTCAGGTCGTCCCCGTCACCGATCGGGAAGCCGTCTACGAACTGCTTCAGCTTGTGGAGTCTATCGATGTGATCATCCCCCGCGGAGGGGAGGAACTGATCCGCGCTGTCGTCAGGGACTCGAAAATCCCCGTCATCAAGCATTACAAAGGGGTCTGTCACATCTTTGTTGACGAAAGCGCCAACCTCGACATGGCCGTCCGGATATGCGTGAATGCAAAAACCCAGCGGCCCGGGGTCTGTAACGCGATGGAGTCGCTCCTTGTCCACGAGGCCATTGCCCCCTTATTTCTTCCGGCGGCGGCAGGTCCGCTCCGGAAGGCAGGTGTGACCATCAGGGGCTGTCAGAGAACACGGGCGATTCTGCCGGATGCAGAGGAAGCGATAGAAGCGGACTGGTATCGGGAATACCTCGAACTGATCCTCTCGGTGCGTGTGGTCTCCAACCTAGACGAGGCGATTGCCCACATCGAAAAGTACGGCTCCCTCCACACCGAAGCGATCGTCACCGAGAGCTACGAACGGGCGCAGCGATTCCTCCGTGAGGTCAATTCCTCGACAGTCCTTGTCAACGCCTCCACGCGCTTCAGCGACGGCTTTGAGCTTGGGCTTGGGGCAGAGATCGGCATCAGCACAACCAAGCTCCACGCCTTCGGGCCGATGGGTTTGGAAGAGTTGACGACGACAAAATTCATTGTTTACGGAAACGGACAGGTGAGAACATGACGGCTTCGGAAAAAGCCCGGATGCCGCGTTGCGCTTCATCCCTCGTCACTGCGGCGTACGAAAAAGTACGCCTCATTCCTCGGGATTCGCGCGCCTTGCCTGCAGGCTTTTTACGAAGCCGTCCCATTTGTGGGGGTGTGAGAACATGAAATGGGGATTGTTCGGCGGCACGTTTGATCCGATTCACATAGGCCATCTGCGGTGTGCAGAGGAAATGATAGAGATCTTCGATCTGAACCGGATCATCTTCGTTCCGGCATCGCGACCGCCGCATAAGCTCAACGGGGCCATCACGCCTTTCTACCACCGGGAGCAGATGGTCAGACTCGCGATCGAAGGGAACCCGGCATTCACCTTCTCCGATGTGGAGGACCGGAGGGCGGGAATCTCGTACTCAGTGGAGACAGTGGAGTACATCCTGGACAAGTACCGTCTGGAAAATCTGGATCTGTATCTCCTCCTCGGTCAGGACGCTTTCCATGCGATCCGGACATGGAAAGATTGGGAAAGACTCATTCTTTTATGCCATTTCGCCGTTATGACCCGGCCGGGTTATGTGAACCAGGGTCTGGAAGCGATCCTTACCAAGGATTTCGCTTCCCGGTTCGTCTATGATGAGGGTGCGCAGGGATTCCGCGGACCCACGGGGCGCGTGATCTCATTTCGCGAGGTCACCTTCCTCGATATCGCTTCAAGCAATATCCGCAGACGGGCCAAGGAGGGGAAGACCATCAATTACCTCGTCCCCGAGGAGGTCCGCCGTTACATCATTAAAAACTCCCTCTACTGGGATCTGTAACAGGAAGCGGATTGTTGGTTATCATGCCCGTCAGGGCGGCATAGAGCTCTTCGTGGAGAGGCATCGGAACGCCGAGGGAGTGTCCCGCCCGGACGGCAAAGCCGATGAAGAGCTCCAGCTCGGTCTTACCCCCCCTTTCATAATCGAGCTGCATGGACGACTTCGTCTCCGGAGGAAAGTGCTCGATCCTTGCGATCGCGCTCTCCATGCTGCCTGCCGGAAGCGCGACCCCCTTTGCCCCGGCCAGATGTGCAATCTCCGCCATCAATCCATGGACCATCGCCCTCCCCTTTTCATCCGCCATGACATCGCCAAAGCACAGTCCCATCAGCGATGTTACGCCGGCCATCGGACTCACGAAAAGGTACTTGCTCCAAAGGGGAACAGCAATATCGGCGGATAACTCCGCCTTGATCCCGGCCTGCTTGAGGAGGGTCTCCAGCGGTTGATACGTGTCGGCCCGTCCTTCATCCGGTCCGAAAACAAGCTGACAGGTCCCGCCCACCTGGCGGACAACCCCGGGGGCCTCGATAAACGAGGAGATATAAACGCAACCGCTCAGAACTGACCCCCGGGGAACGATCGACCGGAGTCGGGCGGCGATGTCGACCCCGTTGAGTACCGGGAGAATAACCGTATTGGCGTGCAAAAGCGGATCCAGTCCCGCCGCTGCCGCTTCCAGGTCATACTCCTTCACGGAGAAGAGGACCAGGTCACACGACCCCGCCTCGGCCGGATGGTCCGTCGCTAGGTCGGGTATCACCCGGCAGACGCCCTCCACTGCCTTGAGAAGCAGTCCCTCTCTGCGGATCGCCGCAAGGTGCTCTCCCCGGGCGATAAAGATCACCGTATGTTCCGGCGAATCGGCGTATTTTCCGGCAAGCTTCCCTCCGAAATAACCGCCTACCCCCCCGAGACCGACGACTGCTATCTTCATCAACAATCTCCTCTCTCCAAGACATCTTTGTAGTAGAAATGCGTCGAGGCATGGTCCTCATTTCGTACCGTATTTCCTTATAAAAGCAAGTTCTTTCTTAAACGAACCCCTTTAGGAACCTTTATTTCGTTGACATACGAGGCTGTTTTACATATATTGCCCCTCGCCTAAGCCGGTTCATATGATATCTCGGTTCTCCCAATGCTTGAATCCATGGTGACGATATGCGGATGGTGAGGTTCCATACATGATGCAACGGGCGAAATGGGCAAGCGCCAGGATTGTTTTTCTGATGATGGCATTTGCCGGTACGGCCTCGGGAGGGGTGCTGGCCTACCTTTTGGGACCGGTCTATTCCTGGTATTTCTTCAACGACACCAATTTTTTAAAGCACCACCGGCTTATTTTGCCTCTTGCCATCTCCCACCTGAAACTCATCAGCGAATGGGTCCGGGACCCGGATTACCGAAAGATGTTTGCCATTCCCCTGACAGCCCCACCCATGAGGGGCCCGGACATGTCGCGGGTGCGTACCAAAGCCTCATGGCCCGACAGTGCGTCCGCCTGCAACGGGTGCGCGCAATGCTGCATCAAGAGATCCTGTTCCTTTCTCGACCCGGAAACGAATCAATGTACATGCTACGGTTCGTTCTTCTGGCGCTATTTCAACTGCGGACGTTATCCGGAGAATGTAAAGCAGATCGAATATTACAATTGCCCGAAATGGGAAGTGATCGGTTAGGCCGGCGGCCATTTGACACGGCGTGGTTTTTACATGCCAAAATGAAATAAAATTCCCCCTCAAAAAATGTTCCGGGAACTTTTCTCTCCTTCCTCCTGTCTAAGGTTACAACGACAACTTACAAGGAGGAACGGAGCATGAAAACTATCGCAATCGTCATTCTGGCAATCGTGGTGTGCACAACAAGTGTCTGGGCGGGGGGTGTCGGGGAGACCGTGGAGGTGCGGATCGTGACCGATGACGGCCGAACGTTGCCGACCTACCCGGTAAAACTGTACCACGGAGTACGCAAGGTGTACGCCGAGGCGATCAAGGGGGATCATTACCGCATCGAGGTGAAGAACCGCCTCGACCGGAGGGTCGGGCTGGTCATCGCAGTCGATGGACGCAACATCGTCAGCGGTTTGAAATCCTGGCTGAAGAACAACGAACGCATGTACATCATCGAGCCATACGGTTCGGGAGAATTCGCGGGTTGGCGGACGGCCCAGGACCGCATCAACCGCTTCTACTTCACCGACGTACCCGACTCTTACGCCGCGGCATTCGGCGACGAGAGCGCCATGGGGGTGATCACAGTGGCGGTCTATCCCGAAGTGCGGCGCTTCGAGACGCCGATGCCTCTGTCACGGAGAACCCCATCCGCGCCAGGCGGTTATGAGGGCAAGGCTGCAGGTTCGGCCGACAAAGCGGATTCAGCCCCTGCCGCGCGGGAAGACTCCGGCAAGCGGATGAAGGAAAAAGACGCCAGGTCGGAACAGGCGTTCGAGAGCGCCGGCACCGGCTATGGCCGGGGCGAGTATTCCCCCTCGCAGATCGTGGCCTTTGAACCGGAGAAGCGGGCGGTGGAGACCATCACCTTCAAGTACGAGTGGCGGTCGACCCTCTGTAAACTGGGTGTGGTCGGATGCGCCAAACAGCCCCGCCGCTTACCCAACCGCCTCTGGGACGACGGCGGTTACGCCCCTCCGCCCCCGCTGAGCATGCGGCCCTGACAGGCCGGAGGGTGGAAACCACGCGTTTTCCATCATTGCGCGGAGCAAGGCAACGTGTTACTCTTTCTGCATCGTGTTGATTCACACGATTAGCCGCTCCATACGCAATGACGGGAGGCAACACCTTGCCGGATAACCTCGATCCAGGGGATGCGCAGAACCGGACCATCGCGGACGATGACGCCGGTTTTGTCACACGCTGCCGGCGGGGCGAAACCGAGGCCTTCTCGGTCCTGGTCAGGAGGCACCAGAAAAAGATGCTCAACATCGCCTACAGGATGATCGGCGACTACGACGAATCCTGCGACGTGGTGCAGGAGGCCTTCCTATCCGCCTACCGGGCCATCGGAAAATTCCGGGGGGACGCCCGGTTCTCCACCTGGCTTATCGGCATTGTCCTGAATCATTCGAGAAGTCATATGGCTAAAAAGGTTGCCCGTTCCCGACATGAGGCAGGGTCGCTCGATGACCACGTGAAACCGGAAACCGGAAGTTCCCTGAATGAGCCCCGTTCCCAGGCGGGATCGATCCTCGAGCAGATCGAGAGACGGGAGCTGGAGGCGAAGGTCCAGGAATGCATCGGCCTGCTCGACGGCGAAGCGAGGGACGTCCTGGTCCTCCGGGACATCCAGGGTTTCTCTTACGAAGAGATCGGTGTCATGCTGAAACTGCCCGAGGGAACCGTCAAATCGCGGCTTTTCCGGGCCAGAAACGCCCTGAAAGACAGCCTGTCCCGGGTACTCGGTGATCTGATATGACGTGCAACGAGATCGAAAACCGGCTTCCGGCCTATCGGGAGGACCTCCTCTCCCCGGAAGAGAGGAAAATCATCACCGGGCATCTCGCCTCCTGTCCCCGCTGCAGCCGGGCCTTTGCGGACCTGAAGAAAGCGGAAGCGCTCGTGCGCAGCCTCAGGGAGGTGGAACCGCCGCCTTTTTTCGAGCAGCGGATCATGTCCCGGGTCAGGGAAGAGGCCGGGAAGAAACGGGGAATTCTCCGGTGGCTCTTCTATCCGCTCCATATCAAGGTCCCCATTCAGGCCCTGGCCACGCTTCTGGTTGCCGTCCTTACCTTCTACGTCTACCAGAGCGGCGATCCGGAAATGAAGCGGATGGCGCCGCTTCCCATACCCCTGACCGAACTTGGAAAGGGGAAGGACACGGTTGAAGCCCCCATGACCCTTCCATCCCCTTCTGCCGGAACATCGGTCAAGCGGGCACCCGCCGGGGGGGGGGACCTTCCCGAAGCGAGCCGGGAACGGTTTGTCACTCCCCCGATCGCAGAGCGCGGGAAAGAGGAAAGTGTGGCCGATACAAGGGCGGCGATAAGGAAAGAGCATCCCTCGGCCATGAAACCCTCGGACCCGCTTGTGGCGGCAAGCGAAAAGGAGCCCCCGCCGGCCGGCGATGCGGCGTCGAACAGGAAAATGGACACTGCCGGAAAGCAGGACGCCGACAAGGCATTGGAAACTCACCCGCCGCTGCAGAAACGGGAAGCGGGGATGAGCGATACCGCTGCGGGGGTCAGGGAAAGCGTAAAAACGACGCCTGCCCCTTCACGGTCGAGAATGACGGCGGCGATGACGATAAAAAAGCGACCGGTCATCGAACTGACGATTCGGGTCGGAGATACGGATCTAGCCATCCGGGAGATCGAATCGCGCCTCGCCCGAGTCAGCGCCCGGACCATCGAAAGGCAGGCCCGCAAGGGAAGTGAATTTCTGAAGGTCGAGATGGCAGCACAGAATGTCGCTGCGTTGCTGGAGCTACTCGAAACGATCGGCAGGGTCAGCCTGGAAACGAGACCCCTTGACGCTCCGGATGGGGATGTGATAGTCAACATTAAAATCGTCGCTCACCCGTGACGACTTCGTATATAAAAATTCAAGTGAGAGGTGATGCGATGCCCATACCTATTAAGATTACGGCCGGTTCTGTCAGCCTCACTGCGGAGCTGGACGATACGGCCCTGGCCGGAACCGTCGCGGCCAAACTCCCTATCGAGACGACCCCCAACGAATGGGGCGACGAGTTCTACTTCGGGATCCCTGTCCGGTCGAACCTCGACAAAACGGCAACGAAAAAGGTCAAGGTCGGCGACATCGGTTTCTGGCCTCCCGGGAACGCGATGGCGATCTTCTTCGGCCCCACGCCGATGAGCTCGGGCGCCGATCCCGTCCCGGCAAGCGCCGTTTGCCTCATCGGCCGGATCACCGGCGATGCGACCCTCCTGAAGCAGGCCCGCGGCGCCCGGACGATCCGCATCGAAAAGATGTAGCCAGTGCCGCCTCGATCTCCTCCCGGACCGGCGAACGGCTGCCAGGAAGGAAGGCCTCCAGGGCCCGGCGTGCAGAATCGCCCCCGATCCGGCCGAGGGCCCAGGCGATCATCGCCGCCACCCTCTCATCCACGCTCTCGCCAAAGGCGCGCGCCAATTCGGGAACATACGCCTCATCCCGCGTGTTTCCCATCGCCCGTGCCGCGTTTGACTTCCATCGCCATAGATCGGCGTCGGACATATAGAACATGTGCGGCCAGATCTTTTCGGTAAAGAAGGCCTTGTCCATATGGAGAAGCTTCTCCAGGCGGAAGTCCTCGACCATCCCCGCCGCCTTCCGGTTCATCGGCAATTCCCGGGCGAGCCAGGGCGAGTTCCGGGGGCAGACATTCTGACAGCGATCGCACCCGTAGACGCAGAGCCCCATCGGTTCCCGCAAGTCCGTCGGGGTCGCTCCGCGGCCGAAATAGGTGAGGTAGGAGATGCAGCGGCGCGGATCGATGTGCCGGGGTCCCTTGAGCGCCCCCGTGGGGCAGGCCGCGATACAGGCGTTTTTGCACCAGTCGGGGCAGCCCACATCGAGAGTGGGCTCGTCCGGGGCGAAAGACCGATCAACGACCAGGGCGATGGGGGTAACCCACGACCCGCCCGCGGCCACCTTCCGGGAATAGAAGAGACAGTTATTGCCGAACGTCCCGAGACCGGCCCGTGCCGCCGCCAGACGGTGGGGCAGATGGAAGGGAACCTTGGAATCGATTCCGTTGTCCCGAAGATAGGCGCGGAAGGCTTTGATTCTTTTCCCGAGGCGATTGCCGGTCATGCGGTCGTCATCGAGGTAGCAGCGGCCGAAATGGCGCTCCAGCGCAGGGGGAAACGCTTCGCGGAAATAGGCTTCGATCACGACGATGATCGATTTCGCCCCGGGGAGGATCGTCTGCGGGTCGGTCCCGGCTGGTAGATCCAGACCCGACCGGATTGCCCACCCATACTCCTCCCGCCTCTGATCGAGGAGCGCCCGCTGGGAAGCAAAAGGCTCAGCCGTCGTGAACCCCGCATCCTCGAAACCGCACTCGTACGCCTTTTCGATAATCTCTTGCTTGCTCGGCATCTGATAACCCCCTTTTTTGATGGCTTCGTAAAAAGTCCGGATGCTGCGTTGCGCCTCATCCCTCGTCGTTGCGGAAATTAGGGACACTTCCCGCATTGAATCAGTCGATTATTCCGGGAAGTGTCCCTAATTTCCCAACGGCAATATGACATAGAGGGAAATAAATTAGCTATCCGGAAGATAGCCAATGCTTGGTGAATCGACATTCCGAAAATAGAACCGTCCCCAATTCCGCTTTGACGGCTGGTGATTGCTAAGATGAGGCCATGCCTTTCTCGATCTCATCGAGAAAGGTGAAGATATCAGGCGCACAGGACAGTCCCTGAACCATATCCGCAATATGTTCATGATAAGGCGCACAGGGAAGGTCTGCGAAATGGGGAGCGTTATCCATCCTTCGCACAAGATTTCCCCGGCGGTCCTGCCAATGCAGGCTGTATTTTTCCAGGGAGATTTGTTTACCGGTTTCGCTGACGTAGAGAAAACGCGCAAAAACCCCGCCATCGGACAGGGCGGCTTTCACACGCAGCTTCCCATCATAGAGCGATGTTTCTCTGCGGATGATCTGAAAGGACAATACGGCGGGGCTTTCGATCAGCCGGGCCTCGATGAGATCAAAATGGCGCCTGATGTGGCCATTCATGCCAGCGAGCCTTCCTGCAGGAGGTCGAGGCTCTTTTGGATATTCGCCAACATGTCGATGGTAGCAGACCACTCGACAAAATCCACCTCATCCCCCATGAGGCCTTTGTCATAGCGATCCCGAAATTCTGTTGTCTTGAGCCCGTATCTGTCCTCAAATTCCTCAAGTTGCTTCATCAGCCGCTGTTGAATATCGCCAACGCGCGCCGACTCTCGTTTCAGCAGCTTTTCGATGGTTATATCCAGAACCGGATCAAAGGCCGCCACGTCTGCGGCAATATATTTCTCCAGTCGTTTCACCTTCTCCAACGTTGTCATCGTAATTTCACCTCCCTGTTATGTGTTATTCTACCACAATCAAGGGGAATCTGCTGTCATAATTTTTCAGGCGTCCCAGAAAGCTTTTTTGTCACGCCCTATGCCTCTTAGATTTTGTACTTAGCACGGTGTCGTAAAGGCCGATGTCTTCGCCTTCATGCTTGTTGATGCCGGTATAGCTCAAACTGGAATCTTCATACCGTTTGAACTTAAAGACTGCATCGTTCATCAATGCGCTGTTAAAGTGTGGCCGGGAGCCACTGGGATATACTTCTACCGCCAACAATTGTTACTGCATACGGACAGCTCCCTATTTTCGTGGCGAAAATAGGGAGCTGTCCCTAATTTCCCGTGTCTTCCACCCAGACCGGAACCCGCCTCCAATCCCCGCGCATCCGCCTGCGAATGGCTCTGCATTCCGGCTCGTAGCGGCTCAGAAGCGTCCAAAACCGCGGGGAATGGTTCATGCAGACCGTATGACACAGCTCGTGCAGCAGGACGTAGCGGACCAAATGACGCTCCAGGAACAACAGCTTGTAACTCAAGCTTATTGTTCCTTTTGATGAACAGCTCGCCCAGCGCGTTTTCTGACCCCGAACGAGAACCTCGTTAAACGTAAAGCCGCCCTGCCCGGCAAGCATAGCCAGCCATGGGACAAGCTCTTCCCGGGTCCGCCGCTTCAGCCACCGCTTCAGAACCGCCAGACAGGCGCCATGATCGGCGACCGCCCCGTACACGGTCAGTCGCCCCGGTTGTTCCATCATCACACCGACTCTCCGCGTATTGGTCGGCAGATAATCGATGCGCCACGACTCCCCCAGCGCGGGAAGTTCGATCGTGTCCGGGCGAACGGCCAGTGGCGCCCGAGCGACGGCCTCGCATTTTTTTATCAAGGCCTGATACCCGCTTTCCGCAGGAACTGGCCGGTATAGGAGCTTTCCACCCGGGCAACCTCCTCAGGTGTCCCCGAGGCAATGATCCGGCCGCCGCCCGGCCCCCCTTCCGGACCGAGGTCGATGATATGGTCGGCGCATTTGATCACGTCGAGGTTGTGCTCGATGACGACGATGGTATTCCCCATATCCGTGAGGCGCATGAGTACATCGAGGAGCTTCTGGATGTCCGCGAAATGGAGACCGATCGTCGGCTCGTCGAGAATATATAAGGTATTGCTGTTCATCCGTTTGCCCAACTCGCGGGAGAGTTTGATCCTCTGCGCCTCGCCCCCGGAAAGGGTCGTTGCCGACTGTCCGAGGCGGATGTAGCCGAGTCCCACATCGTGGAGGAGCCGGAGCTTTCCGCAGATGGCCGGGATGTTCGCGAAAAAGATGAGCGCCTGCTGGACGGTCATTTCCAGAACCTCGGCGATATTTTTGCCCTTGTAACGGACATCGAGGGTGTCCGCGTTGAACCGGCGGCCGTTGCAAACATCGCAGGTCACATAGACGTCCGGAAGGAAGTGCATCTCGATCTTGATCAGGCCGTTCCCCTCGCAGGCCTCGCATCGCCCCCCCTTCACATTGAAACTGAACCGCCCGGGCTTATAACCCCTGAGCCGCGATTCGGCCAGCCCCGTGAACAGCTCCCGGATAGGTGAGAAGATGCCTGTGTAGGTCACCGGATTTGAGCGTGGGGTTCGCCCGATAGGCTGCTGGTTCATCAGGATGATCCGTTCGATCCCGCCCAGATCGACGATGCGGCGGATCTTCCCGCCTCCCATTCTCTCGTGGTTGAGCCGCCGGGCCAGCGCTTTGTATAGGGTCTCGATCACCATCGTGCTCTTCCCCGACCCGGAGACGCCGGTCACCGCGGTGAAGAGCCCGACAGGGATCCGGATATCCACATCCCTGAGGTTGTGCTCGTGCGCCCCCTCCAGGACGATGAATCGCCCCGACAGGGGCCGCCGTTTCTCCGGAAGCGAGATCGACCTGCGGCCCGAGAGATAAGCGCCGGTCAGCGAGACGTCGCTCCGGCAGGCCTCTTCAGGCGTCCCCTGAAAGACGACCTCGCCCCCATCGACCCCAGCCCCCGGTCCGATATCAATGATCTGGTCCGATTCCAACATCATGTCCTGGTCGTGCTCCACGACCAGGACGGTGTTTCCCATATCGCGGAGCCGTTTGAGCGTGGCGATGAGGCGGACATTGTCCCGCTGGTGGAGGCCTACGGTCGGCTCGTCGAGAACATAGAGGACACCGACCAGCCCCGAGCCGATCTGGGTGGCGAGCCTGATCCGCTGGCCCTCGCCGCCGGAGAGGCTCCCCGAAGCCCTCTCCAGACTCAGGTAGTCCATGCCGACGTCGAGGAGGAAGCAGAGCCGCTGGCGGATCTCCTTCATCACCCGCTCCGTCACCCGGACCTCCTGAGGGGAGAGGGGGATCGTCATGAGAAACGCGAGGCATTCCCGAATCGGGAGCTTGCAGACGTCGTGGATGTTCTTCCCGCCCGCCGTCACAAAGAGGCTCTCCTTTTTGAGCCGGGCGCCTAGACAAGTCGGACACTCCCGCAGGTTGATGTACCGCGACAGGTCCATCCGGATATGGAGCGAGGTCGTCTCCTTATAGCGCCGATCGAGCTGGTTGAGAACCCCCTCGAAGGGCCGGGTATGGAAGAACCGGCGACCGCCTCTATCGACGTAAAAGCGGATCTTCTCCTCCCCCGAACCGTGGAGGAGGACGTTCCGGATCGCCTCCGGGAGCTTCTGAAACGGTGTGTTGATGTCGAATTGGTAATGCTCGGCCAGGGCGTCGATCATCTGGAAATAATGGAGCGAGTGACGACCCGACCAGGGGGTGATCGCCCCCTCTCTGACGGAGAGGCTCATATCGGGAACAACCAGTTCTTCGTCGAAGTACATGCGGGTCCCCAGCCCTCCGCAGTCCGGACAGGCCCCGTAAGGGCTGTTGAAGGAGAACATCCGCGGAGCGAGATCGGTGATGCTGACGCCGCAGTCCGGACAGGCGTATCGTTCGCTGAAAAGGACTTCCTCACCGCCTGCCGCGGCGACTCGGACCAGACCGTCGGACAGCCTGGTCGCCGTCTCGAGGGAATCACGGAGGCGCTTCCGTATCCCCTCCTTGACGATGAGCCGGTCGATGACCGCGTCGATGTCGTGCCGCCGGTTTTTATCGAGGACGATATCCTCGACGAGCTCGCGGACCTCGCCGTCCACGCGTACGCGGACGTAGCCCTCTTTCACGAGTTTCTTCAGCTCCTTCTGGAATTCACCCTTTTTCCCCCGGGCAAGCGGGGCAAGGATCATCAGCCTTGAATTCGGCGGATAAGCGAGAACCGTCTCCAGCATCATGTCGATGGTCTGGGCCTTGATCTCTTTCCCGCATTTGTGGCAGTGGGGAACGCCGATTCGGGCAAAGAGAAGGCGGAGGTAGTCGTAGATCTCCGTCACGGTCCCCACGGTGGAGCGGGGATTATGCGCGGCCGCCCTCTGCTCGATCGCGATGGCCGGAGAGAGCCCTTCGATGGACTCCACATCGGGCTTGTCCATCTGCCCTATGAACTGCCGGGCATATGTCGAAAGCGACTCCACGTATCGCCTCTGTCCCTCGGCGTAGATCGTGTCGAAGGCGAGCGACGATTTCCCTGAACCGCTGACACCTGTGATGACGACCAGCTTGTCCCGTGGGATGTCGAGATTGATGCTCTTGAGGTTGTGCTGGGCTGCACCCTTGATTTTAATGGTGTTCATTACAGTTTGATCTCGATATGGGAACTCATCCGGAGGGCATCCAACCACTCATCGAACTTCTTTTCTATCTTCTCCTGATCGATCTTCTCTCGGATCTCCTCCCGAACGGATTCGATATTCTTGAACCCTGCCCCCCGGCGGTCGATGACCTTGATGATATGAAAACCGACAGGCGATTCAATGACGCCGCTGATTTGATCGAGGGATAAACTGAAAGCGACCTCCTCCACTTCATGGAGGATCATCCCTTTCTCTATGTAGCCGATATCGCCGCCGCCGGCGGCGGCGGCCCCCTGGGAATATTTCGCGGAGAGGCTCTCGAAAGACTCGCCTTTCAGCAGAAGCTTGTGGATCGCCTCGGCATCGGCACGGATTTTCTCCTTTTCGGCACGATCCTCCGCTTTCGGCAGAGGGAGAAGGATCTGCCTGATCCGGACGGTTTCCTTTCCCTCGTAATCTTCCCGGTGTTTGAGGTAATACGCCCCGATTTCCTCATCACTGACAGTCACCCTTGATTTGATCTCCCTCTGGACAAGTTTTATCCGCACGAGTTGATCCCAGAGCCCTTTTTTATACATCTCCATGGTGGTTCCTTCCCGATCCAGGGCCTTTTGAAGGTCGTCCTGCGAGATGTTTCGTCGCTTGAGCAGATCCTTGATGGCATTGGTCACCTCATCATCCGTCAAGACAATTCCGGCTTTACGGGATTGTTGTTCGATCAGGAGGTTATCTACCATCCGGTTCAGGAGGATCATTCTGTTTTCAGCCAGAACCTTCTCCCTCTCCGCGCCCATGTGGGACGCCACCATACTTGCCCGATAGGGCTCAAAGGCGCTGTTTAGTTCGGACAGGGTGATCACCTCATCGTTGACGACAGCCACAATCCTATTCGCCACCTCAGCTCGCGCCGACACGCACAGGAAAACCGCCGCCCCCGCCAGAACCGCCGTGAATATATTCATTTTACGCTCCTATATCGTTAATGTTTCTCCGCCGCCATCGGCGGAGCCTCTTTCTTTGCCGGCTGCAGCGCGGTATCATCCGGAAGGGGCCGTTTGATTTGGATGACGGCCGTCGCCCTCAAGCCTTCAATCCAGTGTTTATACGCCTCGGCCTCTTTCGCTTTCTGTAAATCGGTCCTCACCCATTCCTTTACCTCTGTAAACTTCCGGCCTCTTGCAGCGTCCTTCTCGAGGACCTTAAAAACGTGGAACCCATAAGGGCTGCGAACCACGCTGCTCAACTTCCCCACCGGCAGTGAAAAAACCACACGGTCGATCGCTTCGGGCATCATCCCGCGTTCAAAAAAACCGAGATCTCCGCCCCGTTCCGCCTCCGGACCGATGGAAACCGCACGCGCCAGCTTACCAAAATCCTCTCCCGCCTTCAATCTTTTCAATATCCCCTCTGCCCGGTCGCGGTCGCGGATAACAATCTGCGCAACACGGACCCGCCTCGCCGATACGTAGGTCTTACGGTTGTTTTTGAAATAGTGCTCCGCCTCCCCGTCCGTCACCTGGATCTTCGCGTTCACATCCCGGACAATGACCTTCTCGAGGAGCAGTCTTTTCTGCAGCGCCTCCTTCCAGGCCGGATAGTCGATTCCGCCATTGCCGAACAGGGATTCAAAGCTCTCGGTGCTGTAATCCTTTTTGATCTCTCCGATCCGCGCCTCGGTTTCGGCATCGCTGACGGTGAGCGAGAGTTTACCGGCTCGCTGGAGCATCACTTTCTCATCGATCAGATGGTTTAGGACCTCTTCCTTCAGGGACGTCATCTGTTCCGGTTTCAGGGTTCCTTCGCCCTTCACAAGGCCTGTCTCCTTCTCCAGCCTTTTCTCAAACTCCTCGATGCCGATCTGCTCGCCGTTTACCGTTGCGACGGGCGGCGCCATCGACCGGGGCGACTCCTGCCCTCGACAGGCGACAAGGAGCAGAAAAAAGACGGGTATCCATTGAAGCGCCCATTGGATCCGCCGCCTCCGGAGCCGCATCCCTGTTATTGTCTTTCTACTCATTGTTATCCTTGTTATCCCAGTTCCCGGAGCAGCTCCCGCGCCCGGTTGAGTATCTCGCCCCCTTGCAAATCCGGCATGGGGATTGTCAGTTTCAGATCGGGCGTGAGCTGCACGCCCCGTACCTTCCGCCGGTAGAGTTCAATGATCCGCCGGGGATCGACCGGACTTTTCTCCTGCAGAAAAACCGTCATGACCTTGCCGTCGTAACCCAATTTCTTCCCCTTGATGGTTTTGAGGAGATTGCGGATACCGATGACCGAAAGGAGGTTCTCCACTTCGGTAGGAACAAAGCCGTAGCAGTCCAAGAGCTCCTCCCGGACCCCGGCAAGCTCTTCATCGGTCGCGGCGAGCGAGACCTTCTTATATGTTACCAGACGCCTATGCTCATCCGCCATGTAAACCTCGGGGATGAAGGCCGGAATCCCGAGATGGATCTCCGGCTTGATCTCCTCTTCCTGAGGCGCCTCTCCTTTGATCTCCCGGATCGCCTTATCCATCAGTTCCGTATAGAGCTCATAACCAACGGCGGAGACATGACCGGACTGTGACGCCCCTAAAAGGTTCCCCGCCCCCCGGATCTCCAGGTCATTGGAGGCGATCCGGAAACCGGAGCCCGGCTCGGTGAAATCCATGATCACCTGGAGGCGCTTCGAGGCGTCGCGGGAGAGCATCGCCCCCTTTGGAACGAGAAGATACGCGAAGGCCTCTTCCTTCGCCCGCCCGACGCGCCCCCGGATCTGATAGAGCTGGGCGAGGCCGAAGCGGTCGGCCCGGTTGATGATGATCGTATTGGCCGTGGGGATGTCGAGGCCGGAACCGATGATCGTCGTGCTGACGAGAACATTGTCTTCCCGCCGGACGAACCTCGCCATCGCGGCCTCGATCTCCTTGGGCGTCATCCGGCCGTGGACCACCCCCACCCGCGCCTCGGGGACAAGCTTCTGCACGAAGCGGGCCATCGTGAAAATCGACCGGACGCGGTCATGGAGGAAAAACACCTGGCCGTTTCTTGACAGCTCCTGCCGGATCGCATCGGCGATCACCTCTTCGTTGAATTCAAGGACATGGGTCTTCACCGGAAGGCGATCCTCCGGCGCGGTATTGATGATGGACAGATCCCGGAGCCCCACGAGCGACAGGTGCAATGTCCTGGGGATCGGCGTCGCCGTCAGCGTCAGGACATCGACCAACGTTCTGAGTTTCTTTAGTTTTTCCTTATGGCTGACGCCGAAGCGCTGCTCCTCGTCGATGATCACCAGGCCCAGATTGCGGAAATTGACGTCCTTCTGGAGGAGACGGTGGGTGCCGATCACAATGTCCACCGTCCCCCGGCCCAGACCGTCGAGGATCGAGAGCTGTTCGGTCTTCGTCCGGAAACGATTGAGGACCTCGATGCGGATCGGATAGGGTTTCAGACGCCTGGAAAAGGTCTGATGGTGCTGTTCGGCCAGGATCGTCGTAGGAACGAGGACCGCCACCTGCTTCCCGTCCAGGGCGGCCCGAAGCGAGGCGCGCATCGCCACCTCGGTCTTACCGAACCCCGCATCGCCGCAGATCAGGCGGTCCATTGGCTTGCCGCCGCTCATATCGGCGTGTATGTCCTCGATCGCCTTCGCCTGATCCGGGGTCTCCTCAAATTCAAAGGAGGCACAGAACTCCTCGTAGATCCGGTCGGGGGTGGAGAAGGCCTCCCGGTCCATCACCTCCCGGGCGGCGTAGATGGAAACCAGCTCCTCGGCCATCTCCCGGACCGACTTCTTCACCCGTTCCTTGACCGTCTCCCATGAGGTCCCACCCAGCCTGTCGACCTTCGGGACAAAACCGTCCGGGCCGATGTATCGCTGGATCTGATCGATACGGTCCACGGGCAGATAGAGACGATCCTGATCCTGATACCCGATGAGAAGAAAGTCGTTCTCGATCCCGCCTGCTTTGAGCTTCTGGAGCCCCCCGTATCGCCCGATGCCGTGTTCGGCATGGACGATAAAATTCCCCTCTGTAAGCTCTCCGAACGACTTGAGGAAATATCCCTCCCGCGCCGGACGGACCCTCCGTCGGAAGACCTTCTTGCCGAAAATTTCCGCCTCGGACAGGAGGACGAGTTTCATGCCGGGGAGATGGAATCCTCCGCTGATTTGGCCTTCCTGGAGGAAGAGACCCGCTGTGGTATCCTCGGCAACGATCCCGTCGAGGAAGGCGCCGTTCGCTTTTCGCGCGGGAAGATCGTATCGCAAAAGAAGGTGACCCATCCGCTGCAGACATTCTTCTCCGCTGCAGACGAACGTCACCCGCTTCCCCTCCCCAATCCAGCCCCGGATCTTCTCCGCAAGCGGCCCGAGGAGGCCGTCCTCTTCGGATGCCTGACGGAGGGCATCGTCGATGGCAATATCCCGCTCCAGGTCAAACCATACAGAGGGGCGATCCGTCGCTTCAGCGCCGAGAGTGAGGCCTGCAATATGAATCTGCTGCATCACCCGCGAGCGATCGGCGACCTCCACCGCGGTCAGACAGAAGAACTCCCTGTCCAGAAAAAAACGCTCCTCGGTGCGGGCCTTCAGGAGGAACCGGTCGATGATGCCTTCGCTTTTTTCTTCTGCCTGCGCGACGGCAAGGGGGTCATTCAGGACGAGAAGACCGTTCGAGGGGAAATAGTCGAACAGGGTGTCCATACCCCGCGCTCCAGGATCATCGTCCCCCGCGGTGTCGTAAAAAAGCGGGTAGAAGAGAGGGTTCACCGAAGCGCCGAGCCCGGTCGCCATCAGTTCGACAAGTTTCGCCTTCGTTCCTCGGGGAAGCTCCAGATCGTTGGAGCGGCGGCGAATGTTGCGGACGGCGCGTTCCCGTCGTTCGGGGGTGAGGATCACCTCCCTAGCCGGGAAAAGCATGAATTCGGCCAGCTCGTTTATCGACCGCTGAGAGGCTTCATCGAATACACGGATCGATTCCAGCTCGTCGCCAAAAAACTCCAGACGCAGCGGGTGCCGGGCCATCGGGGGAAAGAGATCGACCATATTCCCCCGGACAGCGAACTCCCCTTTGCCCTCGACGAGTGTCATCCGGGTATATCCCCCTTCCATGAGTTTCTGGGCCAGCCCGTCCCGCTCGCGGATGTCACCCACTGAGATCCATTCCCCGTATCCCTCGAGAACCTCCCGTGGGATAACTTTCTGCATGAGGGCGCGGGCGGGAATCACCACAATAGCGGGCTCGCCGAACGTCAATCGATAGAGAACCTCCAGGCGGGTGATCTCCGTCTCCCGCTGAAAGGCAAACATGTCTGTAGTCAGCAGATCCCAGGAAGGCAGCAATACAGAGCGATCGCCGCCGAGAAAGAAGGAAATATCCCGGGAAAAAGACTCCGCCTCTTTTTCCGTCGGGCCGACCACGATGAGTGTCCGCCTAAGATGCCGGAAAAGGAGGGATAGAAGAAAG
>MICN01000104.1 GCA_001829875.1 Syntrophus sp. GWC2_56_31
TCGGATGGCGCCGGCGTGGTCGTTTCGGAGGGCGCTCGGATAGATCTCGGCGGATTGACCGTGCAGATCCTTGAAACCCCGGGTCACTCCTCCTGCTCCATCACAGCGTATGTCCCTGAAATAAGAGCATTGTTCCCATCGGATGGCGGCGGTATCCCCTATCAGGGGGTGATTCTTCCGTCGGGTAATTCGAACTTCACCCATTATCAGCATAGTCTGGAGAAGCTTAAATCACTCAAGGTCGATATGTTCTGCGCCGATCATTACGGCTATGTTACAGGCGAAGAAGCGGGAAGCATGATCCTTCGCAGCATCGACGTGGCCAGGGATTACCGGGCCATGGTGGAAGAGATCTACCGGCGCACGGCTTCCATCGATGCAACGGTTCAGGCGCTGGTGACGGAGCGATACGCCCTTTTTCCGAATTTTATCATCGGACCGGAGATCTATACCGGCGTCTGCCGCCAGATAGTGCGTCATATCGCCGGCGCGATGTGATATTTTACGAAGCCGTCAGTATGGTCTTGATCAGCTCCGCCTTTTCCGGAGAGAGGGTTCTCTTCTTGATCGCCAAGTCTACCGTCAGGAGTCCCATCGCGCAATAAGCAGGCAGATAGGCGGGCAGTTTTTCGCGCAGAACACGGATATGCTGTTCGATGGTTCCCGCATCGCCGCGCGAGATGGGGCCTGTGAGCGCCTGTATGCTCCCTCGCGTTTCGATATTCGTCAGGGTGCCGGATACCAGCGGCCAGAAAGAGCGAATCGCCTCATCCCGGCTCAGGCCGAGCGAGAGATAGGTTTCCTCGGCCATGTGGATCAGTGTGGTCAGGTAATTGGAGGCCATGCAGGCGGCGGCATGATAGAGCGGCTTGATGGTTTCGGGCACATAAAAGGGAATTCCGCCCAGCGCCCGGACCAGTTCGGCCGACCACTCCCTGATCGCGTCATCGGCCGTGATCCCGAAGGTGCTCCGAGGAATGCTCCGGATAGCCGTTTCGATATCGGCGAATGATTGTATGGGGTGGATGCTGGCCACCGAGGCCCCGACATCACGGGCCGATTCCAGGAGATCGAGCCCCCCTGCGCCGCTCATATGGATGACCTTGTCACCCTGTTGGAAGCCCCCTTGCTGCGCGATTTCGCTGCATACGGAGGAAATAATGTCGTCGGGGGTGGCGATGAGGATGCACGAGGCGAGCGAGGCGGCTTCGGCGTTCGCTTCGGCAGTGAAGGCCTTTCCACCCGTATACCGGATTCGATCCCGGAGCGAGGTATGGGAGCGGCAGGTGACGGCAACGATGGGATAACCGGCCTCACGGAGGAGATAACCGACGGCCGTTCCCGCCTTCCCCAGGCCGATGATGGCCACATTTTCCTTCACAAAAAACCTCCCGTATCATCGACGGAAGGTTTGCGAGTTGCCCTGATCTTGAGATGACAAACCGTCCGTCTCAGTCCTGTCCAGGATCCAAGCGGAAGCTTTTTTTACCACGGGGGAAGAGCGTCAGTCAACAGAATTCTCACCCCCACCCCCGTATCAGGTACGGGGCAGGCTCTGACCCTTCCCCGTCGAGGGGGAGGGATTTTGGATTTTTGCACGAGCTCTTTTCTTGTATTTGCCGACATAGTTCGATATCATAGAAGGCGAGATTGTAAAAAAGCATTAAACGGCGTTGAAAATGGGACGTCCTTTCTGCGAAGCCGTCATGGAAGGAAAATGGCGCATACGGAGTCACCAGGTTTTATCGATGCTGAAGACGGTGAAAAAAACGATTACCGATTGCCTCCTGCTGGAACGGGGGGATCATGTCCTGGTCGCGGTTTCGGGCGGTCCCGATTCCGTGGCGCTCCTGTGGACGTTGGTGCTTCTTTCCCTTGAGTATCAACTTCGCTTGACGACGGCGCACCTCAACCACGGTCTCAGGGGCGCGGAGGCTCAAAAGGAGGAGAGGTTCGTCCAGAGCCTGTGCGCCGGGATGGGGATCAACTGCATCAGTAAAACGGTTGACATCCGCATGCTTCAGAAGGGAAGAGGAAAGTCGCTCGAGGAGGTCGGCCGGGAGCAGCGGTACCGGTTTCTCGACGAGACTGCACAAGCCTGCGGCGCCAAAAAGATAGCCACCGGCCATCAGCGCGACGATCAAGCCGAAACCGTTCTGATCAACCTGCTCCGCGGAAGCGGTCTCGAAGGCCTGAAAGGGATTGTTCCGGTGCGGGAAGGTCGAATCATACGCCCCTTGCTCCATGTGGGGAGAGCGGAGATTCTGGAATTCCTCAATCACGAAGGGTTGACTTACTTCATAGACAGTTCCAATTCGAGCCCCCATTTCCTGCGCAACCGGATCAGGCATCAGCTCATTCCGGAGCTGACCGCACGATACAATCCCGGGATTGTCAGGGGGCTCAGCCGGACCGCCGAGATTATCCGCCGTGAGGATGATTACCTGCAGGACACGGTCGGGCAGATCCTGGGTCGATGGGGAATTGTCCCGGGCGAGACGGATACTTTGCTTCCCCTTGCGGAATTTATCGATATGCACGCGGCGCTGCAGGGACGGTTGATCAAATGCCTCCTTGAGGCGACATCGCAGTCGGGAAACGGCGTCGGTTACAGGCATATCGAGGCGGTACTTGCGCTCGCCCGCTCGTCGCGCCGTCGCAAGGCTTCGCTGGATCTCCCCGGTCTGATCCGTGTGGCGAAGGAAGGCAGCGTCCTTAGGATCGGCAGAGTGAACTCCAGGCCGGTAAGAAGCGACAAGCCAAAAAAAATGGTTTGAAATAAACGCATCGATATTATAATGAATGTGATATCTTTAACATAAAGGAGTAAATCTATTGAACCCCCTTCAGAAAAATATCGCTCTATGGCTCGTCATCAGTCTCGTGTTTGTGATGGTTTATCATCTGTTTAATCAACCTAAAATCGCCCAGATGGATGTGATTTACAGCGATTTCCTAAGTTATGTGGATAAGTCCCAGGTGACCGAGGTGACCATCCAGGGCGACAGTATCACGGGGAGACTGAGCAGTGGAAAGGCTTTCAAAACCTATGCCCCCAAGGACGCGGGCGCCATTGCCCTGCTCAAGGAAAAGGGGGTCAGGATTTCCGCCAAACCGCTGGACGATTCCCCTTGGTATATGACTGTTTTGGTTTCCTGGCTTCCCATGCTGCTCCTGATCGGGGTCTGGATCTTCTTCATGAGGCAGATGCAGGGCGGCGGCGGCAAGGCCATGGCATTCGGGAAAAGCCGGGCCCGTCTGGTCACGGACAAGACGAAGAAAGTCACCTTTGCCGATGTGGCCGGCGTCGAAGAGGCAAAGGCGGAGCTCCAGGAGGTCATCGATTTTCTCCGGGATCCAAAGAAATACACAAAATTGGGGGGGAGGATCCCCAAGGGGCTGTTGCTCGTCGGGCAGCCCGGCACGGGGAAAACCTTGCTCGCCCGCGCCATCGCCGGAGAGGCGGATGTCCCATTCCTCAGCATCAGCGGGTCCGATTTCGTCGAGATGTTTGTCGGGGTCGGGGCATCGAGGGTCCGGGATCTCTTCAATCAGGGCAAGAAAAATGCCCCCTGCATCATCTTCATCGATGAAATCGATGCGGTGGGACGTCACCGGGGCGCCGGTCTGGGAGGCGGGCACGACGAGCGGGAGCAGACCCTCAATCAGCTTCTGGTAGAGATGGACGGATTCGAATCCAACGAGGGAGTCATCCTGGTCTCGGCAACCAACCGTCCGGATGTCCTCGATCCGGCTCTGCTTCGGCCCGGTCGGTTCGACCGTCAGGTCGTCGTCCCTCTCCCGGATGTGAGGGGAAGGGAAAAGATTCTGGCGGTTCATGCCCGAAAGGTGCCGCTTGCGGAGGACGTCGATTTTGCGATCATTGCCCGCGGCACTCCCGGTTTTTCGGGCGCCGATATCGAAAATCTCGTCAACGAGTCGGTCCTTTACGCCGCCCGGTTCGACAAGGAAAAAGTGTTCATGAGCGACTTCGAGTTTGCCAAGGATAAGGTTCTCATGGGAACCGAGCGAAAAAGCCTCGTCATCAGCGATGCCGAGAAGAGAAATACGGCCTACCATGAATCGGGGCACGCCCTTGTGGCCAGGATACTGCCGGGAACCGACCCGATTCACAAGGTGACCATCATTCCCAGGGGACACGCCCTGGGCGTGACGCAGCAGCTGCCCGTCGACGAGAAGCATACCTACCCAAGGGAGTTTCTCGTGAATAATATCGTGATCCTGCTCGGCGGAAGAGCGGCGGAGGAGCTGGTTCTGAAGGATTTTACCACGGGCGCCGGAAACGATATCGAACGGGCGACCGCTCTCGCCCGGAAGATGGTATGCGAATGGGGGATGAGCGAGGCGATGGGGCCGCTGAGTTACGGCAAGAAGGAAGAACAAATCTTCCTCGGCCGCGAATTTGCCACCCATAAGGATTACAGCGAGCAAACGGCGCAGAAGATAGACGATGAAGTTGCCCGGCTCGTGATGACCAGTTACGAGAGCGCCAAGCAGATCCTGTCGGACCGCATGGATGTTCTCAACAGGATCGCCTCGGAACTGCTGGAAAAAGAGGTCCTCAATGCAACGGAGCTCGATGCGATCATAGGGATAAAACCGCCGCAGGAAAAGACAAATCCCGCATTGGAAACATCAGCCTGACCGGGAGCGCATCCCGCAAGCCCCGCCTTGTAGGTGGGGTTGGGGGGCGCATCGAAATAAGAAACACTTCCTTGCCGGGAAGCCCCGCCCTGTGGGCAGGGTGCTTCAAAAGAGTCATCCGAACGGAATAAGGTAAGGGATCAACATGCCATGGACCCAAAAGGGTTGCGGGTGAGATGCTTGCATATCACCTCCGAAGCGGAGGCCCTTGATGCCCTGAAGGGGGTGGATGCGGATCCCTACGGCGTCGAGGCGATGCTCCCGAAGATGATCCATCTGAATATCCTTCTGGAAGAGGTGGAATGCAAAACCGCCACTATCATCAAGCAGGAGATGCTCGCGCTCGGGGGAGACGCCGCCATCGCCCGCGACGCGATCGGCTCACGCATCGCCAGGACCGGTGTCATTCTGATAGGAACGCTCAAAGCGATTCGCCGTTTCACCGATAAGCTGGCCGGAGGGCCCTTCGGTTTGGACGGGTATTCCGATCGGATCCGCGAAGCCCTAGGCAATCTCGCCTCGAATTCGGCTGTTCTGAAAACATCAAGAAGAGAGATCACGATCGGGGAACGGACTCTGGTCATGGGAATCATCAACGCAACCCCCGATTCGTTTTCCGACGGCGGCAGATTCGCGGCGCCGGTGACCGCGGTGGAAGAGGCGCTCCGCATGGTCGAGGAAGGCGCCGATATGATCGACATCGGCGGCGAGTCCAGCCGGCCCGGCTCGGATCCCGTGACGGAGGAAGAGGAACTGCGGCGGGTGATGCCGGTCATCCGGGGCCTTGCCGGCAAGATATCCGTTCCCCTGTCGATAGATACGACGAAGGCGGCTGTGGCGCGCGAGGCGCTGGCCGAAGGAGCAGAAATAATAAATGATATCAGTGCGATGAATTATGACAGCCGGATGGCCGAAGTCGCTGCCGGAGCAGGAGCGGCCGTCATCCTCATGCATATGCGCGGTTTGCCGAAAACGATGCAAGGCGGCGATCTCGAGTATCGTTCGCTGCTTGGCGAGGTGATCTCGTTTTTGCAGGAACGGATCGAAAGCGCGGAGCAAAGCGGCATAGCGCCCGTGCAGATCATGATCGACCCCGGGTTCGGTTTTGGAAAATCGGCGCTGGACAATGTGCGACTGATCCGTCGCCTGAGCGAATTCAAGATACTGGGGAGGCCGATCGTTACGGGGGTGTCCCGGAAATCGTTCATCGGTCATGTGACGGGAGGGGGGCCGCAGGAACGGATCGAGGGGACCGCGGCGTCGGTCACCGCGACCATCCTGAATGGCAGCCGGGTCATACGGGTCCATGACGTGAAGACGATGAAAAGGGTTGCCGCCATGGCGGATGCCCTGGTCGGCGCATAACAATTTATACTGATACAATGGCTGCGCAGCGAACCTCACTGGTCCTGATTTCAAAAAGTCCGATGGAGACCCTGCAGATCGGCAGGCGCTTGGGCGCGGGTCTGAAAGGTGGGGAATGCGTTGCGCTGGCGGGGGAACTCGGCGCCGGTAAAACCTGCCTGACACAGGGCATCGCCAACGGTCTGGGCGTTCCGGACGGCTATGTGGTCGCTTCACCAACCTTCACACTCATCAATGAATACCCCGGAAAAGAGACCGCGCTGTTTCATCTGGATATCTATCGCCTGACCGGACCCGGGGACCTCGAAGAAATAGGATATCGGGAATACCTCACGCGGGGAGGCGTGGTGGTCGTGGAGTGGGCGGACAAGATTTCCGATTCCATACCGGAGGAAGCCATGTGGGTCACATTTTCTTATCTCGACGAGAATGTGCGAAAAATCGAGATTTCCGATGCCGCGGACAGAATTTATTCCTGGAAACAGATCTTTACACCAAAAGGAGGTTAAATGACGGTCCGCGAAGGACAAAGGGCGGGCGGACTGACCATCCTGATCGTTTCGACGGCAGTCTATGGGGTGAGTCTGTTTTATCACAGTCATCCTCGTCCGGATTCGCCCCTGCCCTGGGGGGACCAGGTTTCGGGGAGGATCGCCATAGAGGTTGCAGGAAACCGCGGCGCCGACGGGATCTATTTCATCCCGGAAGCCAAAGCTGCTGCCGAATTATCAAAAATCACAGGCTATGACGCGCCGACGGTGGATGGCGCTTTAGCCAAAGCGCGTTTTTCATCCGCTTCGGCGATCTTGGTCTTTGCCGAGGGGGGCGTGCTGAAAATCATCGAGATGCCCGCGGTAAAGAAGCTTGCCCTGGGGCTGCCGATCGACCTCAACCGTGCGGGCGAAGAGGAGCTGGCGCTGGTGCCCGGCATCGGAGAACGGATGGCCGCTCAGATTGTTCAGTTACGGCAGTCGAGAGGAAGATTCGCGCGGGTTGCGGATCTCACGGCCGTTCCGGGGATCAAGGAAAAGAAATTGCGAGACCTCGAAAAATACCTGACGGTGGGACCGTTGCCGTGATCACTCATAGCTCGCTTTGCCCCTACGTGATCAGTGTACCCGGTTGCCGCTGCTGTAGCTGTTGAGATGATGGAGGACGCGCTTGACGTAGGTCTGGGTCTCCTGGTAGGGCGGGATGCGGTTGTTGTAGCGCAGAACGGCGTTTTCCCCGGCATTGTATGCGGCGAGTACAAGCGGGAGATTCCCGTTAAACAGATTCATCAGGTAGCGGAGATAGCGGACTCCGCCGTCGATATTGTTTTCCGGATGAAAGGAATCCTTGACCTGAAGCGAAGCAGCGGTTGCCGGCATGAGTTGCATCAGCCCCTGGGCTCCCATTGGCGAAACGGCCCGGTGATTGAAATTTGATTCGGCCTTGATAATGGCCTTGATAAGCGTAGAGTCGACACGGTATTTTTCAGAGGCCCTGGTGATCAGGTCATCGTAGCGGGTACCGTCCCCTTTCAACTGAATAATGACCCGTTTTTCTTTCATAATAAGGACATAGGGCACATTGTGTTGAGTGGGGACATTGGTAAGATGAACGACCCCTTCCGGATCGACGTATTTGTAAATATCCGCCTGACCGGTCAACGCGGTACCGAGGATGAGGATCGATAAAACAAGAAGCGACATTGTCCATTTGAGAATCATGTTCCACCACCGTTGCGCCGTCCCGATTCGAAAAGCATACTGTTGATGAATACACCAATTCTTTTACGAATTCAAGTTATTTATCCACATTTTACGAAGCCGTCACACCTTTATTCTTGACACGGATGAGCGATAATGCTAACAAAACACGCCAATCAAACCGATTGGTGTCGGGGCGTGGCGCAGTCTGGTAGCGTATCTGAATGGGGTTCAGAGGGCCGGTGGTTCAAATCCACTCGCCCCGACCAGTTTTAACAAAAACCGCCAACATGGCGGTTTTTTAATGACTTCCGGAGGCTTTCCCCTATAATGGATGTTGACAATCCAGGGGGTAATGCATATAAAGAGAGAGACTTCACCCATGCGAGAGTGGCGGAACTGGTAGACGCACTGGACTTAGGATCCAGCCCGCCTGAGCGGATAGGGGTTCAACTCCCCTCTCTCGCACCATTCTTTGGACTATTCGCAGGGTAAACATAATTCTAAGGAGCGTATTGCCGTGAGTGAAATCAGCGCCGCCATAAAAATTGAAGATATCAGTTCTGTAAAGAAAAAACTATCCTTCGATATCCCCTGGGCGGATGTGAAAAACGAGTTGGACACTGTGTATCGCAAGGTCGGCAGAACCGCCAAGGTCAAGGGGTTCAGACCGGGGAAGATTCCGCGGGCAATCCTGGAGATGTACTATCGGGAGCAGGCGGAAAAAGAGACGGTTGCCGGCATTGTCAATGGAGTATACTGGCGGACGTTGCAGGAAAAGGAGATCCCGGCGGTCACGCAACCCCAGATCGAGCAGAAGGGTATAGAGCGAGACAAGGATTTCAGTTTTTCGGCCATCGTCGAAGTCGAGCCCGCTATCGACCCAAAAGACTACCTTGGTCTTGAACTTGAGAAGGAAGATCCCGCCGTGACGGAAGAGGACCTCGAAAAAAGACTGCAGGATATTCGTCAGATGTTTTCCACAATGGAAGATTTGAATGAAGATCGGGGCGTGATCGAGGGTGATTTTGTAACCCTCAATTTTACGGGGAAAATCTCCGGGGAGACGCTTAAGGAGCTGACAGCGGAAAATCATCTTCTTGAAATCGGCTCAAAGACGTTTGTCCCCGGTTTCGAGGAGCAGCTCTTAGGCATGCGAAAGGGAGAGGCCCGATCTTTTGTCATCACGTTTCCCGAGACCGATGTTCCCGCCCACCTCGCGGGAAAGGATGTGGAATTTGCCGTGAACATCGGAGGAATTCGAGTCAAGCGTGCACCCGAGATCGATGACAATTTTATCAAGAACTTCGAGAAATATGAATCATTGGATGCCCTCAAGGCCGATGTTCGCAAAAACCTGGAAGAAGAAAAAAAAGCGAAAGTCGCCGCAGACCTCGATAAAAGCATCGGCGATAAGCTTCTGGCAAGCAATGAATTCGAGGCGCCCGACTCATTTATCGAGAACCAGATCCACCATATGCTGCTGAATATGAGGCAAAGAATGGTGTCCGGCGGGATGGATCCGAAAAAAGCGACCGAGGTGGCCTTGAAATTTCGTGATCAGTGTCGTGAGGAAGCGACAAAGATCGTGAAGACAGTCATCCTCATCAAGAATATCGCCAGGAAAGAGGCCCTTGCCGTCGATGAGATGGAAGTGGAAAAACAGATTGCCGAGATGGCATCCCAGCGAGCCCAGGATTTCGAAACTTTTAAAAAATCGCTGGAGAAAGAAGATTTGATGGACAGCATTAAATCGGAGATTCTGAGCCGGAAGACTTACGAATTTCTCCTGGAAAAAGCCCACATCACCACGGTCGGTGCAAAAAAGGCTGAGATAGCGGAGGAAACGAAATGACGCTGATACCCATGGTGGTTGAGCAGGACGGACGGGGTGAAAGGGCGTATGATATCTATTCGAGGCTTCTGAAGGATCGGATTATCTTCCTGGGAACGGCCATCGATGATGATGTGTCAAATCTCGTCATCGCCCAGATGCTTTATCTGGAATCGGAAGATCCGGACAAGGAGATCTTTTTTTACCTCAATACCCCGGGCGGGCATGTCAGTTCGGGGCTTGCCATATACGACACCATGCAGTACATTAAACCTTCTGTCTCCACGGTATGCATGGGACAGGCGGCGAGTATGGGCGCTCTGCTCCTTGCGGCAGGGCAGAAGGGCAAAAGATACGCCCTGCCCCATTCACGAATCCTGATCCACCAGCCATTGGGCGGATTTCAGGGGCAGGCAACGGACATCGACATTCAGGCGCGAGAGATTCTGAGGCTGAAGGAAGAGCTGAACCATGTTCTGTCCGAGCTTACCGGTCAACCTATAGAAAAAATCATGAACGACACGGAGCGCGACTATTACATGACCGGCGAGCAAGCCAAAAATTACGGAATCATCGATGAAATCATAACCAAGAAAGCATAATGGGAGAAAAGGCAGGGGACTGTTGAATGGCTAAAAGAGAAAAGGACCAGCAAGAGGGGCGGGGACTTCTATTCTGCTCTTTCTGTGGAAAAAACCAGAACGAAGTGAAAAAATTGGTAGCCGGACCCACAGCGTATATCTGTGATGAGTGCATAGAGCTGTGCCGGTGCATCGTTGACGAGGAGTGTGAAAAACCGGTTGCCGATGAACTCCGGAAGGGAATCCCGGAACCAAAAGACATTACGCGATTTTTGGATCAGTACGTCGTTGGCCAGGAAAGATCAAAGAAGGTCCTGTCCGTAGCCGTTTATAATCATTACCGTCGGCTGTTTTCCCATGCCGATATGGGCGGGGTCGATATCCAGAAGAGCAACATTCTGCTCATCGGCCCCACCGGTTCCGGTAAAACCCTTCTGGCCAGGACGCTGGCAAAAATGCTGAATGTTCCCTTCACCATTGCCGATGCCACTACCCTGACGGAAGCCGGTTATGTCGGCGAGGATGTGGAAAATATCATTTTGAGCCTCCTGCAGAATTCCGATTATGATGTGGAACGGGCGTCGAAGGGGATCGTCTATATCGATGAGATCGACAAAATCTCGAAAAAATCGGGCAATCCCTCCATCACGAGGGATGTATCGGGTGAGGGTGTCCAACAGGCGCTCCTCAAGATCATCGAAGGGACTACGGCCAACATCCCGCCCAAAGGGGGAAGAAAGCACCCCCAGCAGGAATTCATTCAGGTGGATACGACCAACATCCTGTTCATCTGCGGGGGAGCGTTCAATGACCTTGACGACATTATTGCCCGCCGGGTCGGATTCAACGCGATGGGTTTCGGGGCCGAAATCAGGAGCAAGCGGCAAAAGAAGACCGACCAGCTCCTCCAGGAAGTTCAGCCCGAGGACCTTTTGAAATTCGGTCTCATTCCTGAATTTATCGGCCGGCTGCCGGTGATCGCGACCTTGAATCTGTTAACGCAGGAGGAGCTGATCCGGATACTCGTCGAACCCAAGGATGCGATCATTAAACAGTATCAGAAACTGTTTGAACTCGAAGGGGTGAAACTGAAGTTTACCGAAAGCGCCCTGCTGGCAATAGCCAGGCTTTCCGTAGAAAGGAAATCCGGGGCGCGCGGGCTCAGGGCCATTCTGGAAAACACCATGCTCGATATCATGTACGAGTTGCCTTCGATGCCCGATGTAAAGGAATGTGTGATCAGTGAGGAAGTCGTTTTGAATAAGGAAAAACCGATCCTCCTTTTCGAAAAGAAGTCAGAAACCGCCTGAGAAGATGGAGGATTGGGGGATTGGGAGATTGTCTACCCTCGAACACTCAAAGACGAGGATAAAAATATGCTGTTTGACAGAGAAAAAAATGAAAAAATAATGGATATATCCATGGAAATACCTCTCTTGCCTCTCAGGGATGTGGTGGTGTTCCCCCATATGATTGTTCCGCTGTTCGTAGGGAGAGAAAGGTCGATTGCCGCTTTGGAATCGGCCATGAAGGAAGAAAAAGGGATTTTCATGGCGGCCCAGAAAAGCGCTCAGAAGGACGATCCCGCCGAAGACGATATCTATGCAATAGGCACAATAGGAATCATTATCCAGCTTCTGCGCCTTCCCGATGGCACGGTGAAGGTCCTGGTAGAGGGGAAAAAGCGGGGGATCATTCGCGAATATCTCCATAGCGATGATTTTTTCCTCGTCCGTGCGGAAGAGCTCGATGAACACGATCAGGCGACGGACAAGGTAAGGATTCAGGCCTTGATGAGGAGCATCCGGGAGTCCTTCGAAACCTATGCAAAGATGACAAAAAAAGTCCATCTGGAAATGGTAGGGGCGATCGCTTCGATCGAGGATGCCTCTAAACTTGCGGATGTCGTTGTCGCCCAAATCAACGCCAAATTGGAAGATAAGCAGAAGATTCTTGAGATCATTGATGTATCCGAGAGAATCGAGGCGATCTATGAGCTGATGCTTTCGGAAATCGAAATCCTGCAGGTTGAGGAGAAGATCAAGCGACGGGTCAAGAAGCAGATGGAAAAGACCCAGAAGGACTACTACCTCAACGAACAGATGCGTGCCATCCAGAAGGAAATGGGCGAAAAGGACGAATTTCGCAACGAGATAGCCGAGCTGGAAAAAAGACTGAAGCAGAAGAAAATCTCCGAGGAGGGACACAAGAAGGTCAAGGCGGAAATCAAAAAGATCCAGATGATGGCGCCGATGTCGGCGGAGGCCACGGTCGTGCGAAATTACATCGACTGGCTGCTCGACATGCCGTGGGGGGAGAAAACAGAGAATAAATACACCCTTAAAGAGTCGGAAGCGATCCTTGAAGAGGACCACTATGGTCTGAAGCAGGTGAAAGAACGGATCATCGAGTATCTCGCTGTCCAGACCCTGATGAAGAAGAACAAAGGTCCCATCCTCTGCCTTGTGGGGCCTCCCGGCGTCGGGAAGACATCGATCGCCAAGTCTGTCGCCCGCGCCACGAACCGTAAATTTGTCCGTCTTTCGCTGGGCGGCGTTCGGGACGAAGCCGAAATTCGAGGCCATCGGAGGACCTATATCGGCGCCATGCCGGGTAAGATTATTCAGCTCCTGAAGAAGGCGGGTACGAATAATCCGGTCTTCTGCCTCGATGAAGTGGATAAGCTGAGTTCCGATTTCCGCGGGGACCCCTCTTCCGCACTGCTGGAAGTTCTCGACCCCGAGCAGAACTACGCCTTTAACGACAACTATCTCGAAGTGGACTACGATCTCTCCGACGTCATGTTCATTACGACGGCCAACGTGCTGCAGACGATTCCTGCGCCGTTGCAGGATCGGATGGAGGTGATCCGTCTGGCCGGGTATACCGAGCCGGAGAAGATGAATATCGCCAAACGGTTTCTTGTGATGAAGGAGATGGAAGCCAACGGCATCAAGAAAGAGAACGTGTTTTACACGGACGGCGCTCTGATGACGATTATCCGTCAGTACACACGCGAGGCGGGGGTTCGGAACCTGGAGAGGGAAATTGCGTCGATCTGCCGGAAGGTGGCAAAAAAGATTGTCGAAGGGGGTGGGAAATCCCGGATCAGGATTTCCTCAAAATCGGTTCCGCGTTATTTGAGTGTGCCGAAATTCCGTCATGGGGAGACGGAAGGCAAGGACGAGATCGGTCTTGCAACGGGCCTGGCATGGACCGAGGTTGGAGGAGAGCTCCTCGCCATCGAGGTCTCCATCATGCCGGGAATGGGAAAACTGATTCTTACAGGGAAGCTTGGCGATGTCATGCAGGAGTCGGCGCAGGCCGCCCTCACATACGTCCGGGCCAGGGCCGCCGCGTTCGGGTTGTCGGAAACATTCTACAGAAAGATGGATATCCATGTCCATGTACCGGAAGGGGCGATTCCGAAGGATGGACCGTCGGCCGGTATTACCATGGCCACAGCGATCGCCTCCGCTTTCATGCGACGGAAAGTTCGAGGGGATCTGGCCATGACGGGTGAAATCACCTTGAGGGGGCGTGTGTTAGCGATAGGAGGGCTCAAAGAAAAACTTCTCGCGGCACACCGGGCAGGCATCCGGAAGGTGATCATTCCCAAGGACAACGAAAAAGACCTTGCAGAGGTTCCGGCAAATGTTTTGAAGGATCTGGAAATCATCCTGGTCGATCATGTCGACGAGGTTTTGAAGATTGCCCTTCTTCCCGAGGAAAAGCAATTGGCTGGAGAAACGGTGTATGCGCGCCCCGAGGGAAACGCGCTCGAAAAAACCCAGGCGCCTTTGCAGTAATAAATGACCGATCGTCGACAGTAATAATACTTGACAACAGGGCGTATAGCTGTTAAAAAAACGTCGCGAAAAGCGGACGATACGGGCGGGTAGCTCAGCCGGGAGAGCGCCACGCTTACACCGTGGATGTCACAGGTTCAAGTCCTGTTCCGCCTACCAGGGAATTGCGAAATCCATAAAAAGGGGCCCGTCACGGGTGACAGCGTGCGGCTTCGGGTTTCCATAGCAGATAGAAGAGCTTTTTATTACGGGGTCGTAGTTAAGTTGGTTATAACGCCGGCCTGTCAAGCCGGAGGGCGTGGGTTCAAGTCCCATCGGCCCCGCCAAA
>MICN01000105.1 GCA_001829875.1 Syntrophus sp. GWC2_56_31
GAGGTCGGAATCGAACCGACATGACTGCAAGAGTCGGGGGATTTTGAGTCCCCTGCGTCTACCAGTTTCACCACTCCGGCACGGCGCTGATTATTATGATGGAGATTGCAAATGTCAAGATAAATGTATTGACAAAGCTTTCGCGCCTGTGTTAGAAGCCCAACACTTAAGCGGAAACCAGGCTTGTGGGGTTGTAGCTCAGCTGGGAGAGCGCTTGAATGGCATTCAAGAGGCCGCGAGTTCGATCCTCGCCAGCTCCACCATAAATACATAGGGGCTAAGCTGTGTGCTTGCCCCTTTATTGTTATCGGCTTTTTGGATAGCCCCCCGATAATGGGAAGTTGTACCGGAACAGTTACCAGCAGGAAGTTGTTTCTGTCAGGCGAAAATGCGCACCGATCCCCGGCGCCGACTGCGAGAGCATGCCAGGCGCCAAGGAACACAATAGACCTTGCGTAACTGCCCTGCGACGGCCATAGCCGCCGCATCATTTTGCGAACCTCTGGTTCGCGACATAACCGCAAATCCGTTTGCAGATCTTCATCGAGCTGAGAGTGCGACTTGGCAAGAAGGAGTCAAGGAGTGTTTTCAGTGAAATTTGAACAGTTTTGTTTCGAACCCGGCATCGTTGCCGGCATCAGGGGCGCCGGTTACACGACGCCCACCCCCATTCAGGAAAAGGCCATCCCCCTCGTGCTCGCAGGACGCGACGTATTGGGATTGGCACAGACCGGCACGGGTAAAACCGCCGCGTTTGTCCTGCCGATTCTGCAGCGGCTTGCCAAGGGCCCGTCGCGCCAAACGCGCGCCCTGATTGTCGCGCCCACGCGCGAGCTCGCCGAGCAGATCCATCAGACGATTATCGATCTGGGAAAGGGCATGAGGGTCAAGAGCGTCTCCATATACGGCGGCGTGAGCAAGGGCCCCCAGGCCTCGGCATTGCGGCGCGGCGTAGAGATCGTCGTCGCCTGTCCCGGTCGCCTTCTCGATCATATCGGCGATGGCGGCGTCGATCTGTCGCATGTGGAAGTCCTGGTGCTCGATGAAGCCGATCGCATGTGCGATATGGGCTTCCTTCCCGACATCCGCCTCATTCTCAAGCATCTGCCGGCGAAGCGCCAGACGCTCTTTTTTTCCGCGACCATGCCGGCGGATATCCGCAACCTGGCCGACAGCATCCTTAAAAATCCGGCCACGGTTCAGATCGGCATGAACGCCCCCGTGGAGACCGTTTCCCACGCCCTCTATCCGACGCCCGACGGCCTCAAGACGAAACTGCTGCTCGCTATGCTCAAGCAGACCGCTACCGGTCGCGTCCTGATCTTCACGAGGACCAAGCATCGCGCCAAGAACCTGGCCCAGGACCTGGAAAAGCACAGCTACCGGGTGTCGGCGCTGCAGGGCAACATGACGCAAAACCGCCGCCAGGATGCGATCAATGGCTTTCGGGATGGGAAATACGACATCCTCGTCGCCACCGATATCGCTTCGCGGGGTATCGACGTGCAGGAGATCTCGCATGTGATCAATTTCGACATGCCGAACACGGTGGACGCTTACACCCACCGCATCGGCCGGACGGGTCGCGCCTGTCAGACCGGCGAGGCCTTCACGTTTGCAGGTCAGGCGGATGAAACGATGGTTCGCGAGATCGAACATGTGCTGGGCGCCCGGATCGAACGGCGGAAACTGCCCAATTTTGATTACAGCAGCTTCGCCCCGGAGAGCCCCTCACGGCAAGACCGCACGGGTCGACCGAGGGAGCTGAAGTCCCCTCGCACATACAGCCGGGCCGCTAAAGGCTATGACCGCGTGATAAAGGCTCAAGAGCCTTCGGGACGACCGGCACGGCGACGCACCGGGAATGAAAGCAGCGTAAGCCATACGCCCCCCCGCCATCCGCAGCAGCGCAGGCAATTCGCCGCATCATCGGCAAAAAGCGCCTGGTAAACGCTATTTCTCAAAAATCCATCGATCCACGTCGCGACTCCAGGATACCAGTTCCTCCTGTTTGAACCATAGCGCAACTTCCTGCCCGCCGTTTTCGGGGCTATCCGAGGCGTGCGTGATGTTGCGTCCCACTTCCAGGGCAAAGTCGTGGCGGATCGTCCCGGGCGCCGCTTCCAGCGGACGGGTGGCGCCCATTGTCTGGCGGATGGCCGCCACCGCGCCGGGGCCTTCCCAGGCCATCGCCATCACCGGCGCCGATGTGATATAGGCGATCAGCCCTTCATAAAACGGTTTGCCTTTATGAATGGCATAATGCTCTTCCGCGAGCGCTTTGCCGACCTGCATGAACTTCGCCCCCGACAAACGCAGCCCCCGCCGCTCCAGACGGGCAATCACCTTGCCGATCAGACCGCGCTGCACACCATCGGGTTTAACCAGAACCAGAGAACGTTCCACTTTTTCCTCCTAAGTCCATTGTCAAATGCTGACAATCCCGTAAAAAAGTTTTAAAAAGGCATGAAAATGGGACGGCTTCGTAAAAAGGCCGCAGGCAAGGCGCGCGAACCCCGAGGAGTGAGGCGTACTTGCCGTACGCCGCAATGACGAGGGGTGAAGCGCAACGCAGCATCCGGACTTTTTACGAAGCCGTCAAAGGATCCTCACAGATCCTTGAAATCCCTCGTATACGTGAGCCGCCCTTCTTTGATCAGGGCGGCTTTGCTCCCCTCGATCCAGGCCTTGACGGTCTCATTCTTCTTTTGCTGTTCGAGGTATTTCGCGATGGCGTCTTTCTGGGCGGCAAACTCCGCATCGCTGGACTTGCCCCTCTCCTTGAATCGGATAATGACGTAATTCCCCTCAACCAGAAAGGCCTGTTCCGGATAGGGCTTCTTTTCCGAGACCTGGAATAGAGCTTCCGTCAGTTCAAGCGAAGAGCCTAGAGCGGGAACGGCGCTGCCCGGCTGAAAGAGCCCCGTCTCTTTTACCTTCAAACCCTTCTCCCGGGCCACAGCATCCAAACCCTCACCCTTCTTCAAACGGGCAAGAAGGGCTCCGGCTTCCGTCTGCGCCAGTCGATTCGCCTCCGTCTGGCGATACTGCTTCTCGACTTCCGGTTCGATCGCCTTCAGAGAGGGCAGGTAGGGGACCTTCCGGTCTACCAGCATAATGACATAGTACCCCTTCTCCCCCTGAAGAACCCGGCTGATTTCGTTTTTCTGCAGGCCGGAGACCAGCTTGCCGAAATCCGCCATTGTCCTGAACTCCGGCGGCGGGGCATTCAGAGCGAAGAGCCCGGTCGTCCGGACCGTCAGCTTCTTCTGGGCGGAATAGGCATCAAAGTTCTCCTCTTGATAGATGGTGTCGTGGGCCTTCTTCGCCTCATCCGATGCCGCATACATCCCTTTGACCAGGCGAAGATCGGCCGCAATCTTGTCCTTCACCTCGGTCAGGGGTTGAACCTTTTTATCCTTTGTCCACTGATCCTTATGCCGCTCATAATAATCGGCCACATCGGCATCGGAGACCTTGGAGGCCGCCGCATAATCCTGTCCCATGAACGCCAGGTACTTGATCTGCACCTGCTCGGGGATGCGGAATTGTGTCTCATGCGCCTTGAGAAACCCCTCCAGATCGGCTGGCGCCGTTTTGATGCCGCCGGTGAATGTTTTTGGAGAAATCTGAATGAAATCGATATTGATCTTTTCATTCTGCATCCGATAGATTTCATGGACCTCCTGATCGGACACCCTCACTCCGCCCCGGATCAGGTCCTCCACTTTCATGCTGATCAACATCGTCTTCTGGACCGTTTCGAATTCATCCGGCGTCATCTTGTTCGACCGGAGGGTCTGTTCGTACGTCCACTGATCGAAAGCGCCGTTCCTCTGAAAACCCGGGTAGGAGAGAATAACCGTCTTGACCTCCTCTTCGGTAACCTCGATGTTCATCGCTTCCGCCTTCTTGAGGACAACGGCCTGGTTGATCAGGTTATCAAGCGCCTGCTGTTTGAGGTTCAGGGTTTTGAGCATCTCGTCCGTCACCCCCTGGCCGAAACGCTGCCGGTATACATCGACCAGTTTCTGGTACTCCCGCTGAAAATCGGCATAGACAATCGGTTTCCCATCGATCATCGCGATCCGTTCCGCCCTTTGTCTGTCGCCCATCGAGCCGAAATAGAAGATAAAGACGACGATGATGATCCCCAGGATGATCTTCATGAGCCAGTTTCTGGCATGCTTTCTCATGAGATTGAGCATTGCATCTTCCCCCGTTTTCGGGGGTCAGGTCTTTAAATTTAGCATTTTTCCGGAAAAACGCTAAATTTAAAGACCTGACCCCAATTACACCCCAATCACGTTTGGGTAAATAAACCAATCACCCTCAAAAAGCAATGATTTTTTGGAAAAATGCATTGATAAGGGTTTGAAAATACGGTATGGAGAATCGATCAATCGAAAGGTTTATTTCGATTGTGGCTAAAATATGACTAGATTATCAGGAGGAAACGAACTTGCTCTTCGATTTTATTTTAGGAAAATTTTCCAACGACCTGGCTATCGATCTGGGGACAGCCAACACCTTGGTCTATGTCAAAGGCAAAGGCATCGTACTCAACGAACCCTCGGTTGTTGCCGTTCACAAGAACGCCAAAGGAGAAAAGAAGGTCCTGGCGGTCGGTACGGAAGCCAAGAAGATGCTCGGCAGGACACCGGGCAACATCGTTGCCATCCGGCCCATGCGGGACGGTGTGATCGCAGACTTCGACATCACGGAGGCAATGCTCAGACACTTCATCCTCAGGGTCCACAACCGACAGTCTTTGGTGCGACCTCGGATCATCGTCGCCGTCCCCTCCGGAATCACCCAGGTGGAGAGACGGGCCGTCCGGGAAACGGTTGAATCCGCGGGGGCAAGAGAGATCTATCTGATCGAGGAACCGATGGCGGCGGCAATAGGATCGGGACTGCCGATCACCGAACCGATCAGTTCGATGATCGTGGACATCGGCGGGGGAACGACGGAGGTCGCAGTGATATCGCTTGCCGGAATCGTCTATTCGAAATCAGTCCGAGTCGCCGGCGACAAGATCGACGAAGAAATCGTCCAGTATCTGAAAAGGAAATACAGCCTCCTTATCGGAGAGAGGTCGGGGGAACTCATTAAGACAACGATCGGCAACGCCTTTCCCGATCCCGGCAAGGAGGTGCGCAGGATGGAAGTCAAAGGGAGAGATCTGATCTCGGGCATTCCGAAGATCGTCGAGATCAATTCCGATGAGATCCGCGAGGCGATCATCGAACCGGTAAGTCTCATCGTGGATGCGATCAAGGATGCATTGGAGAATGCCCCTCCCGAACTGGCCGGCGATATAGTGGATCGGGGAATCGTCCTGAGCGGCGGCGGCGCTCTGCTCAGGAATATCGACTTGCTGATCCGGGAGGAGACAGGGCTTCCCATCACGATCGCGGATGATCCTCTCTCAACAGTTGCAAGAGGCGCCGGCATCGCCCTGGATCAGTTGGACGTCCTGAAAGAGGTGACTTTTCAGGTATAAGGATGCATGATACTTCCCAAGAAATACCGCTCCATCACGGTGGCAATCGCCCTGCTGATCATCTCTTTGTCTATCCTCTCCTACAGTGCGGCACGTCTTTCCGAAACCGGACTCCTGAGAAAGATGGTACTGGAAATCGCCGCCCCCGTGGAAGATACGATCAATCGCTCACTCAAGGGTCTGCATGATACCTGGAACCGGTATCTTTTCCTCGTCGGAAAGGAGGATGAAAGCAGACGACTCCGGCGCGAAAATGCCGCCCTGAATGGCTTGCTCAATAGTTACCGCGAGGGGTACCTGGAGGGAATGCGCCTCCGGGAGCTTCTCAACCTCAAAGACGGATTGCAACACAGGACTGTGGCCGCGAGGGTGATCGACAACGACCGCGCTTCCCTGTTCAAGACCATCCTTATCAATAAGGGAACGACTGAAGGTTTGCGGGTCGGGCTTCCCGTCCTGTCCGGTCAAGGGGTGGTGGGACGGATCATCGAAACCTCCTGGCATGCCTCGCGTGTCCTGCTGCTGATCGACGAAAACAGCAACATCGATGCCCTCATCCAGCGAAGCCGCACCCAAGGGATCCTCCAGGGCGCGGGCGCGGCAAGATGCAATTTGAAATATATCTCGCGTGCGGAAAATGTCCAGACGGGCGATGTCGTGCTCTCCTCCGGCATGGCCGGAGTGTTTCCCAAAGGCCTGCTCCTGGGCATCGTCACCGGGACCTCCGGTACGGAAGGGGGCCTTTTTCAGAAGATCGATGTGGCATCCGCCGTCGATTTCGGTAAGCTGGAGGAGGTCCTGATCCCCATCCCCGACGCAGGACCCCAGCCATGATCACCTACCTCCTACTCCCATTACTGCTGTTACTTCTGGTGATTGTCCAGATCACCGTACTGGACCTCTTTACTCTGGGGTGCGTCGGCGTGGAGATCTCCCTGGTCGTCGTCATCTATTCCGGATTCCATCTCGATGCGCTCCGGGGATGCGTGATCTCTCTCTTGCTCGGATTCTTTTTGGATTGTTTGACCAGTGCGATTTTCGGCCTCTATACTTTTCTCTATCTCCTCATTTTTTACTTCTCCATGTTTGTCGCGGGGAAGATCTATGCAGAAAAGCCTTCTCTCATCGCCTTCTTCACCGGGTTCTGCACGCTCTTGGAAGGGCTGGCGATCGTCATTCTCTATTTTTTCTTATTGGGCGCCGACATCCTCTATGCCCTCCCGAAGATCTTTCTCCCGAAGGCGATCTTGTTGGGACTCCTGAGCCCCTTCTTATTCGACCTTTTTCACCGTTTCGAGGTTTCACTGCATGCAAATGAGTCACGACCGGCTCGACGAGTATGAATCGGGGCAGTTCAAGAGGAAATTTAGGCTGCTGTTGATCCTCGTCATTGTTACAGCGATGCTCATCATGATGAGGTTGTGGTATCTGCAGGTGACCAAAGGCGATGAACTGAGGCAGCGCTCTGAAAACAACAGCGTCCGCCTGCGGAAGATCAAATCGATGCGCGGTCTGATTATGGATACCCGAAGACAGGTCCTGGTAGACAACCAACCCTCCTTCGATCTCGTCTTTGTCCCCAATCGGTCAAGGGACATCAATAATACCATCGAGAAAGTCAAAGCCCTGTATGAGGAGCGTTCCCTTGCGGTTCCGTCACTCGCTTCATTTACAGGCAAGATTAAACCCCTTGTGTCTGTGATTCTCGAGAGGAACATCGGCATGGAAAAGTTGGCCGTAGTGGAAACCCATGCCCTCGAACTCCCCGGCCTCGTGGCTGAGGTGACGCCCATCCGACAATATCTCACCGGGGAGATGACCGCACAGATCATAGGATTCACGGGAGAGATCAGCCGGGAAGAACTGGATCAGGAGCGAGAAGAACCGCTTACACCAGGGGATATCATCGGCAAGTTCGGCATCGAGAAATACCTCGATGGCCATCTCCGGGGAAAGAATGGCGCCGAACAGATCGAGGTCAATGCTTCCGGCAAGGCGGTCCGCTCCTTGGGGAAAATCAAATCTTTAACGGGCGGCAATGTGGTTTTGACCATCGATTCGGCGCTCCAGGAGGCGGCCTGGAACGCCATCGGCAACCGGCGGGGTGCATTGGTGGCCATGGACCCGCGCAATGGGGCCGTTCTTGCCCTGGTCAGCTCACCCTCCTTTGACCCGAATCTCTTCAACAGCGGCATTTCCTTCCGCGACTGGGAAAGGCTCGCCAACGACCGCCGGCATCCGATGGAAAATAGGTCGATCTCCGGACAGTACCCGCCGGCATCCACATATAAACCCATCGTTGCTGCGGCCGCTCTCGAAGAGGGGCTGATCACCCCGGAGACGACATTTTACTGCAACGGCGCCTTCCAGATGGGTGACCGGACCTTTCGTTGCTGGCTGGAGAGAGGACACGGTCATGTCAACCTCCACCGCGCAATCGTGGAGTCCTGTGATGTCTATTTCTATAACCTCGGTCAGAAACTGGGTGTTGACAAAATAGCCGCTTACGCCCGTGCATTCGGCCTTGGCTCCCCCCTGGGCATCGACCTCACCCGTGAAAAGGGCGGTCTGATTCCCACGAAACAGTGGAAACTCGATCGTCTCGGGGAATCCTGGCAGGTGGGTGAAACCATCTCCCTTTCCATCGGTCAGGGCTTCAACCTTGTCACACCACTCCAATTGGCCAATGTATACGCGACATTGGCCAATGGCGGCGCCCTTTACCGTCCCCGGCTCGTAAAACAGCTTGAATCTTCGGACGGACTTGTCGTAAAAGTGTTCGGCCCGGAGAAGATGAAAACATTGCCGGTTAGCGCCAGGAATATCCAGATCATCAACCAGGCATTGTGGGGTGTAGTCAACGAGAAAGGCGGAACCGGGCATATTTTGAAAAGAAAGGCGGCCGATGTCGCCGGAAAGACAGGAACTGCCCAGGTGATTGGTCTGCCTCAGGATGACAGGGCAAGAAAAGTCAAGCGCGCATCGACAGATTTCATGGATCATGCGCTATTCGCCTGCTTTGCACCTTACGGAAATCCGGAGATTGCAGTGGCCGTCATCCTCGAACACGCCGGTCACGGCGGCTCTGCAGCCGCCCCGGTGGCAAGAAAATTCATCGATGCCTACTTCGACCGGATGAAGGCTATACACCCTAAACCACCGGAAAGCGAAGCGACCGGAGAGGAGAAGACAACGCCATGATCATGATAAAACCGGATCGCCGTCTCATCCTCAATTTCGACTGGACCCTGCTGATTCTGGTGCTGCTCCTGAGCGGCATTGGTCTGTTCAATATCTATAGCGCTGGTTTCAGCCTCAAGGATATCCACCGGGCGCCGCCCTATGTCAAGCAGATCCAATGGATCCTTATCGGAATTGCGGGGATGGCCGTCGCCTTTTTTATAGATTACCGCTTCCTCTTCCGCCATGCATATTTTTTCTACGGCATCTCCGTCATTCTTCTGCTTGTCGTTTTTATGACCGGCTACGCAACCCGGGGTTCACAGCGCTGGATTTCCATAGGCAACTTCACCTTCCAGCCTTCGGAGCTGGTCAAGCTGACGGTCATCCTGGCGCTGGCCAAATATTTCGACCGCCACCGACTCGGCACGGACTACCAGTTGAGAAAACTGTTCATCCCTTTCATGATTGTCATGATCCCTTTCCTGTTTATCCTGAAGCAACCGGACCTCGGCACCGGACTGATTCTCATCATCATGTTTCTGTCGATCGTCCTTTTTGTCGGTCTGGAATGGAAATCGATACTCATCGCAACCATCGGCACCCTGCTCATGTCGCCCGTCTTCTGGTATTTCCTGAAGCCTTACCAGCAGGAGAGGATTCTGACCTTCTTCAGCCCCGATCGGGATCCCCTCGGTTCGGGCTACCACATCATCCAGTCGATGATCGCCGTGGGTTCGGGAGGTCTCTTCGGCAAGGGTTTCCTCAAAGGATCTCAGACCCAGCTCAAGTTCCTCCCGGAACAGCAGACCGATTTCGTCTTCTCGGTTTTTGCGGAGGAGTGGGGGTTTCTGGGCGGAATGATCCTGATGATCATGTTCATGTCGCTGATCCTGTGGGGACTGAAGATCGCAATGTATGCCAAAGATTATCTGGGGGCGTTGGTCGCTTTCGGGATCACGATACTGATATTCTGGGAGCTGTTCATCAACATCGGCATGGTCTTGGGAATCCTTCCCGTGGTAGGCATCCCCCTGCCTTTTCTCAGCTACGGCGGGTCGTCGATGGTGGTCCTGATGGCGGCCGTCGGCCTGCTCATGAATATCAGCGTGCGAAGGTTTATTCTTCAGTCATAGTCGATAGCCATCCAAGGAGGATCATATGCTGGGACGAAAAACAAAAGAAGAGGATGAGGTCAGAGCCTTTCTGGGCAAAGGCGCCGAATTCAATGGAAAACTGATGTTCAGCGGCTCGGTTCGGATCGACGGCGATTTCAAGGGGGACATCTTCGGCAACGGCACTCTGGTGATTGGCGAGGGCGCCGAGGTCGAGGCCGACATCCATGTGGACAGCGTCTTGATCAGCGGTGCGGTACGGGGGCAGATCGACGTCAAGAAGAATGTCAAAATCTATTCGCCGGGACAGCTGCTTGGCGATGTGAACACCCCCTCCTTCTCCATCGAGGAGGGGGCTTTCTTCGAAGGAGCCTGCCGCATGACCCGCAGCGAAGCCGAGATACATTCCCTGCCTCTGGAGCGGACGGCGCTGGGAGAAAAACGATGATGTATCAGAACCTTCCTTTGCGCAACTTGGAAATCGGATCCCTCCGCGCGCTGGACATTTTTCGACCCTGCGCCTCCTCGTTTCGCTGCAAAGACGAAACTCGCGCTTCGCGCTCAAACAGTCGTCTTTGCAGACGCTGCGCTACGGGGGCAGGGGGCCCCGAAAAATCTCCAATGCGCGCTTCCGGGATCCGATTTTCAAGTAGCGCAGAGGTTTTGTACTGGTAGTGACCGCATAACGATTTATAATAAGTACAAAGGGCGAGAAAAAAAATGGCGAATGGTTGTCTTTTTCCTTGACAGCCGGCGCAGAATAGTTCAGATACTGACCGCTGTTTTGTTTCCTGGTTTGAGGCCTAAGACGCTTGATTTATTTGCCATTCATTATGAGAGGTGACGGAAAGTGGTCAGTCTTGATTATTCCTTGGGAATCCAGATCATTAATTTCGTCCTGCTGATATTTATACTGAATCGGCTGCTTTATAAGCCCCTTCTCGGCATGATCGACAAGCGGAAGCAAACGCTGGCCGATTCTGAAACCGAGATCAGGCGTCTTCGGGAAACCGTAGAGCATCAGATGGCAGCCTACGAAGCGAAGCTCCACCTGGCCAAGGCAGCAGCCGTCGAAGAGAAAAACGAGATTATCCGAAGGGGCGCCGAGGAGGCCAGGGCAATCACCGATGCCGTCCGTGCTGAGATCCCCGAGCTGATGGAACAGTTCCATGCCCGGATGGGGCAAGAAATCGATGCGGCCAAAAAGATACTGACCGGTCAGTCTCAGAAACTCTCCATAGAGATTGCCGAAAAGGTCCTGGGAAGGAGTCTTCGATGAGACGGAAGCCCAGACCCAGCCGTTCCGGGAGTCATGAAAGACGAGCCAATTGCACAAGTCCGAGATTGTCATTCCCGCGGAAGCGGGAATCCAGTTTTTTCAAGAACCTCTGGACCCCCGCGCCTGTCCCGGACTCCGATCCGGGATTCGCGGGGGTGACAGCTTTTATTGGGTTTCGCAATTGGCTCGGATTGCAGATACAATGGCTGATAACCGGTCGCAGGATTTATCTGTCCCTGATCCTCTGCTCGATGCCTTGCATCCTCTGGTTTACGGCGGCTTACGCTTCGGGAGGAGGAGAAACGGGAGGGCAGGAGGGACCGAACTGGTCAAATTTTTTCTGGAGGTCGATCAACTTCCTTGTCCTGGGCGGAGCCCTCTACTGGCTCCTGGCAAAAAAAGCGAAGGCGTTTTTCACCGGACGGCGGGACGGGATCAGGTCCGCCCTGGCCGAAGCGGAGATTGCCCGCGAAGCAGAGGAAAAAAAATTCCGGGAGTACTCTGCAAAGCTCGACAAGGCGACGGAGGAGATTGAGCAGATCGGTGAAATGATTCGATCGCAGGGGCTTTCCGAAAAAGAGCGAATCATCGGTGAAGCCAGGAAGGCGGCGGAAAAGATGAAGGAAGACACTCATACGCGGATCGAGCAGGAGTTCGCTAAGGCATCGCAGCAGCTCCGAAGCGAGGCGGTGCGCCTCTCCGCGCAGATGGCCGAAGAGCTCTTGCAGAGGCATATCCAGGCGGCGGATCATGAAGCCATGGTTGAGGACTATATCGCGAAGGTGGTAAATAAAAATTGATCAGCAGTAATATCGCCAAACGTTATGCGCGGGCATTTTTTAAAATTGCCGCTGAAGAGGAGCGCTACGAAGATTACGCTCAGGAACTGGGTCTTTTTTCCACCCTGCTCAAGGAAAGCAAGAACCTGGGCGAGTTTCTGGCCAACCCGGTCTTTTCTCAGCCCGATAAAAAAAAGGTTGTGGAAACGCTTCTTGCGAGGCTCGATGTCTCCCCGCTCACCGCAAACTTTCTGAAACTCTTGGTCGACAAGCGCCGCATCGGCATCCTTTCGGATATCGAAGGGTGTTATCGGGACTTGGTCGACAATGCCCTCAAAAAGGTCCGTGTCACAGTGAAGACGGCTTTCCCGCTTACCGGAAAACTCTCCTCCCAACTGCAAAAAGGACTGGAGGGTCTGACCGGAAAGCAGGTCGAGATGACCGTCCACGAAGATTCAACCCTTCTCGGGGGCGTCGTTATCCGTGTCGGGGATACGCTGTACGACGGCAGCATCAGGACTCAACTTGGCAACATCAGGAATCTCTTAGGGGAGGGAAGATAGAGCATGGAAACCATCAGGGCAGAGGAAATCAGCGAGATCATATCCAGGCAGATCAAGGGATACGAGAAAAAACTGGATATCAGCGAAACGGGAACGGTCCTCTCCGTCGGCGACGGCATCGCCAGGATTTACGGCGTGGAAAATGCCATGGCCATGGAGTTGCTTGAATTCCCGGGCGGCATTCTCGGCATGGTACTGAACCTTGAGAGCGACAACGTCGGCGTGGCGGTGCTGGGCGAGGTGACCCACATCAAGGAAGGCGATATCGTGAAGCGAACCGGAAAGATCGCCCAGATTCCGGTCGGCGAGGCGCTGCTGGGTCGCGTCATCGACGCCACGGGCGCCCCCATCGACGGCAGGGGGCCTATCGAAGCGAGCGAATTTCGCCGGATCGAGATGGTCGCCCCGGGCGTGGTCGCCCGCCAGCCGGTCAATGAGCCGATGTACACCGGCATCAAGGCGATCGACGCGATGACCCCTATCGGCCGGGGGCAGCGCGAACTGATCATCGGTGACCGCCAGATCGGTAAGACCTCCGTCGGCATCGATGCGATCATTCGCCAGAAAGGGACAGGTGTGAAATGCATCTATGTCGCCATCGGCCAGAAGAAATCCACCGTCGCCCAGGTGGTCGAGAATCTGAAGAAGCATGACGCCATGTCTTACACCTGCGTCGTCTCGGCTTGCGCGAGCGACCCTGCGACCCTCCAGTACATCGCCGCCTATTCGGGCTGCAGCATCGGCGAATACTTCCGGGACCGGGGCCAGGATGCCCTGATCGTCTACGACGATCTCTCCAAGCAGGCCGTAGCCTATCGCCAGATCTCGTTGCTGCTTCGCCGTCCGCCGGGGCGCGAGGCTTACCCCGGGGATATCTTCTACAACCATTCCCGGCTTCTGGAGCGGGCCTGCCGGGTCAGCAAGGAGCTCGGCGGCGGATCGCTGACGGCGCTCCCCATCATCGAAACGCAGGCCGGCGATGTTTCCGCATACATCCCGACCAATGTGATCTCGATCACCGACGGCCAGGTTTATCTCGAACCCTCCCTCTTCTTCTCCGGCATCCGCCCGGCGATCAATGTAGGGCTTTCGGTCTCCCGCGTCGGCGGGGCGGCCCAGGTGAAGGCAATGAAACAGGTCGCAGGCACACTGAAGCTCGACCTCGCCCAATACCGGGAGCTGGCCGCTTTCGCCCAGTTCGGCTCCGACCTGGACAAAGCGACCCAGGCTCAGCTCGAACGCGGTATCCGGTTGGCCGAGATTCTGAAGCAGCCCCAGTTCGCCCCGATGTCGCTTGCCCAGGAGGTGGTCATCCTCTTTGCGGGCACTCGAGGTTTCCTCGATAAGTACCCGGTCGACAAACTCAGGAACTACGAAGCGCAGCTTTTAGGTTTCGTTGAAGGCAAATATCCGGAGATCATGAAGGAAATAGATGATAAGAAAATCATCAGCCCCGA
>MICN01000106.1 GCA_001829875.1 Syntrophus sp. GWC2_56_31
AGACCCAGTTCCTCCTTCAATTGCTGGTAGCCCTGCTCGATCCAGAACCGTTCGTGAAAGAGACGAACCATCTCCAAAGTCGGCATGTCCTGGGGCATCTTGCTGAAGAAGTACTGGAGCTCATATTCCCCGTCATCCTTCTTTCTTCTCTCGATGATCAGCCAGACTTCCTCATGAGCGGTTCCTTTCCGATAGCCTTGGGCGGGATACCCTTCTGGAGACAGCCTCAATCACCAGGGGTTTATCCAGACAATCTCTCCGGATCTCCAGATGCTCCCAGTCCCCTTTCTTTTAATGTACGGAGAATACAGCGCCATGTAGTCGTCTATCCCGAAAAATACGTTCTCTTTTCCCATGAAGGCTGCATATCACAGCCTTCACAACTAGTAAAGATAATATGCCGGAGTAGAATTAGCTCATAATGGTGCGTTAGCATGACTATTTCGTAAGGAGGAGGATGCATGAAATCAAGAATTATTGTAGTTCTGTGCAGTTGTTTTTGTTTGCTCGGTTTTTTAGCAGTCGGGGCGCAGGCAGAGAGTAAGAAGGCAGGTGCTTATGCCCTGAAAGGCGTGGTGCAAGACGGGGCCGGACAGGCAATTGAGAAGGCAGCGGTGTATCTGATCCCGGCTGCGGACGTTGAAGCGATGGGGAAAACGCCTCTCGAGGTGAAGAAAAACTCTCCCAACGACGAGCCCCTGGAAGACAATCTCGCCGCAAATATGGACAATTACAAAAACGGCACCACCGACAGGAAGGGGAGCTTCAGTGTTACCGGTATCCCGGACGGAAAATATTTTATCTATGCCATACCAGCCGGCAACCGCTATCTCCCCGGCGGCGATAAGGCGAATAAGTCCATATCGGCAAAGGAGTTCCAGGGGAAGACAATCAAAATCCAGCTTTCCGGGAGTGCCCCGGACAACGCGGTGTATGTGGGATCGTCGAAATGTCTGACCTGCCATCCTACTTACGAAAGCCTGAAAAAAACCCTGCATAAGCTCGGCATCTCAGTGATCGGAAAGGCGAGTAAACTGCAAGATCATTCGCGGTTCCCCAAATTTAATGAAGGACTGAACAAACTCATGGCCGGCACTAAGTTGTATTTCTCCGGTTTTGACAAGAGCAGGGGCTTCGATAAATATCTGATCTCGGAAAAGATGCCTGCCGACCCGGCGACGGCAAGTTTTACAGCGACTTTTTTCAAAGATAAGGACGGCAAACTCCAGTTTAAAACGGAAAACCTGAAAAATCCTTCCGACCCGGCGCGGGTCTATACGGTAGAAATGACTTACGGCGGCGGTCTTTACAAACAGAGATACCTTTTCCGGTCAGGGCCTTACCTCTTCCCCTTCGTGCAGTTTAATGAGCTGGGGGATGACAGTTTTGCCGACAGGACCAGAAAACCCTGGCGGGATTACCATGGCGACTGGTTATTTAATGAAGCAGCAAAGAAGCTGATCGACCCTCCCAAGACAAAGGCCTTTGAGATCGACTGTGCATCCTGCCACTATACCGGCTATTCACTCACACCCACGGTTGCCGGCGGTTTTGTGGCCAACGCCGTCGATGACGTAAACGGCGAGGCTGATATCGATGGGAACGGGACGCCAAACGAGCTGAACATCGGCTGCGAGGTGTGCCACGGTCCCGGTTCGGCGCACGTAAGCGCACCGAAGATCAAGAAGTCCGCTACGATTGTGAGCCCCCGCAAGCTTTCTCCGGCGCGGGCCTCGGTAATCTGCGAGCAGTGCCACACCAGGCCTCAGGGAAATCTCAAGAACGATCAGCCTGTAAGCAGGGACAACCGGATGCTGACGCCCGGCATAAGCAGGAACGAGTACCTTGCCAATTTCACGACGAGGGAGGATGCCGCTCAGAAGGACTTCTGGCCCGACGGCCTGCATTCCAAATCCCACCACCAGCAGGGCACCGATTTTATCAAATCGAAGAAATACAGAAACGGCAATCACATCATGATCTGCACGGACTGCCACGATCCGCACGGGAAGACGGGAGTCAAACACCAGTTGCGGGCGGAAGTGAGGGACGCGAAAAATTCGCTCTGCACGGGCTGCCACGCCAAGACAACAAATATAAAGGCGCATACGGAAGCGAAGGTAGGGATGGCCCATGAAGAGATACACTGCGTCGATTGCCATAGCATAAAGACGATGCAGACGGGCGCCGGCCTGGGCAAAGGACTCGTGAGAAAAGATGGCAAAAACTACTGGATGAACGACGTTACTTCCCATATCTTCGATGTGCCGAGAAAGGGCAACAAGGGAGTAAAAGGTGTTGATCCCGGCAAGGCAATGCCGATACCTTATACGAATGCCTGCGGCGCCTGCCATGATGCCGACAGTCTATAAAAAAACCATATCTTGAAATGTTGAAAGAGGCGGGGGAAACCCCGCCTCTTCTCCTTCATTATCGGATAAAGTAACATCATATAAACCCGGTGCGCTGTCCCTGCATCCACTTTGCGGCCTCTTCCGGCGTGATTTCCCCGGCCGTGGCTGCCCGGGCATATGTTTTGGCTTGCTTGATTTCATCCTCCGTCACAATCCGCTCCAAGAGGGCATCGAAAAGAGGATCGGACAGGTCGTGCAGCCGCCGGAACAGGACTGATTTTTCTTTCAGTGCGACCTTGTAAAATCGGATACAGCCGAAACAGGAAGGCGTACGCACCTCATACTCCGCGGGATTCACGCGGTAAATCCACGACAGGAAGCGCATTCCGAGTTTGAGCGGCTCGCGAACGAGCCGAAACCAGGGAGCGCGGCGGTAAGCGATGGATACCAGCTTGAGTGTGCAGGTGTTGCAAAGGGCATTCTTTTTGACATCGCTATTTATTGTCATGGGCTATTGTGCTTATTCCTGTGTCGCCCCTAACAAACTGGCAAACCTTTTATCCAAACCCATCTCAATTGCTTTTATTTCCCCTTCTTCGGTCTGATAAACAAGGGGCAATCCCTCTAAAGTCCTGGACATCCTTGTTCCTGAACCGGCGGCGGCAACGCATAACAGACTTCAGTGGCTGGCGGGTCATGAAGACCCGATTCAAACGCCTGCCTGCCAACAATTCCACCATTGGACATGTCCTTGCAACGCTTGCCATAGTCAAGAAGCACGAGGTTAGGCTTCTTCGTCCTATTACTCATGTGTCTCACCTCCAAAGTGCCTCAAATATTACCCTGGGGAACATACTGGTCTGAAATGAAATTGTCTTGACATGCAGGAACGTTATACATAAACTTGAAGCGGAAGAGCATCAATTCTTGTGAAGCTGCCCGCCAGCAGGGCGGGGCTTTGGGGTTGCTCTCCCGGCCACACTCGCTAAAAACGAACGCCTCTCCCTACCGCGGGTTCGGAGGGGAAGGGAAACGACCGAGAAAGAGGAGGAGATCATGCAGCAGCGGAAACTCGGCGCCAACGGACCTCTCGTATCAGCACAGGGCCTGGGTTGCATGGGCATGTCGATCAGCTACGGCGAGCCCAATGACCAGGAATCGATCGCGACGATCCACAGGGCGCTGGAGCTCGGCGTCAATCTCCTTGTGACCTCCGATGCTTACGGCAACGGGGTGAACGAAGAGCTCATCGGACGGGCGCTGAAGGGCAGGCGCGCAAACGCGCTGATCGCGACCAAGTTCGGCAATCTCGGGCTCGCCGGCGTCACGATACCTGGTCTGAGCGGCGGCCATCCCGATTATGTGCCGCAGGCATGCGACGCTTCGCTCAAACGCCTCGGTGTCGATGTGATCGATATCTACGGCCTCCACCGTGTCGATGCGACGGTGCCGATCGAAGAGACCGTCGGCGCGATGACGCGCCTGGTCGAGGCGGGAAAGGTGCGTTATCTTGCCCTGTCCGAGGCCGGACCCCAAACCATTCGACGGGCGCAGAACGTTCACCCGATCGTCGCCGTCGAGACCGAATATTCGCTTTGGAGCCGGGACGTCGAGGCGGTCGTGCTGCCAACCTGTCGCGAACTCGGCATCGGTTTCATGGCGTATGCGCCATTGGGCCGCGGCTTTTTGACCGCCACGATCAAGAGCCTCGATGTGCTGTTGCCGAAAGACCGGCGGCGCGACCACCCGCGCTTCAGCCCGGACAATATCGGGCGCAACGCCGAGCTGCTCGCCCCGATAGAGAAAATCGCAGCGGAGAACAAATGTATACCCGCTCAAGTCGCATTGGCATGGGTGCATGCGCAGGGGGAGGACGTCATACCGATCCCCGGCACCAAGCGCCGCAGCTACCTCGAAGCGAACGCCGCCGCTCTCGACATCCGACTCGCCCGGGAAGAGATCGCGACGCTCACCGAGGCTTTCCCCTTCGGCATCACCGCGGGAACGCGGTATCCCGAGAAACAGATGAAGGCGGTAGGCATATAGCATATGGGTTTCCCGCCTTGACGAACACGCTTCCTTTTTTTAGTGATCCAAGGTATGGATAAAATCAAAGTCAAAAATCCCGTCGTTTCATCGTCCATCCGATTATTCGGACTCCTCATATCAGCCGATCACGAATCCAAGCGGGATTCCTGCGGCAGTCCAAGACGGCGTGAACCCGGATCAACTTGCCGGTGACGCGGTAATACACAGCGTACGGAAATCGCTTGGCGAGAAGCCGGTGATGACCCCAGTGGACGGCTTCGCATGATATAGCGTGATAATAGCGACTTAAAGCGAACTTCGTAAAACCTTGTAAATTTGCCCCCACATCGAGACCGGAAATATATAACCAACATCGCCGTATGACCGGCGGAATACGATGCATCATTTTCTGGTGGTCTCCTAACACACGAAAACCCCGATTTTTTCATGAAAAACGGGCGGGATCAGCCGGTCCATATTTCCCTCCAGCATAACTATACGGAATGGAACATATTTAACTGCTTCTATCTGTTGAATTTTCTTATCACGATTTACATTCAAAAGCTGCCACATAAATGGACTTTATCCTCTTATTGAGGAAGCTATACGTGCATTCTACCCATGCGGCGAGGTTGATGATCGGCATAAAAGCCCTCTAAAATAATTCTGTTGTCAACAAATAGAATTGTCTGCTTGTCCTGTTCTGGTGAATCTTTTCAAAAGAGCGCTAATTTGAACAGGGGGTGAGCGGCGGATCAGGGTTGAACTCTTTTTTGATTTTAAGAGCAATCTCTTTCAAAAGCGTGGACTTTATAAACAACGTGCTTCGTGATGGAATGCTGCCGATTATGGACAATACTTCTTCTGGACTTTTCCGTCCCCGCCTTATCGTGCGGATAATGACGCCGATCGTTCCATGAACCCTGAATCCCATGCGTTCAGCAACCATGCGGGCGGAAGCGTCATCCGTAAGAAAAATGGCATCAGGATGGCTCTCCATAATGAGCAGCGATTCCGTTTCGCCACGATCCAGAGCAAAGATTCTGCACGTGGTCGGAAGCGGCTCGTCTGTACGATTATGAGTGCGCAAAACGCTGAACGGCAGTTTTACCGTTAAGGCAACGGGGCGGTGTTTTTTTATTTCTTCAACGACGGAAGGAGATAAGAGGATTTCTCTGAAATCAGCAAGGAGGTCAAGGCAACCGAGTTCGTCCAGATGGATAATGGGACCGGCGTCGCACACGACATCTCTGGTCTCCTCAGTCATTGCCGTGAAGTCCCCACTCGATGTCGTCTCGGATATATTTTTGCATTAATTCCGACTGATGAGTTTCGAGAAAACGGCGGATTGCTTCAGAAAAAACATCCTTTTCGTCGAGAAACCATCCTTCATTCACAAGGGATACGGCCTTGTTATATAGAGCTTCGGGCACTTCCGTTTGAACGGTCTTCATAATACGACTCCTTACGGATTTAATTCGCCTCTTCTGCATAATATACAGCATCCGTTAACAATTCACAATACAAAGGCACTGACATACAAAGGCACTGACCCGCAGGTCATTGAGCACATCGATTTTTGTCTGTCCTTCGTTGCACGGCGCCAGGCTGAAGGGGATGTATTTTTTATATTCCTGGGCGATGTAGCGGCCGATGTCGAATTGAGGAATGATGCGCATTCGCTCGCGGTTTTTCTGAAAGAAATCTGTTTGGAGGAGAAGCTGATAAAGTTCTTTTTCCTTGGGCGAGTCGAAGGTCTTCTCATCTACGATGAAATGGTCGCTTCTCTTCGTGTCCTCCAGGAGGGTCGAATAGAACCGGAGGGCGTCGCCCCGGCGTGTGTCCATGTAGTCTTCCAGGGGCATGCTGTGTACGAAGACCATGGTATCCCTGGCCCGACTGAAACCGACGTTGAGCCGCTGCATCTTGAGGCTTGTGATCTTGTCGGCCGTTCCATCGGGGATGGGATAGATACTCCTGAGCCCCCCCTCACTGTTTCTCTCGTCTTCGACGAAGGTATAATAGACGATGTCCCGCTCCTCTCCTTGGACATCACCGACAAACCAAATGGACAATTTCTGTTCCTCTTTCAGGCGGGGGTAATCCTTCAGGCGCTCCCGGAAGTATTTCTCCGCCCGCTGCTGCTGCTCGTCGAACGACGTGATGATCCCGATGGTTCCCTTGTATCCCTGCTCGATACGCCCTTGCAGATCCAGGCGGATCGCCTCCAGTTCGTCCAGATTGATGTGCTTACCTGACCGTCCTTTGGTTTCGACGCGGATGAAACGCAGTACGTCGGTAATGGGCTTCGTCCTGAGGCGGTTCACGATCAAGGGTGTCTGGGCAAGTTCGTAGAAATACTTATTACACTTGTAATCTTGCATACATTTCCAAATCAGTCAATAATTGCTTGAGAAGAAAGTGGACTGCAGTCCTACCGCACTGACTTTCCTATGTTCCCACGGAGGCGCGACAGCGGCGCGCAAGGGCGTGGAGTTGCGGAAGGGTGCCTGCGCGGCGGGTAACATTGATCAGGCGATCCAGGGCGGTCGGGAGGTGCGCGAGAAAATGGGGTTTGCCCCGTTCGAGGCCGAGAAAACCGAACGCCCCGAGGACCTGCATCAGGCGCTGGGCCGAGGCGAGGAGAAAGAGTTCGCTGAATTCCTCCCAACTTGACGCCGAACGGGAACGGTCAAAGTAGTAACGCAGAAGGATCTCGCGTTCTTCCTCACGAAGGTCGACGTAGGGATCATAGAGGAGCGATCCCAGGTCATAGAAGGGACTCCCGAAGCGCATCCCCTGAAAATCGATGAGGAACGGTTCTCCTTTTCGGATCATGACGTTTTGGGATTGGAGATCCCGGTGCACGAGAATGGGGGGCGTCTCCAGGAGACGCCGTACAAGGATCTCCAGTTCCCTTTCCAACGCCTCCTCTTCCCCTTTTGTGAGGCGAACGTCGCACGCTTTCATGACGCAGTGCTCCCGGAAGTAGTCCCGCTCCCACTTGTAGAGTTCCCGACTGAAGCCGGACATCAAACGGACGCCGACCGCAGGGAAAAGCTCCGACGGAAATGCATGCAGTTTCAGAACAACCTCCAGCGTCTTTTCATAAAAGGGGCGGCGGAGATCCCAGGGGGCGTCCCGGAAGGAAAAGAGGTCCTCGGCGCCGAGATCTTCCATCGCGAGCAGTCCTCGATCCGGGGCGTGGCCGAGGATCGACGGAACGGCGATGCCGATTTCCCGGAGGAAACCCGCGATCTCGGCATAGTAGTTGTTCTCCTCGCGCGACCGTCCGTAGCGCATGAAGATGAGGGAATCGCGTCCGGGAGTGGCAACACTGAAATAGTCGCGGTTCGATCCGCCCCGCCCGACGGGGACTAGGGAAATGTCGACGTCCGCCGACAGGCCGAGAACGGTACGGATGAACGCCCTTGCCTCCCCATCCCCCCCGCTTCCGGATCGATCTGCACTCGCCGGCTGCTCCCCTTCACCCCTGCCATAACAGAGCCTGGGTCCCGAAGCCTTGATCCGCCCGTATGCCACCGGATCGCCGATGTCCTCCCAGCCGCCCTCGTCGATGATCACGGAACCGACAGAACCGGGAACCTCCCGGATCATCTCCACGAAAACCGGAACAACCGATTCGACCTTATCCCGCTCGAGCCGCCGGAGAAAATCCTTCTCCACCGCGTAGATTCCCGTGAACAGGCAGCGCCGGAGCCCGGGATTCCCCAGAAGCCCCCGCAGATCGCAGATCACGCCGTCCGCATCGAGGGCGACATTCCTGAGCGGGCCTTCGCTCCTGAGGGCGAGAGTGACTTCCCGGCCGCTCGCCGCATGGCCCTCGAAGAGCAGCCCGAGGGGAAGATCGGAAAGGATGTCGCCGTTGTAAACGAGGATCGTTTCATCTTCGGTGAGGAGATCCTCGATGTTCTTCAGTCCTCCGGCGGTATCCAGGAGGATCGGCTCATGGCGGAAGACGATCGGCACTCCCCGCCAGCTTCGCTCGGGGAACGCCTCATCGTAGGCGGCGGGACAGTGGTGGGTGTTGACGATGAACCTCTCGATCCCGACCGTTAGGCAATGGTCCATCGCGAAGGTGATCAGGGGACGGCCGACGACGGGAAGGAGCGGTTTGGGACGTTTCTCGGTCAGGGGGCGGAGGCGCATTCCCCGCCCCGCCCCGGGGATAAAGGCGGTTTTGATTTTCGGGATATTCACCGGCGACACTCCATGAATCAGTAACGTTTTACCAGGGCCGTCCCCGGGAAGTAGTGCCGGAGGATCTCTTCGTCCTGGTACCCTTTCTCGGCCATCACCGCAGCCCCGATCTGGCACAGACCGACGCCGTGTCCCCATCCCGCCCCGAACAGGGTGAAGCGCACTGGTATCCCGGAAGGATCCCGGGTCGCCGATACGATGAAGGCGCTGCTGTATAGGTGACTCGGCGAGAGCCAGCGGCGAATCTCCAATTCCTTTCCCACGGCAAGCCTTGCCTTCGAACCCGCGATGCGAAGCAGGCGGATCCGTCCGGATGGGCCCCTCTCCAGCGGAACGAGATCATGCAGGACGCCAAAGTCGATCCCCGATTTTTCCCGAAGCATCGCCTCCAGTTCTTCCCTTCCGTAGCTCACCTGCCAGCGGGAGAAATCGATCGTCCCCCTGTCGGATGCAGGAAGGATCCGCCGGAGGAGGTCCTGATCCTGGGTGCGACAGAATACATCGGGGCAGGAGAGTATCCAGCGCTCCGCGTCCTTTTCCGTCCTGAGCGGGGCGTATGGCCGTGCGGAGTCGGAAACGTGGGAGAGATAGCGAACCGGTTTATCTTCCCAGCAGGTTGCGAAATTCTCGGTCAGACCGCCGCATGACTTGTGGTATCGGGCGTCGCAGATGGCGCCTTCGTGAATCAGGAAAACGCCCCGCGTCCCTCTGACGGCCTCCGCCGCCCTCCCGGACGCCCTGCCGGTGATCCCCTGATATCGCTGGCAGTGATCGTCGGCGCAGACATCAAAAAGGGAGTGATCCTCGCGATCGTACCAGCGGACAACCTCCCCTTCCCGTCGGATCTCGGTCTCCCGCCCAACACCCTTCATGTCGCTGCTGCGACGAAGCATAGCGACCAGCCAGCTCCGCGAGGCGATCGCGTGGGCCTTGAGAAACTCAAAAGGCGCCTCGCCGCTCATTTCCGATGCGACGACGCTCATGAGGTACTCCTCCACGGAGACCTCGTTGACGGCGACAAGGGTCCCCTGCCCCGAAGGCAGGAACATCAGGTCCCCGGAAAAGGTCTGCTCCTCCCTGCGCTCCCAGTGGAACCGGACGCCGATCGTCACCTCGTGAAGGGTAAAGGTCTCCCTGCCTCCCGCGATCAGGTGGATCATCGGGGAACGGAGGATCTCCCGGCCGAATGCATCGTAAAGAACTACGGCGCCCTCCCGCGGACGGGCGGTGAATTCACCGGTGAGCGACAACCCGTTCGTCCGGTACACACCGTTCAGACGCCCCCGGATTTCGGGATAACCGTCGCAGATTCCCACTTTGATCTTCGGTTCTTCCATCGCTACGATTCCTCTTTTCTCAAGGCCGCTTCACATTCCTATTTCTCAAAGTGGTGGTAATCCCTTATATGCTCAAAATGCCCGCCCCAGCGCCAACCCCGCTCGAGCAAAGCGCCAACTATCGGATGCTCGCCGGTGAACGTCCCCGGGGTGCCCGGCCGGTAGGCGGCTCCGGCGGGGATGATCCGGCCGTCCGGATGGACAGCTGGATTCCGCCGTGGGTTGATGTCGAGCGCCCGTCCATTTGCATGGCTGGAAAGCTGGTTCGTCCCTGCAATCCTGCGATAATTGAAGGCCGATGTGTTGTCAGCGGCCATCGACGCTGCATCGGACCAACCATACCGGGCGACAGGAATCGCCCCGGTGACGGGGAATTTCAACATTTCCATCAGGACGAAAATAGCTTCCAGATCCGATGCCAGCTCCCGATGAACGACGAGCTGACCCTCGTGCAGGCGGCCGTCGAATCCAACATACCCGACAGAGATCAGGCAGAGGGCCTCGATGACCTCGCGGGGCGCCGCCATTCCGACAACAGACCCGGCAAAGTCCATCGCGCTGTCCATAATGACGCCACCCTCCGCCATTCCCGGCTCCTTTTTCCTCATGCTCCCGGCATTCCGGAACAGCTCCCTTCTATCGCGATTCCCATGATTGTTCAACCCCGGAAACAGGAAAGGTCAAGAAAATGGTGTTGAAATATTTCCCGACATCGCTTACAAGGACCAAGACCGCCGGAGAGGATTAACGCTAACAGATTCACCCCGCTTTTTGGGTTACAGAAAGAAAGGTGTGATGAAAGGCAATACAAAAACGGGCATGATCTTTCTCGCCCTTCTCTTGTTTTTCCCTACGGCCCAGGCGATGGCAGCCACAGGCAGTCAGATCCTCTACGAGAGTGACTCCATCTACCACCACATCACCGTCCGCCAGGAGGGCATGGAGCGGTGCATGATTTTTGGACGCCAGCGCGACCTGCGCCAGACCTGCCTCGATCTCGAGAAGCCCGATGCCTCCGTTTTCGAATACACCGCGATGATGTTCGCCGGTTTTCTCTTCCGACCGGATGCGAAGTCGGTCTGCCTGATCGGCCTCGGCGGAGGCTACATCCCGACGGTCTTCAGGATGCACCTCCCGCAGGTCAGGCTCCATACGGTCGAGGTCGACCCCCTTGTGGAAAAGCTGGCGGCAAAGTATTTCGGCTTCAGCATCCCGGCCGGTCAGACGCTCTCGATCGACGACGGACGCCAGTTTCTGAAGAAAAGTCGGGAGCGCTATGACCAGATCTGGCTCGACGCCTTCAATTCCGACTACATTCCCGCCCACATGGCGACGAAAGAGTTCCTCATGCTGGTCCGGTCGCGCCTGACGGACGGAGGGATCGTCGTCCAGAACCTCTTTTGCGGCAACAGACTCTACGATGCCCAGATCGCCACCATGCGGTCGGTCTTTGCAAAGGTCTTCGTCTTCGAGGGACAAAGAAGCGGGAGCTGCATCATCGTTGCCTCCGACCGCCCCGCCACGGATCCCCCAGGGCTCAAAAAGCAGGCGCAGCGCCTGGGCGGAAAGATCGGCAGGATCGACCTTTTCGCCCAGGTAGGCAAGTGCAAGGTTTCGGTGGCCGTCAAAAAGGCCCCGATACTGACGGACGACTACAACCCGGCAAACCTGCTCATCATGCAGAAGAAATAGGAGGCATGCGCATGCCGATCGTTTACGCCGGATTCATCCTGCTGCTGGTCTCGTTCGGTGCGGCGGTGATGAGCTTGGAGATCCTCTCCTCGAACCTGATGTCCCCCTACTTCGGGGGCTCCATCTACATCTGGGGAAGCATCATCAGCTCGTTCATGGTCCACTTCTCTGTGGGCTACGTCATGGGCGGCTGGCTTTCGCGCCGATTCCCGCGAATCTCGGTGCTGGCCGCCTTCCTTGTGGTCTGCTCCCTCTGGGTGTTGATGATCCCGGTCATCTACCAGCCGGTCTGCGAATTCATTTCGGAGAATATCGTCGATGTCCGACTCGGGTCGCTCGCCGCCATGAATGTGATCTTCCTCGTCCCGATCTCGATCATGGCGATGGTCTCCCCTTACATCATCGGGATCACCACCGCCTTGCAGCGGCAGTCGGGGCTCACTGCGGGCATGGTCCTGTTCATCTCCACGGTCGGCTCCTTCGCCGGAACAAACGCCACGGCCTTCTATCTGATCAGCCTCTTTCCCGTTTCCCGGATCATTGTGGGGGTGGGGATCGCCTGCCTCGCCGTCTCCCTGATCGTCCTGCTCCTGCGCCTCGACAGCCGGATCGGGTTACCCGACGCGGACAACGGTTCATCATCACAGGGGTCATGTATATGAAAAAACCTTGGCTCGATCATTACGCGAAACATGTTCCCCATACCATTGCTTATCCGGAGATTCCCATCCACCGTTTCCTGACGGACAGCGTTGCCAAACACCCGGACGATATCGCTTTCACTTTCAACGATACCGATACGTCTTACCGGGACCTCAATTCGAAGGTGAACAAATTCGCCCTTATTCTCCAGAAGGCCGGGGTGACCAAAGGGGACAGGATGGCTTTTATCCTGGTGAACTCCCCCACCTATGTCATCGCATTTTTTGCTGCCCTAAAACTTGGGATCATTGTGGCAAACCTCAGCGTTGGAATTCAGGGAGACGAACTCACACGCTGTTTGAACAATTCGGGTGCAAAAGCGGTCGTTACGCTGGATATTTTCGCCCAGAATCTCTACAGCGTGGTAAAAAATACCGGGGTTAAAACGGTTATTCTCCATTCCGTTTTCGGGCTGGAAAAGAAAATACCCGTGGAAGAGGGAATGCCTAAGCCCCAGATCTTCCTCGAAATGCTTGCTTCGGCTGAAACCGCGGCGGAGCCGGTCGTGGAGATTTCTCCGGCAGATATCGCCGTGCTTCAGTATACGAGCGGCTCCACCGGTGCACCCAAAGCGGCAACCCTGACCCATGCTAATATTGTGGCCAGCGTGCTCCAATCCGATGCCTGGATGGGGATAGAGGATGCCGGCAATGCCGCTGTGATGTGCGTCATCCCTTTTTTCCACGTCTTCGGGATGTCGGCCTGCCTCCTGATTTCCGTCCTCAAGGGGTATCGAATGATCCTTCTTCCCCGGATGGACTTCATGGATATCCTCTCTCTGGTGAAGATGCTGGAAACCTACAGACCCATCTCTTTTCCGGCCGTGCCCAGCCTGTGGAGCGCTGTCATGTCGATTCCTCCTGAGGTTGCCAAGACCCAGTTCTCATCCATTCGGGTGGCAAGCAGCGGAGGGGCGCCTCTCCCGAAATCGGTCCACGACAGGTTTGAAGAACTCACCGGAAGAAAAATCATGGAAGCCTACGGTCTGTCCGAGGCCTCGTCGGCCACGCATATCACGCCTTACCCCCACGGCGCCCCCCGGGGATCGATCGGGTTGCCCCTTCCGGACACGGATGTGAAAATCATGGATGTGAAAACGGGGCAGAAGGAATGCAATGTCGGTGAGGTTGGCGAGCTGGTGGTCAAAGGGCCCCAGATCATGCAGGGATATTGGAATAACGATGAGCTTACAGCGGCAGTCTTGCGCGGCGGCTGGCTCTACACCGGCGACATGGCCCGCATGGATAAGGAGGGGTACTTCACCCTTGTAGACCGGAAGGATGATTTGATTATTTCCAATGGATTCAACGTCTACCCCGGCCAGATCGAAGAGGTTCTGAAGCGGCATCCCAAGATCAAGGATGCGGCAGTGATAGGCATTCCCGACCGGGTGAAAGGACAGGCCATTATTGCGGTAATCGCTTTGAAGGAGGGTATTCAGGCAGACAAGAAGGAGCTCCTCGAATATTGCAAAGAAAACCTGCCCGATTACCGGTTACCGAAAGCGATTCTCCTTCGCAATGAAATTCCCAGAGATCCGGCGGGGAAGCTCCTGAGAAGAATATTGAAACAGGATCCTCAGGTCGCCTAAGCCAATGTGAAGCGCCAGGCGCAGAACCACTCTGCGGGGTGTTCGTCCGGCGGGCAGGCGATGCAGGAGGTCCGGATCCGGGGGTCGATCGTTTCGGCAAATCCGCGGTACTCGACAAGCCCCCCCGACTTGCAGGGATAATCGGCGAGCCCTTTATGCTTTCGAGCCGCCTGGACGCGGCAGTTGTTCATCTCGAAGACCAGGCTCTCGGGGCTCTCCTCGCGGATCGTCTGGATGTTGATCCCGGCATAGAGGCGGAAACCCAGGGCCCGCTTCAGCCCGGCAAGGCCGGCTGCCTCCGGCAGCTCCAGGAACCGCCGGATCGACCAGGCCTCGAAGGGGGAAAAGCGCGTCCAGCAGGAGTCGTTGCAGCGCTTGGCGTCCCAGATCCCGTCGCGGGCCTCGACCGCCTGGAACCAGATCCCGTCGCCGGCGAGCCAGTTCCGTCCCAGATCACCGAGCAGGCGAAGGAGCTTCTCCTTCGGCATCGCCAGGAGCGCTTTAGGGACGCCGTTTTCCAGCTCGAAACCAAGGGCCTCGGAGAGCCGTTTCAACTGGACGCCATAGCTCCTCTCCCAGACCGACCCCATCACGTCGAGGGCCTTTGCCCTCCCCGTCTGGTGTTCCACCTCGGCGAACCAGAGGGTATGATGGACGATCGTCCGGTGAAAGAAATCCACCGCGAGGCGGGCCAGCTCCTCGCTCCCCAGGTCCTCGGGCCTTTCCACAGTGTGATCCATCCCCTCTTTTCCTTTCCCCCACCGGCAACGTTTCCCCGGCGGGTCTTCCCGATCCGCGGCCTCAGGCCCCTTTACCGGTCCACTGCCGGTGTTCCTCCACGAGGTGTTCGATCAGCCCGCGAAGCGGCCAGCGCTGGTTCTGGTCGGTCAACGCGCAGAAGATGGGCCTTTTGAGGCCGCCGCTTTCGGGAAAGCCCTCCAGGACCATATGCGTTTGGACCTCCGAAAATCCGAGGAACATCAGGATCTTGATTTTTTCGTC
>MICN01000107.1 GCA_001829875.1 Syntrophus sp. GWC2_56_31
TTGCGGTTTTCACTCCCGGTCAAGGATGACGACCCCGTAAAAGTGAAAAATTTACCCGCAGCGTCATACCGGCGAAGACCGGTATCCAGAAATACAGATGGCTACAAAAGCGCTGGACCCCGGCTTTCGCCGGGGTGATGACTTTTTACGAGGTCATCGGGGATAATTTCTGGGTTTGATCCGGCGGCGGACGGACCGCAGCATGATCTCGGTCTCCGGGCTCTTCAGGAGGAAGGCGGCCGCGAAAAAAACAGCGCCTCCCCCGACAACGCTCACTGCGAGGTAAATCAGCCTCGCCTTGAACGGGCCGGAGGGTTGCCAGGGGGTGATCATCTCGACGGCGAGGATCATTCCCCCCATGACCAGCGATGCAATCAGGGTTTTGCCGAAGGAACGATAAAACTCCGCATCGAGGATGGGTCCGACACGCCGCTTCAGGATCACCCAGAGAATTCCGACGTTCACGGCCGAGGCGATGGATGTGGCGAGCGCAATCCCTCCGTGCTGCAGGGGGAACATCAGGGCGACGCTGAAGAGGGCGTTGACGATCAGGGCAACGATCGCCGCCTTCATGGGGGTGCGGGTGTCCTGCAAGGCAAAAAATACGGCGACGATGATCCGGATGACGGAAAAGGCCCAGAGGCCGGCGGCGTAAAAGAGAAGCGCCTGCGCCGTGAGCGTCGCCGCCTGGATGCCGAACTCGCCCCGCTGGAACAGGACCGAGATGATAGGGCCTCTCAGCGCGATCATGGCGACGGTCGCCGGGATCGCGATGAAGAGAATCAGCCTGAGCGAGAAGGCGATCGTCCGCTTGAGTTCCCCGGTCTTTCCGAGGGTGACCTGTTCCGAAAAACTGGGGAGCGTCGCGGTTCCCACGGCGATGGCGAATACCCCGAGGGGAAGTTCGACAATCCGGTCGGCGTAGTAGAGGTAGGAGACGCTTCCCGTGGGCAGCAGCGACGCCAAAATCGTTCCGATGAAGACGTTGATCTGGTAGATCGCCGCGCCGAAAGCCGCGGGAAGCATCAGCAGGCCTATCCGCTTCACTCCGGGATGGCGGAGATGGAAATCGGGTTTTAGCCGGACCCCCATTTTGACGAGGAACGGCCACTGCATGACGAGCTGGAGGATGCCGCCTGCCATGACCCCCGCGGCCAGGGCGACAATCGGTTCCTGGAAGAAATCCCGCAGCGTCAGTGTGGCGAGGATCATCGAGAGATTGAGGACGACCGGCGAGAGGGCGGGCGCGGCGAAATGCCGGAGCGAATTGAGGATCCCCATGGAGAGGGCGACGAGGGAGATGAGCAGGATGTAAGGAAACATGAGCCGTGTAAGGAAGACGGCGAGGTCGTACTGGGCGGGCGCCTTGGCAAAACCGGGCGCCATGACCGTCACGATGAGCGGGGAGAAGGCGACCCCCATGATCGAGACAAAAACAAGGAGGATCGACAGGGCCGTGCAGGTGACGTTCGCGAGTTCCAGGGCTTCCTCGCGGGTTTTGTTCCGCAGGTATTCGGTGAAGACGGGGACAAAGGAGACGGTCAACGACCCCTCGGCGAGGAGACGCCGGAGAAGGTTCGGTATCCGAAATGCGACGAAAAATGCGTCGGTTGTCAGCCCTGCGCCGAAGAAGCCGGCCACGACCATGTCCCGGATGAAGCCGAAGATGCGGGAGAGCATCGTGGCGACCCCGACGACGCCGGCCGCCCGGACAACCCGTGTGTTCTCAGAAGGGTTTTCCTCTTCCATCAGACATCCTGTGACGGTTTCGCAAAAAGTCCCGAACCGTCACCCCAGCGAAAGCCGGGGTCCAGAACCGCTCGAGTTTACTGGATTCCCACCTTCGCAGGAATGACAGAATATGGGATATCCGGTCTTTCTACTTTTTTATCGGGTTTATTCCCTCTTTCCTTAACCCTTTTATGACCGAGAAAGGATTGCGGCGACCGACCCAGCCCTGACCCCCTCAACGGCGACGGTCTTCGTCCGGGCTGTATGTCCGGCAATGATCGTCACCTGCGCCTTTTTCACGCCGAGTATTTTAGCGAGGAGGCGGATGCACTCGTCGTTGGCCTTTCCCTCCGTGGGGGCCGCGGTGACCCAGAGTTTCAGGGCGTCGCCCTGGATGCCCGCCGCCTCGCTTCGCGATGCCCTCGGGACGACCCGGATACGGAAAGTGGCGCCATCGGATGTATCACGAATGGGTATCGATGATGCAGCCATGACAACCCCTTAAAGAATGATCGAGTTCCCTAATTTTGAACGGCTTCGTAAAAAGGCCGCAGGCAAGGCGCGCGAAATCCGAGGAGTGAGGCGTACTTTGCCGTACGCCGCAACGACGAGGGATGAAGCGCAACGCAGCATCCGGACTTTTTACGTAGCCGTCAGCCATAGCGGTCACCTGAGCGTATAGGCGAGCTCCATCAGGCTCTTCACGAGGAAGCTTTGGAGAAAGACGATCGCAAGCAGGATAATGATGGGTGAAAAATCGATGCCCATCCCCCTCAGGGGAATCCAGCGCCGGACAAGCGCCATGACCGGTTCGGTGACCCGATAGAGTAGGCGGACGATCGGGTTGTAGGGATCGGGATTCACCCAGGAGAGCACTGCCCGGATGATGATGATCCACATGTAGATGGTCAGCGCTGCATCGATGATCCGCGCCACCGCGGCGATAAAATTTCCCAGTACAAACATGGGTCTCTGTTCCTCTCTTTCGGATCGTTGCATGCGGAAAAATCACCATAGGGGATTTCGGGATTGATCCGCAAGAGACTATCCGTGATATCCATGCCTATCACAATCCGGTCCGGTTGCGCAATTAAAGATTGGACCGAGAATCATATCGTCATCGTCAAGGGGTTGAGATCGGCGGGGTATGCCGTGGACCACGCCCCGGACGGCGAGGAAGGTCTAAGCCTCGCCCTGACGGAACCTTACGATGCCGCTGTCATCGATCTCATGCTGCCCCGGAGGAACGGCTTGGCGTTGATCAGGGAGATGCGCGCCGAAAAGGTGAACACCCCCGTCCTGATTCTGAGCGCGAAAGGTTCGGTGGACGACCGGGTGAAGGGGCTGGAGACCGGGGGAGACGACTATCTGACGAAACCGTTTGCCTTCTCGGAGCTTCTGGCCCGTGTGCAGGCCCTGATCCGCAGGGCGAACGGCATAGCCGATCCGACCCGGCGACGTCATCCGGGCGGTCAACCGGAAGCCGGTCAAGGATGTGGACGATTTCGTGAAGATCGTCGAGAAGGCCAAGGGCGGCGGGAGTCTCCTGCTTCTTGTCCTTGTGTTCTCAGAACTACCATGGTGTAAGGACTAAAGATTACGGGTAAAGCACTCATGAAAGCAGCAGAACTATAACTCAATATTTGATCAACTCGTCGGTGACAGGTCGCCCCGTTTTTGTCCATCCATGAGTTCCAGGAATACCTCCACCACCTTCGGGTCAAACTGCTTATCGATCTGCTCCTTGATATATTCAAGGACTTTCTCTTCCGGCCATGCAGGGCGGTATGGGCGATCCGAGCACAGCGCATCCCAGACGTCGACAATCGAAAAGATCCTTGCTGCCAATGGAATGTGTTCTCCCTTTAGTCCGCGCGGGTAGCCCGTGCCGTCCCATTTTTCATGGTGACAGTAGGGGATATCCAAAGCCTGCCTGAGAAAAGAAATAGGCGAGAGTATTTCATGCGATATAACCGGATGCTTCTTCATTATGACCCATTCTTCCTCTGTCAGCTTGCCGGGTTTGAGAAGTATATTGTCAGGTACTCCAAGTTTGCCTATGTCATGAAGGAGGGCGCCTCTGCGTACATGCAACAGTTCTTCATCACTCATCCCTATTGCGCGGCTAACTTGTATTGTCAGTTTTGTCACACGCTGGGAATGGCCCTCCGTCTCTTTGTCCCTATGATCCAGCGCCCGTGACCAGCCCTCAAGTGTAGCATCATAGGCACGGATGAGTTCAATATTCGAACGTTGTAAGTCATTGAAAAGTGATGCGTTGTCTATTGCAATCGCCGCCTGCGCTGCCAGTGCTTCAAGAAATTCCAGCCATTCCTGATTGCGGACAAGCGAAGTGCGATGGAATATTTCAAGGACACCCCTTACTTTCCCCTTGGCGATGAGCGGTACGCCGTAATAAGTTATGAATCCCTCGTCGGCTAAAAGATGGGCACGCGTAAGAGATCCGGGGTTTTCTTTAAGGTCCGGTATGTTGACGATATGGCATTCTAATGCGGCGCGGCCCGCATGGCTCTCTCCGATTCGCAGTTCTGTATGCTGCAGGGCAGCAGTTAAGAAGCCACGGCTTGCAACGTATTCAAGCATTTGGGTGTACGGATTAAGGAGCAGAACCGAAGCTGCATCCGACAATAAAATGCCGGTCACCTGTTCAAGAAGAATACTCAGTGTGACGCGCAGGTCTAGGGTGGCTGTTATTGCCATGTCAATGGTCCGCAGGGCGGCAAGTTGCCTCAATTGACCGGTAATCCGCTCTTCGGCTCTTTTACGCTCGGTTATGTCGGTGACTAATGCAAAATATCCCAGAACTTCACCGTGTTCTCCGAAATGGGGGACATAAATGGCGCTGACATCGTGCAGCTTTCCATCTTTTAAAAGCCGCTCACTTTCATAACGGGTCTCCTGTCCCGCCAATGCAGCCTTTACGTATTTCTGAATGGCCAGATAAGCCTCCTCACCCATAAGCTCACGGATATGAGACCCGTAGATTTCAGCGCGGGGTCGACCGAACCATTCTTCATATGCCTCGTTATTGAAGCGGTAGCGCTGTTCGGAATCAACATAGGCAATGAGCACCGGCAGGGAATCCGTGACGAGACGGAGTTGTTGTTCGCTCCGCTGCAATGCCTTTTCCGCCTGTTTTCGCTCTTCCTCCCGTCTCTGCAGAGTCTCCGCCATCTCGTCGAAGATGTTGGACAGTTGGCCTATTTCTCCTCGCCTGTGGGGAAAGCCGCTGCGCGCAGCAAGGTCACCGCCGCTCAAGCGCCGGGTCGCGTCTACCAGTGCATTCACCGGGCGCATAATTAGCCTGTCGCTGCCTATCCAAACCGCAGCGAACACGAGCAGCGCCACCAACCCCATCAGGGACAGGTTACGCGTGAGGATATGGTTAATCTCAGAAAAAGCAACTTCTTCTGGTATGCCCAAGATCACGTACATTTTACCGGATGCCATTTTACTGTGCAGCGGTCCAAAAGCGTAAATGCGCAGTATACCGTCACTGTCTATGGCCTTAACGGTACCTTTGTCCTGGGTCTTGATTGCCTCCAGAATGGGCTTTATCGGAAAAGGCTTTCCCAAAAGTTCCTTGTGGCCGTTTTGATGGGCTAATATAATACCCTTGCTATCAATCTTGGTGAGAGATGAATCTTTTGGCAATTGTGATGTCACTTCGATTTCAAATCTGTTCAGCCATTCCAAATCCATTGCCGTAAAAACCACGCCGTTTATATTGCCCCTTTTATCGATGACAGGATAACCAAAATTAACAGAAGGCTTGCCGGTGACACGGCCAATCTGGTAATCGCCCATGGAGAAATCCCGCGTCTTGATGGCATTTTTAAAGTATTGGCGATCGACAATATTGAGAGGGCCGGCTAAGGGTAAGGCGCTGCAGACCACATCGCCATTCGATTTGACCGTTCCGAGATTGGCATAGCGCTGGTAATACTTTTCTCTCAGGGTGGAAAACAATTGATTGCACTCGGCTGAATTGCCATCGATCACGCTAGGGAAATGCGAGAGAGCGATCAGAAGCTGACGTGTAGTATTGATCAATTGATCTTCCTGAATGGCTATGATAGACGCAAGACGCACCGCGTTATCCTCAAACTCGGCGATTTCACGACTGCGTTCTTCCGAGGCTGTATACAATAGCAGCACTAAAGCCGGGATCACCGCCAGGAGAAGAACGAATATTAAACGACCGCGAAGGCTATAAAAAAAGAAGTGATTCATGGGTTTCCTCCAATCGATCAACCCAAAGGAACCGGAACCATTGCCCCACGTAAAACATAAGTTCCCAATAAGCGAATCTGCGTTATTTACGTGTGCATTTCAGATGGCATACAGCAGAAGATGAGGGTAACAATGAGATGAGTTACATACCGTAAAGCTCTAACCCCATACATCAGGTGAGATACGGGGTGAGTATGCATATAATCTAATCCTCCCGGGCCAGCCGTTCACCATACTTCGGATTATATTGAATAAATTACACCTGAGACATAACCCCAATATTGTTTGAAAGTCAATGAATATTTCATTATAATCAGATGCTGCTTACCACGCAAGAAATGTTCTTTCATTCGCCATGTGGACACGGCGATCACGAACTCTTGCAGATTTCATATCTTCAATGATCTCTGACAGAGAGCTAACCCTCCATGACATGGCATAGGTTGTCTAGCCGCGCCAACACAATCCTTCTTGGCACATCGTTTTTTACGAACGTTGCCCGACCTGAAACCTATGCCGCCGCTGCGGGAATGAGCCGTTTGATCATCGCCACCTTCACGGCATCGTTCACG
>MICN01000108.1 GCA_001829875.1 Syntrophus sp. GWC2_56_31
TTCGCCTTTCCCCGCTGATCGGCGAAATCCACGCCCTCTATGAGAAGCATCTGCGCAATGATCCGATGAAACCCCGCGAAGGGTCATCGTGATAATCGGCGTGCGGTCATCACGGGGCAAGGAAGTGTTCTTTTTTCGATGCGCCCCTCACCCTCTGTCCGAGTTATGGTTGCGCAGGCCATTGTCGCTTCATGACGGGTTCCGTTATTTGGCGGATTCCAGATCGGTTTGAAAAGGCCCCTTCATGGCTCGGCGATGATACAATGTATCCCCTCTGACAAGCGACTTCTTAACCCTCCGCTTTTCGATGTAAAAATCCCTTGACAACAAAAAACAGCCCCCATATACTCCGCCCCGTCGGAAAGCAATGTCTTATCACGGACAACGCCATCTCACGGGGTGAATGAGAATGGATAGGAAGATTGCAGTTGTCGGTGCCGGTGCGATCGGATCATGCGTGGCGGCATCGATGACGAGGGCTGGCTGCGACGTGACGATCGTCGACCAGTGGCCCCAGCATATTGATGCGATGAAGGCGAACGGTCTTCGCATCGTCACCAAGGAGGAGGACTACACGGTCCCGGTGAAAGCCAATCACCTGTGCGAGTTCGCCACCTTCAATCCCGAGTTCGACATCGCCTTCATCACCGTGAAGTCCTACGACACGCAGTGGATGGCGAAGTACATTGCCGGCTACCTGAAAGCGGATGGTGTTCTGGTCGGTCTGCAGAACGGATTCAACGACGATGCCAACGCCGAGATGGTCGGTCGTGAGCGCACCATGGGCTGCGTTGTCGAGCTTTCCTGCGAGATTTTCACGCCGGGCATTGTCCAACGCAATACGGTGCCGACCGGCACGTGGTTTTCCGCTGGTGAGCTCGATGGCTCAACGACGGCAAGACTCCTTGAGGTGCAGGCGCTCCTCAAGCATGTCGGCAAGTGCGATACGACCGACAATATCTACGGCGCGAAATGGACCAAGCTGATCGCCAATTCGATGACCTGCCCTTTCTCATCCCTGGGCCTGAAGAACTGGGAAGCAGTCAAGCTGCCGGGTATGTTCGAATTCTCCGTCGAGGTCGGCAAGGAATCCTTCACCGTCGGCGAGGCGCTCGGCCACCGGATCGAGCCTTTGTTCGGACTGACCAGCGAACAGATTTCCAAAGACAGCGACGAGGCGATTACAACGGTGATGCGCAAGATGGTCCACGACGTCGGCCCCAATGCCCGCACCCATGCGGCGCAGGACCACGCCAAAGGGCGGCGCAGCGAGATCGAATACATCAATGGCCGAGTGGTTCTTGAGGGCGCAAGGCTCGGGATCGCCACGCCATACAACCACGCGGTGTGCGAAGTCGCGCGCAAGACCCATCGCGGCGAGATCCATCTCGATCCGTCGAACCTCGCCCTGCTTCAGGCCGAGGTGAAGAACGTCGCATGATCGCGACCGCGGTCATCTCCCGCTCCAGCATCTGCTAGAAACATTCCAAACAGATCGGAATCCAAGCCGCCATGGCGGTTCGCCTTCATTCCATCGAATCGCCGTCACCCTTTGGCAACATTCCGGGGGAACGAAACACGTAGGGATAACCGAGCTTGAAAAGCACCAAGACCAGGGCCAGACCGAAAAAGACCAGGGCGAGCGGCCTGTCGAAAATTAAAAGGAAGTCTCCCCTGAACATCATCAGTGTCTTTCTGATGTTGTTCTCGACCATGGGTCCCAACACCAACCCGATAATCAAAGGGGCCACCGGATGACCGTATTTTCGAAAAAAAACACCGACGGCGCCGGCTGCGATCATCACCCAAACATCAAAAAAAGAGTTGCGGACGCTGTACACACCCAGCAGGCAGATGATACTGATAAAAGGCATAAGTAAAAAAGGCCGGATGGTGGCGATGCGTGCAAAAAACCCCACAAGGGGCAGGTTAAGAACCAGAAGCATGAAATTTCCGATGTACATCGCAGCGATAAACGTCCAGAATATCTGCGAATAATTTTGAAAAAGAAGGGGACCCACGTCGACATTGTGCATTTCCAAAGCCGCCATCATCACCGCGGCGGAAGGCGAAAAGGGAATGCCCAGGGTCAGGAGCGGAATCATCGCCCCCATGACGGCGCTGTTGTTCGCCGACTCGGGTGCAACCACCCCTTCGATCATCCCTGTTCCGAATTTCTCCGGAGTTTTGGATATCTTCTTTTCGACAGCATATGAGAGAAAAGTAGAGATGACGGCACAGGGCCCCGGCAGCAACCCGACGAAAAAACCGAGAACGGATCCCCGTAACGCCGGGGCAACCGATCGTCTGATTTCCTCACGGTTCGGATACAAGTCTCTGAATCGTATTTTTTCGAGGACAGGCGGGACATATTTCTCCGCCGCGGTGACCAACACCTCCGTGACCCCGAAAAGACCAACCGCCAATGGCAAGAAATCGATGCCCATCATTAGATTTCTGGAGCCGAATGTGAAACGCGGAACGCTGTCCATAGCAGACAGACCCACCATGCTCATCCATAACCCTATGCCGAGCATAAGGAAGCCTTTCACGGGTGAGTCACCGGACAGCGCGGTGAGAATCAGAAAAGCAAGGACCAGAAATCCCAGGTATTCCGGAGGTCCCATCGATAAGGCCCAGTTCCCCAGAAGGGGGGCAAAAAACTGCAGCCCGACGATGCCCATCGTCCCGGCAATAAATGAGCCCGCCGCCACAACGGCCAGCGCGGCCCCGGCTCTTCCCTTTTTGGCCATCTGGTATCCGTCAATGCAGGTGACAACGCTCGCCGATTCGCCGGGTATATTGACCAGAATAGATGTGGTCGACCCACCGTATTGAGCCCCGAACCAGCAGCCCGCCATCATGATCAGACCTGTTTCGGGTGCATACTTGAGCGTAAAGGGAAGCATGAGTGTCAGGGTTGCCGTTGGACCGAGTCCCGGCAATACGCCGATGATCGTTCCGATAAGAACCCCGATAAAGCACGCAAAAAAATTGGTGAACGACAGTGAAGCAACAAACCCGTTATATAACTGTTCCATCCGAGCGATCCTCTCCCGATTCAGCCCAGGATCCCGCGTGGCAAGTCCATATATAGCCAAACGTCGAATAGCAGATAGCAGAAAAGAGTCGTCCCCAATGAAAGGAGGAACGGCTTCAACCATCCCGAAAGCCGCATGACCTTAGAAAAACAATAGGTGGAAAAAAATGTCCCCAAAATGTAACCGAGGACGGGCATGGTCGCGATCCAGCCGCTGAAGACCAGGAGCATGAGGAAATAGATGGTGATCTCGTGCCGGGTGAAGAACATCCTGCTCGCCTTTTTCTTCACTCTGAAGAAGAGAAGCAACGCCGCTGAAACGAAAATGACAAAACCCGCCGTCATGGGGACCAGGCCTGTTCCGGGATTTTTCAGCGTGCCGAAACCCAGTTCCAGAGACATCCCGATGATCATGCCCCCGAAGATGATCCATGCGATGTTGAAGATCAACTCGGCGCTGTTCCTTCCTTCTCGATTCACGGCATTTCCTTGGACTTGTTCTCCGGCGGTCCTCCCGAACGGAGGGGCCGCCGGGGAAGATCGACTACTTCCCCTTCAAAATGCCCGCTTTCCCCATGATCTTTTTTACCATCGCCGAGTAGCCGTTGCAGAACGTGACAATCTGGTCCGGAGGCAAATAGAATTCATTGGAGCTTCGCGATTCAAGGTACTTGATGTACTCGGGGTCCTTCGCAGCCACCTCAAAGGCCTGCGTCAATCGGTCAAAAGCCTCCTTGGGAATCTTGGGCGGACCGATCACGATTCCAAAGGATTCCCAGGTTACGTCATACCCCAGTTCTTTCAACGTCGGCACATTACTGTGTTTCCCTGGAAGCCGCTTGGATCCAAGCACGGCAATGGGATGAATATTACCCGCCTCGATCTGGCTCTTGGCCGACCCGACACCCAAAACGGCCAGATCGGTATGCCCCCCCGCAACCTGGGCTACCGTCACGCCACCCGCTCCTTCCTGGGGGATGGGATTAAATTTCAACCCCGTGCTGTCAAGGAAAGCCATCGCAGCGATCCACTGGCTCATCCCGACCCCGGCCGTGGCAACAGAGATCTCTCCGGGATGTGATTTTGCATACGCGATAATCTCCTGCATCGTCTTGAAGGGACGCTTGCTTTTCGTCGATGCAACGATGATCGGCGGCCAGCGATAGAATGTCCCCATCAGAGTAAAATCATTATAATCATACGGAAACAAACCCTGTATCTTGCTGGTGACCAGAGTGACGGTCCCCATGCCGATCGTATATCCGTCCGGCTTCGCATCGTGAATCTGATAGTACCCGATGGTACTCCCCGCTCCGGGTTTGTTGACGACAACAACGGGCTGGCCCAGTACCGACGAGGCCTTCGCCACCAGCGGCCTTGCCGCGAGATCACCGTCCGACCCCGATCCGATGGGAACAATGAAGTTGATTGGTTTTACAGGGTATTTTTCCGCCGCCCCCGCAGGATGGATCATACCCAAAACAAAAGAGAACGCCAGCAATATGATAAACGATTTTTTCATATCCCTATCCTTTCTTTGTTAGTCGGTTTGGCTTCACGAATGATATATTCCTATTTCGCCGGTAATTTCGCCAGACTTTAAACATTAGGCATAAGGCGATCCGAATTGTCAATACCGTTTTTTTTAAATTTTATCATTATGGCATCGATCGGGAGGCGTATCAGGTCCGGTCCGGTTCGAAGTGGCGGCGGGCGGCGATGAAATCGGGCAGGTGTCTGGCCATGTGCCAGAGGCTGTGGCGATGCTGCCAGAGGCGGTCCCGGAATCTTCGGCGCCAGGCGGGGTCGGTGTAAAACCGCTTTACGTGTTCGTTGTAGAGCCGGTCGAGGCGTTCCCGGGAGGCGATACCCCGGGGGAGAAAGACGAAATTGAGACAGTTCATCTGCCGCCAGTCCTCCTCGAAGCTCCCCTCTTCCCGGATCGTCATCCAGAGCGGGGCGCCGGGAAACGGCGTGAATTTTGACATGTTCATGTCGTCAAGCCCAAGCGAGAGGACGAAATCGCTTGTCCGGCGGATGGATTCCTCGGTCTCCCCCGGGAGCCCCATCATGAAGAGCCCCTTGGCCCGCAGACCCTCCGCCCTGATCATCTCCACGGTCTGCCTTACTTCCTCCAGGGTCACGCCGGCCTTGTGACGCTGCAGCATCTCCGGATCGGCGGACTCGATTCCGAGCGACACCATCAGGCATCCCGCCTCCCTGAGCATCCGGAGAAGCTCCCGGTCGGTGTAACCCACGCGGACCGCGCAGTTGAACTGAACCCCCAGGGGATTCGCAGTCAGCAGGCCGCAGAGTTCGGCGATCCGAGGCCGGTTCGCCGTGAAGAGGTCGTCGTAGATATTGACGTGGCGGACGCCGAAACGGGTGCGCAGGTGCTTCATGTGATCGTAAATATAGGCGGGCGAATTGTAGCGGTACCCCCTTTTGAACACCGAACGGTCGCAGTAGGAGCATTGATAGGGGCAGCCCCTGCTCGTGATCATCGTGGCGCCGGGGAACCGGATGTAACTGAAAAGCGGCAGGTTGTAGCCCCGGGGAAAACCGGGCAGCTTTTCATAGGCGGGAAACGGCAGGGCATCCAGGTCCGGAAGCGGCGTCCGCGGGGGATTGACGGCGGCCTTCTCCCCATTTTTCCAGATCAGCCCATCGATGCGGGCGGGATCTGCCCCGGCGGCGAGCTCCGCCAGCGTCGCTTCGCCTTCCCCCGGTACGAGATAATCGATATGAGGAAAGTCCTCAAGAAGCGTTTTCCCCAGGGCGGAGACGTGGACGCCGCCGAAGACGGTGCGGACATCGGGCGATTCGGCCTTGATCGCCGCGGCCATCTCCCAGCCGTCGAGAAACCCCGACGTCGTGGCGGAAAATCCCACCAGTTCCGGATGAGTCCCGAGAATGAGGCGGGCGTTTTCCTTCACCTCGGCGACGGCCCGGGGACCCAGGCAATCGTGGACATGGACCGTGTGGCCTTCGCGCTCGAGATAGGCCGCGATCGAGAGCAGCCCCAAGGGGGCCATCCGGTTGGCCGTCGCGGTGATGTCCTTTTTACCGGGGACCCAGTTGGACCCGGCCGGGTGGACAAGAGAGATGCGCATGGTAAATCTGACCTCTTTCTTTCCCCCCCACCCTCACCCTCCCCCGCCAGGGGGGAGGGAATTTATTGGTACTTTTGCAATGACCTCATGGGTCATCTTTCATCGCCTCTCCGCAAGGAGTGTGACTATATTCTTCCTGTGGTTGAAGACAACCAGCAAAACTGTCGCCAGCGTCCCGGCAATCGACGCCGTCTCCCCGTCGCCTGCCGCGATCACACCCGCGCCAAGGATCGAGATCATGAAGAAGGACGCGATGAAGGGGATGCGGACGATCCGGTGGACGATGACCCATATCAGGCACGACAGCGCCGCCGCCCAGGGGGAAATGAGAAGGGTGAACCCCAGATAACCGGCAACCCCTTTTCCGCCGCGGAAGCCGTGGAAGCAGGGGAAACGGTTCCCCGCGACAAGGGCGAATCCGATCCAGGGGACAGAGGCGGGAGGCAGAAGGCCGAGTGCCAGGGCCGCGAGGGCAACGGCCCGTCCGATATCGAGGAGGAGGACGACCGCCGCCCAGCCCCGCCCTGCCTGGCGATAGACGTTCGTCGTCCCCGCGTTCCCGCTGAATTGCGTTCGGGGATCCTCCTTGCCCAACAGGCGCAGGAGGATGATGGCAAAGTTGATCGATCCGGTCAGATAGGTCAGAAGGAAAAGCGCGGCCAGGCCCATCTAAACCCCCTTCCTCACCCAGGCGGGGGGCTTGAGCCTCCCGCCGGAGATGTCGCGCATCCTAAGCCCCAGTACGATCTCTGCCGGCCGATCGTCTTTACCAAATAACCCGATATCGAAGCGAAGGACGGCTCCCTCATCCGGCAGGGGAAAAACGCGGCAGCGATAGGTTTCGCCGGCAGATGTCGGGATGATCACCTCCCGGCGGTCGAATCCGACCGGAAAGGCAACGCAATTGCGGTACCTCTGACCCCAGGCGCAGGCCACGTGCATCGCCGCATCGATGGGAAAAGGGGAGCCCAGCGGCCCGAAGGCTTCCGGGAAGTCACCGCCGGAGACGCTTGCCGCCGCCACGGCATCAGTGAGAGAGACTTCGCCCACCACGTTATGATAGGCAGGTCCGAAGGGAACGAGATCGGCATAGAGGCGCCGGCTGGAAAAGGTGAAAACCGGGCCGTTCCAATAAACGGCCCCACCGTAAGAAATGGGATACTGGATGTCATTCCGTGCCTGACACGGAATCCAGTTTCCTTTCCTGGATTCCCGCCTACGTGGGAATGACGTGAGCGAGGCAAGTCTCAGGGGATGAACCCGCAGAGATTCTGTCGCCTTGCTTTGAGCTGGATCGGCCCCATTCGCAGGGTCATCGTGCTTCTTCCGGGAGAGCGAAGCCGGGATCGTATTCCCGAAGCCGCTCGCCAGTTCTTCCCCGGTTCCATCCTCCTTACCTCCTATAGGGCAAAAGGATACCGAAACATGTTCGATGCTGCGGGTCCACCGTGCCTGCCGACCGGTGCGGAGGGTCGTCAGCCGGGAGAGCCGGCGTCCGTCGGGGGAAAAGGCAATCTCGTGAAAAGCGCCGAAGGTATCGGCGTCCAGATCCAAGCAAAGAAGATGGGCAAATTCGCCTCCTTCCTGCAGGCGGGAATCACAGCGGTGAAGGTCATCGGGAAGCGATTTGGCGAGGATCTGCAGGGCCTCCGCGGCGGGCAGGACGATACGCCCGTCGTAGCGATGATCCCGCAGATAATCGGGGATGGCGACAGTCAGGGGGATTTTCATACTTCGAACGGGCCGGGGAAGGCTTTCCATAGCTGCACCGTCTTGGGGTCAATGGCCACCGGAACGCCTTTGGCAGTCAAGGCACAATGCTGGGTAAACCCGCGACAGATCTCGACGCCCGTCTCGGCATGGGTAATGATGTAATCGAACCGGAGCCGCACCCGTTCGAGCGCTGCCGGACGGGTATGGATCCACATGGGATCGTCATAATGGAGGGGATGATAGAACTGGATGCCCAGATCGATGATCGGATAGACGTAGCCGCCCTCCTCGATCTCCTTGTACGGATAGGCCGCGTCGCGCATCAGCGACGCCCTGCCGAGCTCGAAATATTTCAGATAGTTGGCATGATAGACCACGGACGAGCGATCCGTATCGGCGTAGAGGGTCCGGTTTTGGCAGCGGTGCCAGATGAATCCCGTTGCCGCGTCACGCCAGTAACGCCCGCCATCGCGATAGATTTCCGGCCGGAAGGGTTTCGGCTTCATTACGAGGCCCCCCGAAAAACGATGCAGCAGTTGGTTCCGCCGAAACCGAAGGCGTTCGAGAGGACCATGTCATGGCGCTTTTCCCTGGCCTCGTTGGGAACGCAGTCGATATCCGGGAATCGAGGATCGGGACGGTGGTTGATCGTGGGCAGGATGATCCCCCGCTGCATCCCCTCGATGGCCAGGGCGTCCTCGATGGCCGCCGCAGCCCCAAGGGTATGGCCGATCTGGGACTTGTTCGAGGAGACGGGAATCTTTTCCAGATGTTTCCCGAAGACCGCCCGCAGGCAATCGATCTCGACCAGATCCCCCTTCGGCGTGGACGTGCCGTGGGCGTTGACGTACCGGATATCTTGAGGCGAGAGCCCCGCATCGCCGATGGCCTCGCGGATTCCCCGAATGATCGTCTCCGGGTTCGGTTTGGTGAAATGATAGGCATCGGAGGTCCAGCCGACCCCCATCACCTCGGCCCGCGGCCGAAGCCCGTGACGGGAGAGCATTTCCTCGGCGGCAAGCACGATGACGCCGGCCCCTTCGGAAAGGACGAAGCCGCGCCGGTCATGGCTGAAGGGTCGGGAGGCCTGGGAAGGATCGGCATAGGCCCGGTCCTCCGGGTGGACTTTGATCGTCGCATTCATATTCGTGAAACCGTGAATGATCTCCGGTAAAATGGGGGTATCCACCCCCCCGGCAAGGACGAAATCGCAGTCCCCGTCCCGGATCATCCGGGCCCCGATGCCGATGGCATGGTTGCCCGAGGCGCAGGCCCCCTGGGGTGAAAAGATAGGCCCGGTAAAGCCCAGAAGCATCCCCGCCTTCCCCGAAGGGAGATTAGCGCAGAGATTGGGGAGGAGAAACGGGCTGACCTTCAGGGGACCCCTTTCCTGAAGCTGGAGCATGGCCGCCCGGAAGGCATCGGCGCCGTTGATCGCCGAACCGATGAGACACGCCGTCCGCGGACCGGTCTCTTTGTTCATCGGCAGGCCCGCATGGGCAAGGGCTTCCCGGCAGACCGCCATGGTCAGGATGACGAAGGCGCCATTCCAGTTGTAGATCTCCTTGGCGTCGACGAAATCCAGGGTCAGGGGATCCCAGTCGGGAATCTCCCCTACCACGTCGCAGACCGACTCGACCCGGCAGCGGGTGACCCTTCGAAAACCGGCCTCGCCGCGGACGGCGCGCGCCCATGTGTCGGCGAACGTCCCGCCCAGGGGCGTCGCCGCCCCGTAACCGATCACAAAAACACGTCTATTGAGTGGAGCTCTCATGCATTTTCCATATCAGTTGACGCGGCGAAACACAAGGCACGCGTTGCACCCGCCGAAACCGAAGGCGTTCTTCAGGACGAATTCCTGGTCGGCATCCCTTGCCCCTTCGGCCACGCAATCGAGTTCGATGGCCGGGTCCCGCCGGTGGTTGATCGTCGGCAGGAGGACACCCCGACGCATCCCCTCGATAGCCAGGATCGATTCGATGGCGCTGGTGGCGCCCATCGCATGACCCAACTGCGATTTGTTGGCCGAGACGGGTGGTATGCGACCGGCAAACACCGTCCGCAGGGCGTCCGCCTCAACCTGATCTCCGGCCTTCGTCGAGGCGGCATGGGCGTTTACCGCGGCGATGTCCGCGGGAGCAATCCCGGCATGCCTGATGCTCTCGGCCATGCAGCGGCGGACCGTAACCGGGTTGGGGGCCACGGCGTGGAACGCGTCGGCGGTCATGGCCCAGCCGGCCAGTTCCGTCGCGAAGGGAAGACCGTGAGCGGCCGCAAACGCACGCGAGGCGATCACGATACACCCGGCCCCTTCCGAAACGACAAATCCCCGCCTCGATAGGGAAAATGGGCAGCTCACCTGCGCCGGCGGCAGGGGCGCCTCCCCCTCCCTGGGGCGGTATGCACCGTTCATCGTTGCAAATCCGGCCAGGATCGGTTCGATGAGAGGGAAATCCGCGGCCCCGCAAAGCGCCACGTCGGCCATTCCCTGGGCGATGAACATCGCCCCCAGGATCAGAGAGCTGCTCCCCGTGGCGCAGGCTGTAACGCCCGAGACGATGGGGCCGGTCGCCCCGGTAAAGATGGCGACCTTTCCGCCCACCATATTGATGCAGGAATTGGGATTCATGAAGGGCTGGGGGAGCTTTCCCGAAGCCACCAGGTGCCGGTCCGCTTCGATCAGCGCGTCGAGGCCGCCGATCGCGGAAGCGAAGGTGACGGCCACCCGGGGGGCCACGTCCGGCGCGATCACCAGACCGGCCTTTTTCAGGGCGCGGTGGACGACGAGCAAGGCGTGCTTGAAGAGGGGCGAGGTCCAGTGGGCCATCTCGCGGGGCCGGAGAAACGGATAAGGGGTAACGTCGATCTCCTCCACCTGGCCGGCGACCCGGACGGGAAACCCCTCCCGGAGGGGAAAACGGGTCAGCTCGCCGACACCGCTTTCACCCGCGGCGGCCCGCTTCCACTGCTCTTCGAGATCCGTTCCCAGCGGCGATACAAGGTCATATCCAAGAATGACAGGTCTATCCTTGTTCATACATCGATTATACCATTCCAATTTGAAGGCTGTTCAAAAATGCCCGGATACAAGGCCCCCGAAATCCTGAGCCGTGAGGCGTACTTTTAGGTACGTTGAACGGCGAAGGATGAGGGAAACGCAGCAGACGAGCGTTTTTCAACAGCCTGAGTGCTACCAGGGAATGAACCGGTACAGCTTGGCGAACATCTCGTAGACTTCGATCCAGTTCTGGAGATCTCTTGCGGAACCCATATGCGCCCTTTTATTGACCATCACCCAGCTCATGTGGGCCGCGCCGTCCTTGCAGGTCGTGCAATCCCGCGTCGCCGACGTGCAGCAGCGATGCATCGTCTCAAGATCGGCCGCCCAGCGGATGAAACGGATCAGACGTTTCGGCTGGGGTTGACGGTCATCCATGGGTTCCGTCACAGAGGGGCATTCCATCCACCCGAAGGGCCGTCCGAGCATCCGACCGGTGGTGATGATCTCATGGTAATAGCGGCAGGAAATGACGGCCCCGGGATACCTGTCTAGCATCGCGTCCATCTCGGCGCGGATATCGGCAAGCTGAGAATCCGTCCAGGAAAACCCTTCCACCCCCTCGTCATTGGAGAGAAGCTGCATATGGACCTTGAATCCCGCTTCGGCGATCCGGCGGATGGCCTTTTCCGTCCGCCCGATCTGCCGGGGGGTGATGGTGTACAGATAATACGTATACGGGTCGCCGGCGTAATTCCGGCTGGAGACGGCAAAGGCGTCCCTCCCCCGGAGGAGCTTTTCGTCCGCTTCGTCGCCCCACAGCGAGATGCCCACCATCATGTCGGGGAAACGGTCGCGGGGAACCTTGATCAGACCGTTCGTGGCGCAGAACGTGGGCAGGCGTTTGTAGAAGGCCTCGACGCGGTCGAGATGGAGGGTCGGCTCACCCCCGATGAGGATCGCCAGATTGACCCCCCGCACCTGTTCCCGTTCGACGAAGGCCTCCCATCGGGCGATGGCCATCTCCTCGGGCGCCGCTTTATGCTCGTCGGACGAAAAGAAAAAACACCCTTTGCAGCGCAGGTTGCACTGGTTTGTCACATCGTAGATCGAACTGCGGATATTCAGGCGGGAAATCGCCTTGTAACGCTCGTACCACTCTTTATCCAGAAGTGAACTGACGGTTTGCATCTCTAAACCTTCCTGATCGCTTCGCTTCCCGGCGGCGGGACCAATTCCACACAGAGATTCTCTCCCTTTTCATATCCCACGACCCAAACGGCCAGATAGGTATCGACATAGTCGAGCCAGGATCTGAAAGTCGAGGGATCCGTCACGTGCCGGTAAAGCCGGGCGGTGACGACGGCGCTCCCGGCCGCGTAATGCCGGCAGTCGTCACAATCGGTATCGGGAACACAGCAGGCCACCCCGCGATCCCAGGTGAGATCGGTCCTGAACTGGCGGAAAGAACGGCCCAGTCCGATGGCCGTCGAATCGTTCCTCCGGGGATAGGAGCAGCCGTACAGGTCGTGAAGGCCCCGGGCGTGGGTGTGGGCGACGACGTTATAGGGGGAAAAAAGGACGTTCCGGGGATACCGGTCCATCATCTCGCGCATCGCCGCCCGTGTGCGTGCCAGCGACGTCTCATCGTGACGCAGGGGTCCTCCGTAGCCGACAGGGGAGGAAAAGACGTTGAAAGTGACCCTGCAGTCCGCAGACGCCAGGACAGCCATGACTTCGGATATCTCGTCGATATTTTCCCGTGTGAACGTGTAGACGAACACAGCGCGGGGATCGCCGCGGTAGTTTGCGATCTGACGGTTCAGGAGATTTCCGGCTTTACGGACCTGGTTGCTGGTTTGATCATTACCCCATACGGAAACATGAATCCGGTACCCGATAGCGGGATCGATGCGCCGCACCCCGTTCGTGGCGATGCACCCCAGGGGCATCTCAGCGAAACAGACCTTTAAAATCTCGGGAACCAGCGAGGGCTCGGCCCCGGCCAGGACGACATAGGTGATGCCGCGCGCCTTTTCCTCCCGCATCAGCTTCCGCCACTCCTCCGGGTCGCCGTTCTCCGGGGTGAACTGCTTGGCGCCCTCGTAGTAATAGCAGCCGTCGCATCTCAGATTGCAGCGGTTGCACATGTCGTAGGTAGACTCGCGGAGAAAGAAGTACCCGCGGACCTTTTCCCAGCGGGTCCGCACGGTCGGATCCGCCAGCAGTTCGGAAAATTTCCAACGCCGACGAATCACTCCGGCCGGTGTGCCCATCGCCTTTTCCGCTACGGCATGAACCTCCGCCATAGCGTGACTTCCCGTTACCGCATTTGACATGACCGATTGCTCCCTACCCTATCACGGACACAACCTCTGTTTTCCACCCCCGCGGCCATCATGCGGATCGAGCCTCCTCACCCTTTCGCGCCGTGCAGGCGGGATTGCAAGTATTCGGCAATCAGCCTGACGTTCTTCAATTTCGGATAATCGTCCTCATCGATAAAGACGCCGTACTCATCCTGGAGAACCAGGGCCACAGTCGCCAGATCCATGCTGTCCACCCCAAGTTCATCTACAAGATCCATATTGGGATCGAACTTCTCCGGCGTAATCTCTTCCAGCTTCAGTTCCTCAATGACGATCCCGGCAATCCGGAGGATCAGCTCCCGGATCTCATTACTTTCAGGCATGATGCAACCTCCATAGCGTCAATCGATATTTTCATCCGTAACCGAGGTAAATGATGGAAACCCTCTTTTTTGTCAAGAGTTTTGTTTCAGACGATCCAAATCATCGTGCAACGACCCTCGCGGCAAGAACCCCCGTACAAGCCAATTCTTCGGAGAGGAAGACGGAAAAACCATAGGCGAATCCAGCACCTTTTTTCTCCCTGGCTATTTCTATCACCATCCGGTCGTCGGGTCTGACGGGCAGGCGAAAACGTACCCTGCCGACGCCCGTCATCACCACCTGTTTCCCTTCCCTGAGCTCCGCTTCGCTGATCGCTTCCTTCACCAGGGCAAGGATTGCGATACCGGGAAGGAGCGGAGTGCCCGGAAAATGACCGGAATACCAGATCGAATCGGCGGGAACGCTGGCCGAAGCCGTCAGGCGGTCCGCCGCACCCGACAGTTGTGAGATCTGTTGCATAAATGGTTTCATCATCGCCGTTATCCGCCCCCTCGCTTTGTTTATCGGATGAAAGCACTTACTCTACCGTTTTAGTAGCGTGCACCCGTACAAGTGTCAAGAAAAATCATGGTAACGTTTCCATGACCTCCCTGCCGATCAGCACCGACAGGGGAACGATTTTATACCCCTGAGACTTCAGCCCCCGGATCACCCATTCCACTTGTTGGAGCCAGTCCTGTACCGTTCCTATACCCGGCGGGGAGACGTCATGGAGAAGCACAATGGCGCCGGGACGGATGTTTCTCAGTATGATCTTTGCCAGATTGGCGATCCGTCGATTTCCGAAGTCACATGCCCGGCAACTGAAGGTGACGCAGTCGAGGTGCAACTCCTTTAATATTCTTGGCAATCTTGGATTGGTGATACCTACGGGCGGTCGGAATGCCAGAGGCCGGATGCCAAAATCGGCCAGCAACTGCTGGGTACGGGTGATTTCCTCCGAGAGTCGCGCACTCGAGCGCAACATCAGCAGGGGGTCATGGCGGTAAGAATGATTGCCGACGGCATGGCCGCGCAAAAGGATCTCCCGGATCAACTCCGGGTTGCCCTCCGCCTTTTTGCCCATTACAAAAAAAGTCGCAGGCGCCCCGTGCCGCTGCAGGAGATCCAGCAGAAGACGGATCACATCCTGGTCGGGGCCGTCGTCAAAGGTCAGGGCCACTGCCCTGCCGGGCGCCCTGCCCCGGCTGATCACCGGCAGGAAAAAGCCCGCCCGGGGAAAAAAGGGCGCAAGCAGGCAGGAAAGGACAAAGATCCCGAGGGGCAAGGCGGCTATCTCGCTCCGGAAGAACAGAAGGCCTCCGGAAAGGAGAAATGCCGCCAGACCCACGCCGTGGGCAGGCGAGAATACCCCTTTATGACAAACCGGCGGCCCATCGGAAGGGCAACCCCCCATTTTTTCGATGGCCTTCCGCGTGATCCAGCGAAGGAAAGACGGGGCATAATGCGAACCGGCGAGATAGAAACCCGCCATAAAAACGAGATGGGACAAGCCATAGACAAGCGGTCCGCCGATGGCAAGAATAATGGGTTCGCCCGTGTGAAAGGCTATCAGGGCCAGGAGCCCCACGGCCGGCCAGCCGATGATATAACTCAGGCCCATCAGACCCAGTCCTACACAGACCCTGGGTGTCGGTTTTACGAAAAGCGAGGAAAGACTCGTCGTCTCTGCCATCGCGTCGCGCCCGAAACGAGTCCGTGCCAATCGGGCGACGGTTCTTGCCTTTATCTCCCGCCATGGCATCATCCAGCCCTTTTCCTTTCGATAAACGACCGCGACACAAAATAGTGTGTTTGTATATACCAAAAACAGTGAAAGCGCCATGCCAAATTAAGACAGTCTCGTAAAGGATATTGATTTTTCTTCCTTCTTCGGGTTATACGTCTTGACATAAAATTTTTGGAATCGAACCCGACGTGAAAAAAACACTGATCGCCGCCATGATCGCCATTCTCCTGCTGCCGGGAGGGTTGTGCGCCGAAGATTTTACCTCGCGGTACTACGATCTCAGGGAAAAGGAGATACGGAAGTTCAACGCCGACCTTTTTGCCGCCGGCGAGTACTACCGGGCGATCACCGAGGCCAGACGCTACCTCTCTCTTTTCCCCAGGGGAGCGGGGAGCGAAGCGATGGCCAAATCGATCGGCGATGCCTACCTGATGTCGCATGAATGGGCAGACGCGGTTGCGGCCTATGACGAATTTTTCATGCATTTTCCGGTGTCGCCTCTGGCGGGAACGGCGACCTTCTACAAGGCGATTGCGCTGCTGAAGCAGGGCGGCACGGCGGAGGCCGAGCGACTCTTCCAGCTCATCCTGAGCGGTGCCGATCGTGAAAAGAAGGGCGAGGCCGCGCGCTGGGAGATCCTTCTTCTCATCCGTCAGAACCGGTTCGAGGAGGCGGAAAAGCTGCTCAAAGACCAGATGCTCCGACCCGATATTGAAAAGGAGGCCGGCCAGATCGAAGAACTCCTCAAAGCGAAGAAAGGCGCCCGCTACAAGTCCCCGGAGACCGCCGGAGCTCTCTCGGCACTTCTGCCGGGAGCAGGCCAGTTCTACAACGAACGATACCGGGACGGCGTCTATTCCTTCCTTCTGAACACCCTGTTCATCCTCGCCGCCTATAAGGCGTACGAGTCCGACAATTACGGACTCGGCGCCATCCTGACACTTTTTGAGATCGGCTGGTATACGGGCGGTATTTACGGGGCAGTGGGCGGGGCCCACAAGGTCAACCGAAATATCGACGAGGACCATTTCCGGATCGGGATTGGTAGGCTGAATCTCCGGGAAAGCGAGATCGGCCGGCCCGGGGGCGTCTCGCTCATGTTCATCTATCCCTTCTGAGGTTGGCGCCGTCATGAACCTGCTGCCTTTCATCCGTTACATCCGTCGCTTCTTTCAAAAGAACCTCGTGCATCGCGATGCTCGGGGCCTTCTTCCCTTTATCCTCCCGCCCGGGAAGGACAGAAACCACTCGTCGCACCGTTTTCCTGCCGCCGTCGTCATCCTCGCGGCCGTGTTCTTGTGGAGCCAGGCCACTCTCGCGGACGAGACCCTCCTTCGGGGACCCGGAAAAACGACTCGGACTACCGTACATGCAAAGGAACCGGCGATCGGAAAAGCCGGCATCCCGGAGGAAATCGCCTCGGCGCCCATCCATTTCTACCAGCACTTCCTCAGCCACCAATGGGGGCGGAGCTGCGCCTATTATCCCTCCTGCTCGAATTACGGATTGCTGGCGATCCGGAAGCACGGGGCCCTGGTCGGATCGATGATGACCTTCGACAGACTCCAGCACGAGGCGGACGAGGCCGGAACCGCCCCCCCGATCCTGACCGGCGGACAAATAAAGATCTACGACCCGCTGGAAAATAATGATTATTGGTGGTATACGACATCGCATTCCAAACCGGCGCCGCCGGCAAATATGAAGTGAGAGGAAACAGATTTATGAAGAGACCGCAATGGATGACCGTGGTTTTCGCTCTGACGCTGGTCTTCAGCGTTGTAATGCCGGCCGGCGCATTCGAGATCGGCGCCAGGGGGCTGTACTGGCTCCCGTCGTTCAAGGCCGACATCAAAGTGGACAGCGGCGGCGTCGCCGGCAACACCATCGACCTCAAGGATACCCTTGGCGTCAAAGACGAGTCTTTCCCGTCATTCGAGGTCTTCATGGGTCACGGATGGCATCACCTGAATGTCGCTTATACGCCGATTGCCTATTCGGGTTCGACATCGCTCTCCCGGGATATCACCTTCAAAGGCCGCATTTATACAGCCAGCAGCAAGGTAGATACGGACCTGAAGCTCAGGATGTTCGATCTGCAATACCGATATACCTTGCTGGATTTTGAAAACCTCGCCGTCGGTTTCTCGTTTGACGTCATCGGGCAGGTCAAGTACATCGACGGCGAGGCCAGAATCAACGCCCCTGCTGCAAACGTCTCGGCTGGTGCTAAATTCCACGCGCCCATGCTGATGGTAGGGCTTGGCACCCATGTCGGCATCCTGCACGACCTGATCGAGGCTAGGATCAGGGCGACCGGCATGGCCTATTCCAACAGTTACCTCTACGAAGCCCTGGGCGATCTCTCCCTGACCCCTTTCCCGTTTCTGGACATCCATGCCGGCTACAAAATAATCCGACTGAAGATCGATCAAGGCGATGTCTTTCTGAATTCTGAATTTTCTGGGCCCTATGTCGGTCTGACGGTGAGTTTCTGAAATGGGCGAAAAGGGAGAAAGCGCCGCGCAAAGAATCCGGGTCGGGATCATCATGGGAGGCCTCTCCTCGGAGAAGGAGGTTTCCCTGGAGAGCGGGCGTAACATCTTCAGCAAGATAGACCGGCGTCGCTACGACCCCATCCCCATTTTCATGGACGGCCGGGCCGCCCTCTGGGAAATCCCGCTCAAGCTGCTCATGCGAAACAGCACCAGCGACATCGCGGAGGACCTCGCAAAGGAAGCCAAACCGATCCCCTATGAATCCCTGAAGGCCGGTGTGGACGTGGTTTACCTCGGCCTTCACGGCAAATACGGGGAAGACGGCTGCGTTCAGGGACTCCTCGAACTGCTGGGGATCCCCTATACAGGCTCCGGCGTCCTCGCCTCCGCAATCGGGATGGACAAGTACGTCTCCCGGCAAATTCTCAAGATCAGCGGGATCGACGTCCCGG
>MICN01000109.1 GCA_001829875.1 Syntrophus sp. GWC2_56_31
GGTCTCATTTCGTTCAGTTGAATCTGCAGTTGGGAGATTTTGTTTTTAAAAACCGTGATGGAGCGACCCGACACCTCCATTTCCGGTAAGACTACCGGGATATCATTTCGATTGCTCTCTCGATCAAGGGATGCAATCGACACCTGAAGACCGGCCAACTCGGTTTGAAGGGCGTGATAATTTCCCAAAAACTGAGTTAACAGTGTGTTTGGCCCTACTTCCGCATTTGATTTACCTTCTCCCAGGTTCAATATTTCAAGCAGAGCCAGTGCCTGCCTAGTTTCAAAGTCACGGACTTTGTCCTCCTTTTCCTTCATTTCTTTTGTGAGCTTCTCGACTTGTTCCGCAAAAAAAGTATGCGAGTAATTGGTCTTTGCCTGAGACATCTCTCGATAGGCCTCTAGATAGCTCTTGGTGACGGACGTCACCACCTTGGTTGCCCATTCAGGATTTTTGTGCACATAATCCACATTATACACATTAGAGTTTTCAAAGGTTTCCCCGCCAGGCGGGACCACATCCAAATCCTCTCGAAGATCGTCAATTTTTTTGCTGATATCGGACTGATCATTCGTTCCGGGGTACAGCTCCTGAACCACCTTGGCCATGACGCGATTAGACAGCACCAGTTCCTTTTGCTCTTGAAGAAACCGGCGCACCCTGTTTCGGTAATCATAGGAGGTTTCCTGCTGCAGGGGGTCGAAGTTCTGTGGAACAATCATAGAAAATTTGGCTGTGGAGCGGTACATCGACGGAAGCGTTACGGCCAGGGCGATTGCGATGATAAAAACCGCAAGGAACACCGTAATGATGATCCGCGACCTATAGAACAGGATAAAAATGAATTCTCTAAACATGTTTTGCATGGCGATATCATCCTCATGGGTAAAGGTAGGGCCTGTTGATGGAGTAAGTTGCACCTATTGCCGCTGAAAAAGGAAGCACGGCGTAAATACCCCTTGTAAAGATCTTCTCAAGAGTGTCGTTTACCTCGTCAAGCCGCGTTTTGGGAACATAAACGACGTCTCCCGGTTTTAACTTGATATTGGCCAAGGCGATTCCTTCTCTTAAAGCCCTTGAGATATTCACTTTAAAGGCGATGGGCCTTTCCAGGCCCTCATTGCGGAATATGGCGATTTCTTCAATCTGGCCGCTCTTCTTGAAGCTCCCCGAAAGCGCGAGGGCGTTGAGCAAGTTGGGAACAGATCCGATGTCGTAAGCCCCCGGTTTTTCCACCTCGCCGATAACATACAGTTTGGGATGATGAATTTCTAAGAGGATGAGGGTAGTATTCAGGTTTCGAACCTGTTTGGCATAGCGTTCATTGATCATCTTTTCCAGTTGTGCCACCGTAAATCCCTGCGCCTGCATGCCGCCGATCAGCGGGAAGGAAATGCGACCATCCGGGGAAACCGGTGCGATTTTACTCTGCCCTCTGGCTGCCGTGGTTATCGCTTTTTTCAACTCGTCAATCTTGACATTAAACGCTTCAAGCGCAACGGTAACACTCGGTTTTGAAAAGTACTTCATATATTCCCGATTTAATACCGCCGCAACTTCCATTGCGGTTTTTGATTCCACGGCGACATCACCAATGAGCGGCATGGTGATTTTCCCATCGGGTCGGACCATGACCGATGTGCTGAACTGTGGCTGAAAGGGGAAATTGACGCTTACCCTATCCTGGACTTCCAGGCGATAATCATCGGGGGTGATTTCATATTTGAGGTGATAAACGATTTCGAGCACGTCCCCGGGGCCCATCTTGTATTCCAGAACATAGGGAACCGCAATGTTGTCGATCACCTGATATTCGGCATGCAGTGCAGCCTTTTCCGGAGTCACCGTCAACTGAGTCTCCAGGGCTTTTAACCGCCCGACATCTTCGGCGGTTTGGATGCTGGCGTCGAACTTGGAGGAGTTATCCGGAGAATGCGCACAAGATAGTGAAAAAACAAGTGACGCCAGCATCAGAAGTATTCCATAACAATAAGGCTTCGGGAGGTGTTTTTTGGCTATTAATCTCATTGCTTCTGCCCTCGAATATAAAACGTCAATTAAAACAGATGACCATTTTTCCTCAGCTTCGTCGACTGCGCAATCAATCCCTGTCGGTTCGTGGGAAAATATATTCAAACTCATAAGGTTTCTCCCCTGACCTCTTTACCGCATTCAATCCATTTACGATCTTTCTTTTCGTGACCTCGGTCGGATCGATCAAGAACCTCTCGGTTTGGCTAATGACCTTGGTGCTTATTTTGGAAAGACGACTCAGATCGGTAATCGTAAGTCCTTCTGCAATACGCCGGCTCTTCAGTCTATTTTCCTTCATATAGATGACCTTTCCGATACTTCCGAACAATTCCGGTACGGCCCCATTTTGTCTTGAAAAAAACTTCCGTCCGGCCTTTTCGTATCATGGATAAAAATACCCGTATTTACTATCATATTTTTAGCCCGTCTTCTTCTGTGGATGCAGTCTTCTATTCGTCCTCTCTCGGAATATTTTGAACCATCCATAACGATACCAAATTTTCCAATGATCTCCTTACTTACAACCGACATACACTCCCATCCCGCTTTATATGCCCGTCTGTCATTTACCGACAGTTAGCGGAACCTCCACCTGTTTATAACCTTATCCAGACATTTCCAGATAATTCCGATACGGCTCTAGGATAAATAAAAAAAAATATTTGTCAAGCTTTTTTTTAATATTTTTTTAATATTTTTTCATTATTGAAGTATGTTATTGATATCAAAGTGATAATTTTTTCTCTTGCAAGATATATCGACGTCGCATAATATGAATGGCAATGGATCTTTACAGCTTTACATACACTTCAAAGGAGACATTGGCGTGAAAAAAATGACTCAGCAGCAGATGTTGCAGGCGCTCAAGGATTACGACACCCCATCAATAACCAATGTATTGGCCACCTATCCATCGAATCCCCTCTGCTTGGGGTTATACAACCCCTGGACCGAGAACTGGTATACCGACCAGACGATTCACTGCATGTACCCGGAACTCGGGCGGACCGTAGGCTATGCGGTCACCTGCGTTTATGGCCTGCCCGATCCGGGTTTTAACCGGCTTACCTTTATGGACGTTATCGATGCGCTTGACGCCTCCCCGAAACCAACAATCCTGGTATTGCAGCAGAAATTCCCGCCTGAGATTGCCGGGAAGGTGGGTCTATCGGGCGGCAACATGACTTCGGCGATGAAGGCCGTGGGTTGTCTGGGGGTCATCTCCAATGGTCCGTCGCGCGACCTGGACGAGATCCGCCCGATGAAGTTCCAATACATGCTGACCGGGGTGACCGCGGGGCACGGCAATATGGCCGTCTATTCGGTGAACGCGCCGGTCTCGGTGGGGGGCATGGACGTATCTCCGGGCGAGATCATCCACATGGATGAGGATGGTGCGGTCAAATTTCCGGCGGATAAGCTCGAGGCGGTTTTGACCAATGTGAAACTCCTGCAGATACAGGAGACTGAACGTATGGGGCGACTCCTGAAGGCCACGTCGGCAGCCGAGGTGCGGGCGGTTTTTGCCGGACAATCGTACGCAAAAAAATAACGAAAACAATTTTCTTGACTTTCCGTCACTCATGCCATATGAGAGCTCGCAGCGGGAATTTACAGGTCAATTGCTCCGCTATATAAATGTGCTAAAGTGCCGGACAAGAATGAATGACCCGCGCTTTGGCACGGGTTTTTTTTTAGGACAGCGTCAAGCCTGTCCTCATTTACAAAAGAGCAATCCAATTTCACTAAAGGAGAAAACGTATGCAGATTTCATCGGAAAGTATCAAGGTGGGACATCCGGACATCGTCGCAGATATGATTGCGGCCAACATTATCGCCACCATCCTGGACCGCGAACATAAAAGAGGAATGGATATCAATACCATGCCACACTGCGGTGTCGAGGTATTTCTCGGCAAGGGGCTCTGCGTCGTGGGCGGCGAAGTCAGTACTCGGTCCTGGATCGACTTGGACAAGTGCGTCCGGGAGACGGTTCTGGCTCTGGGCTACAACGACTCGGCGGTCGGTCTGAACGGTAATTCTCTCGGTGTTCTCAACGCCATCATCCCGCAGTCACCCGACATCAACATCGGCACCCGTGCCGACGCCGGCAAATACAAAGAGATCGGCGCAGGAGATCAGGGGATCATGTACGGTTATGCCTGCGACGAGACCCCCGAGCTCCTCCCTCTCACCTATGTCCTTGTCACCCGCTTGATGCGGGCGTTCGAGAATTGCGGCGATCCGATCTTCGCCCCGGACGGGAAGGGTCAGGTATCGGTGGATTATGACGATGAAACGGGGGTTCCCGTCCGGCTTGCCAAGGTCCTGATGTCCAACGCCATCGATTACCGCTATACAAAGGGGAAAGATGCCTGCGCGATCGAGGCTAAAGCAAGAAAGATCGCCTTCGACTGCCTGAAGGACTGGGTGGACAAGAAGACCGAATTCCTCTTCAACCCGACAGGCGAGTGGAAAGCGGTCAACTCCTGCAGCGCCGCAGATTCCGGTGTCACCGGTCGAAAGTTGGTTGTCCAGTTTTATGGTGGCTATCCCGGCGCTCAGCTTGGCGGCGGGGCCGTCGTCAACAAGTCGCCGGAGAAGGTGGACTGCTCGGCCGCCTTCGGGTCCCGGTATGTGGCAAAAAATATCGTCGCCGCAGGTATGGCAAAAAAATGTTCGGTGCAGCTCGCTTACGCGATCGGAATCGCCAAACCCTTTTCGATCTATGTGAACACCTTCGGCACAGGCAAGATCGCCGATAAGAAACTCGAGAACATCGTCGAGAAGCTTTTCGATCTGACCCCCTCCGGAATGATCCAGCGCTTCGACCTGCTCAACAGCGATCTCTACCGCCGGATCCCGCGGACTCTATTTTTGGACAAATACCCCTGGGAAAAGACCGACATGGTAAAGCTGCTCAAGAAAGAAGCGGGAAAGTAACCCGACCACTGCTTCATCCGACACACGCAGATACAGAGACGCCCCGCGGACGTTGCTCACGGGGCGTCTCTGTCATGCGGTTAAGGAAGCACATTATGTTTTTTTCATACCCGCCATGTGTGAATCACCCGATGTATACGGCCAATACGTCAGCATCATTTCATAAGCATCTCTGATTTTGTTCAATCTTTCCGTCAACGCTTCCCTGCACGGCAGTTTATGATCGCTGTATCTGCGGGCGGTTTCCGCAGCCGGATCGATACTCGATATGGCGCCGGTCGGGTGCAACCCATCAACCTTTTGATCTTGATGAAGATCCCCGATGCCCTCTTTGGAGGCTGTTTCCGGATGATCCAACCTGGCGACTTCATGATAGAGAGATTCCAGTTCTTCTACGAGGCGACGATCGTCACCGCTTTCACCTTCGTCTCTTGGTCGGTTGTCCATCGTTTCCATCTTTTTATGATATATTATCCGGTTTTGAAATGATTCATATAGCCCTTAACGATGATATTCGTATCGAGTTGAAGATATTGGGCGTACAGTTTCAGAAAGCTTTTCAGGTAAACGACCGGCGGCAAGCGGTTGAACTGATCCTCTTCAATGGCCTCCAAAGTGCCGGTCGCGATTCTTGTCTGTTGAACAATCCGTTCCAAGGGAATACCCAGTGTCGTTCGAATTTTTTTCAAATCCTGACCGGTCAGAAGGTCCTGTTTCAAGATCTCTTGGACAAGCGCGTTTTCGGAGACAACCGACTTTTCCACCTCCGGCTGCTTGGGCCACTGAGGCAGGGTCCGCTTCCTCCGGACATGATAAAGAGAGACCGTCTGTCTCGATTTACCCCGGTATTGTTTTCCCTCTTTCATGATCCCCGTTTCTATTAATGAACGATCATAAGCAGATCTGGATTCGGGATTGCTCAGGACAAGATAGGCCTCTTCCAGCCTGGACAGGATCGTTTTCCTTTCGGATTCCGAAAAGAAGGCATTGGCCGCCATGCTTTGATCCTGGTAGACTTCCAAGATATCCAGGTATGCATCACATATTTCGAGCGGCGATGCATCCATCGGAACACGGAGGAGGTCATAATGGGTTTGCTTCTGATTTTTTTTCATCTTCAGACCGAAAAAAGATGCCCTTCAGGCCAATGTGACCGACGGCGTACCGGAAATATCATTTAAAGACAGCATCTTCTTGAAACAACTCTTCAGATCGAGGGCTGTTTTGCAATGAGGAGACAGGTCGAGAAAGGGACGTTTTTCGCAAATGGCATGATGAACATGATCGTCGAAGGCCACGTTTCCGAGAAAATGCATTTTCAGAGAAAGGTGATTCTCGATGATCCGGCAGATGAATTCGCCGATATTGGAATTATCCTGCTTGCGGTGCTGGTTCATGAGCAGACTGAACTCCATAGCGCTTAGCGTCTCCTCCAACATCTCGCCTTTTTCCGGATCCAATTCACTGATGATATGGAGCAACAGATCCGGGTTGGTCACGGTGGCCTTGCTGTTTCGTTCCTCTGCCTCCTTCGCCAGCGATCTGAAATGATGCACATTAAGGACCTGGCGGATCTTGCGGAAGTAGACCGAACGGATCAGACGGTAGATATTTTCCGTGGCGGTCGGCTCGGGCATCGTAACGAAGATGCCCGTGTTTGAAATCAAGAAGAAGTCGATGGTGTTGAAAGAGGTGCCCGCTCCCAGATCCAGCAATATATAATCATAGGGAAGTTTCGCAATATCCCGCATGATCTTCATTTTTTGTTCATGGGCAAGATTGGCGATATCCAGATTGTTCATCGCACCGCTGATCAGAGAGAGATTCGGCGTCGGCGTGTCGACTATCGTTTCGTTGAGGGATTTGACTCTTTTATTGATGAAGTCGGAAAGACTCTTCTCCCCACTGGGGGCGCCGATCATCGTATGGAGGTTTGCCGCTCCCAGATCCAGATCGACCAGTAGGGTCCGATAACCTTCTCTGGCAAGCAAGATGCCGAGCGAACCCGTTACAAAGCTCTTGCCCGTCCCGCCTTTCCCTCCTCCGATAGGCCATATCTGCGGCATTGAATAACCGGCCCTTTCTGATACCGATTCACTCCAGTAGTTTTTAGACTATGAGAAGCATCCCTGCATGTCAAGGAAATTTCATACAATTATGTCGGCGTGGTGTGAAAGAGCCATCCTTTAAACCGCTCGTCGCGTCCGGCGGTGATGACCTCAATCCGTGACGAGAGCTTCCGTGTCACGGGCCCAGGCGCCGCGTTCAGGATCCGGGTCTCTACCTGGCGAACCGGAAGGAGTTTGGTCGAAGTGCCGGAGAAAAAAATCTCATCCGCCTCATCGAGGAGCCTCTGGCTCAGACGACCTGTGAAGGTTTTTATTCCTATTGCTTCCGCAATTTCCAGGAGCGATTTGCGGGTGATACTGTGGAGAATTGTCCCCAGAGAGGGTGTCAGAAGGCCGCCGTCCCGCACCAGAAAGAGAGATTCGGTCCCCCCCTCGGCGATAAAACCCTGTGTATCAAGCTGAACGGCATAATCGAATCCCCTCTTCCGCGACTCCATCCTGGCCACCATCCCGTTGACATAATTGGCCGCTACCTTGGCTTCTACCGGTACGGTTTCAGGGTCAAGCCGCCGCCATTGCGAAACGCACGCGGTCACGCTCTTGTCCGCAGAGTCCTGCTTTTCACCGAGGGCCTCATCATGAGAGAACACAAAGACGGCCACCTGAAATCTCTTCTGGGAGGGAAGAATCTTGAAAGAGATCTCGGGGTAAAAGCCGAACATCTTGATAAAACCGCTTCCGAGCCCACTGCGTTTCACCGTCTGCAGGACTGCCTCGTGCAGTTCTCCATCCGTGAGGGGCGGCTCCATCTCGAGCAGTAATGCCGATTTCCGAAAACGCGACACATGCTCGTCCAGGCGGAAAACAGCCGGTCCGGCTTCGGTTTCGTGAAATCCGATCACCTCAAAGATCGCCGATCCTCTACCAAAACTGTGACTCATGATATGGACATTTGCCTCGTCCCAGGAGCGATACTCTCCATCGAGGTACACCACTCGTTCCTTCATCATCGATTCAACCTCCTGAAGTTTCCATTGCAGCAAAAACGGCAGCAGCCTTGATATTCCCCCTACTCCAGAACATCCGTTTATTCTTTGGAGCGCTTTCGAAAGATGTTCGAGGAAAAAGATGGCATTTTTTTCATTTTCTGCTATCCATAGGCGGCAATTTTACAGAACGCAATGACGAGAGCACTGTATCAGAAACTCAGGAGGATTACAACCTGTTGGATCACAAAAGCGAGCAAATAGGGAAGCCTCTCATCACGTTGGATGGCATTTCGCTGCGAATAGGCGATACGATGCTCCTCCCCGGAACCTCATGGGAGATAAGGGAAGGGGAAAACTGGGCGATCCTGGGATCCAACGGATCGGGCAAATCGGCGTTGGCCAGGGCGATCAAAGGGGACATCCCTCATGTCAGGGGAAAACTGCTCCGCCATGACCCGGAGGCCGCAGGAACGCGGATCGGTTATGTCGCTTTCGAGCTTCAGGAGGAGATCCTCCTCCGCGAGGACCGTAATGAGGAGGCGCGTTTCTTTGGCGGCAACAAAGGACATGCGCTTACGGCGGGTGAGATGCTGCTCAGGGACGACGGAAATCCGACCATCATCGACCGCCTTGTGAAGCTCCTCGGTCTTTATCCTCTTCTTGAACACGGGCTGAGGACGCTCTCCAACGGCGAGTTCCGAAAAATCCTGATCGCCCGCGCCCTGCTCCGTTCTCCGAAGCTTCTGATTCTCGACGATCCGTTTGCCGGTCTGGACGTCGGCAGCCGGGAGCTCCTTGCAGCAACGGTCACCGATCTGATGAACCACGGGACACAGATGATCCTCGTCACCCAGCGCATCGAGGAGGTTATCCCTGGAATTTCCCATGTCCTTCTCATCCAGGGCGGCCGCGTTGCCCGGACGGGGCGCCGCAGCGATGTCATAACGCCGGAGCAGATGAAATCGTTTCAAAGCGAAAGGAAACCCGCTTTGGAAAAACGTCTACCGGCTCTGCCTCTGCCGGCAGAGCGGACAACAACGGATGCGACCACTGATCTTCTGGTGGAGATGAAGCACGTCACCGTGGCCTACGGCGACCTTGCCGTCTTTGAGCGCCTCGACTGGACCGTCCGACGGGGCGAGAACTGGGCGGTCGTCGGGCCAAACGGCTCGGGGAAAACCACCCTCCTTGGCATGATCACGGGCGACAACCTGCAGGCCTACGCCAACGAAGTCTATCTATTCGGGAAAAAGAGGGGTGAAGGGGAAAGCATCTGGGATATCCGGCGGAGGCTCGGCGTGGTCTCTCCCGAATTGCAGCTCCAGTACCGGTATCCTATCCCCGCCCGTGAGGTCATCATTTCCGGTTTCTTCGATTCGATCGGCCTCTATCGGACGGCCACAAAAGAGCAGGCCGCTCTCGCCGATCAATGGCTGGAATTTCTCGGCGTGACTGACAAGGCGCACAGACCGTTCAATCGCCTCTCCTACGGGGAGAAACGGTTGATGCTCATCGCTCGGGCGATGGTCAAGTCGCCCGAACTCCTCATTCTCGACGAACCCTGCCAGGGGTTGGACCAGTCAAACCGGAAGATGGTCCTTGCACTCATGCAGAGCATCGGGAGCGAGGGATCGACCGACCTGATCTACATCACGCACCACCAGGAGGAATTGATCCCCTGTATCACCCATGTCTTGAAGCTGCAGAAGGCCGGTTATGAGGTCATACAATGTGCGGCAGGCCCCGACAGACCCGAGGTGAACTTTCTGCAGAAAGCAGCCCGCTGATGTCGCCGGGGGAAAAAGGGAGCCCGGCAAAAAGCCGTTTCTCAAGTTTCTCCGTCTTTTCCCAGAGGAGGAGGATGTTCCTCTTCCGCTCGGGGCCGCTGCCGTATTTCTCAAGGATATACCCCATACGCGTGCTCAAAGGGACGATCCTGTCGTGGAGAACCCGCTTGTCCGAGTAGTTGACGATCTCTGCATCCGTCGGAACCGAGGTGCTAAGTACATAGCGGTTTAGGCGGACGTGCTGGCCGACGATCCCGGCCACTTCCGGGTAGCCAAGATCCATGAGCAGGCGCGCACCCGTTTCGGCATGATCCTCGACGGTACGGAAACTTCGTGTCTTGGTGATGTCGTGGAGGAGTGCCGCCGCCCGGATCAGCTCCCGGTTGAGCCCGGGGAGTCCGAGACGGTCGGTCAGAAACAGGGCAACCCCGCAGACCTTCAGGGAATGGGCGATTATGTTTTCCAGCATGCCCATGTCCGCCATGATCCGTATGCAGCTCTCTTCCGAGGGAACATTGATCTTTTTGGCTTGCATTTATGCGATCGTCCAGGTCGTGGCCGTCGGCGTGTCCTTGAGAATCACCCCTCGAGCGGCCAGGCTTTTCCGGATCTCATCGGCCTTCTGCCACTCTTTTTTCTCTCGAGCGGACCACCGATCTGCAATCGAGGCTTCGATCTCAGCAACCGCCAGACCGCGCTTTACCACCTCCCGGTCCCGGTCGAGACGCATGTAGTCGTCGGGTTCCGCGAGGAGAAGACCCAGGACGGCGCCTATCTCGTGCAGAGTTTTCTCGGTCTGGTCGAGTGCTGAAGCCGACGCTTCCGCCTTCTTTCCCGTCAGCGAGGCATTGAGGAAACGGATTGTATCGAACAGATAACCGATCGCCCGGGCCGTGTTGAAATCATCGTCCATTGCCTCGATGAACCGCTCCCGCAAATTCTGGAGTTGGCCCGTGAGTTCCCGGTCTTTTTCAGAGGATTCCCCTGACGGATCCGTTCTTTCCACCCCTGCGGCCCGGAGGTCCCGGATCGTTTTGAGCGTCGAATAGAACCGATCCATCCCCTGCCTGGCCTCGTTTAGGGCGACATCGGAAAAATCGACGGGGCTCCGGTAATGGCTCTGCATCATAAAGAGCCTGAGGACCTCTGGATGATACTGCTCGAGGATATCCCTGATGGTGAAGAAGTTGCCGAGGGATTTGGACATCTTCTCGCTGTTGACCCGGACAAAGCCGTTATGGACCCAGTACCGGGCCAAAGGTTTGCCGCTCGCACCCTCCGACTGGGCGATTTCGTTCTCGTGGTGGGGGAAGACCAGGTCCTCCCCGCCCCCGTGGATATCAAAGGTGTCCCCCAGATACCTCTGGCTCATGACGGAACACTCCAGATGCCAACCGGGTCTGCCCCGCCCCCAGGGACTTTCCCACCAGGGTTCTCCTTCTTTGCTCGCCTTCCAAAGTGTAAAATCGTAGGGATTACGTTTTTTGTCATTCACGTCGATTCGGGCGCCGGCCAGCATGTCCTCGAGGCGCCGGCCGGAGAGCTTGCCGTACTCCGGAAATTTTTCCACCGCATAGTAAATGTCCCCATCCACTCCATAAGCCAGCCCTTTTTCTATCAGCGTAGCCACCAGGCGGATCATCCCGTCGATATGCTCGGTCGCCCGGGGGGTTGCCGTCGGCACGGCGACGCCAAGCGCCTCCATGTCCTCATTGTGCTCCCGGATATACCGCTCGGAAATTTCGGTAATCCCTTTCCGTTCTCTGCTGGCCTTCTCGATGATCTTGTCGTCGACATCGGTGAAGTTTTTCACATAGGTCACTTCGTAGCCGCGGTATCGGAGGTACCGGGTGATGACGTCAAACACCACAGCTGATCGGGCGTGCCCGACATGACACACATCGTATGCAGTGATACCGCATACATAGATACCGACCTTCCCTTCTTGAATGGGAAGGAATTCCTCTTTTTTCTTCGTTTGGGTATTGAATATTCGCAGAGACATCGCTCCTCCGGCAGATCAGGGGAAAAGGGCTACGGCAGGCAAACCGGTTTCTTCCTTCAAACCGCACATCACATTCATGTTTTGGATGGCCTGACCGGAAGCCCCTTTGATCAGGTTGTCGATCGCCGAAACAATGATGACCCTCCCGGTTCGCTTGTCCACAGTGACTCCGATGTCGCAGAAGTTGGAACCGACAACGGAGGAGAGATTGGGGAACTGGCCGGACCGGCAGATCCGGACAAAGGATTCCTCCCGATAAAACGTTTGATACAGCGCCGTCGCCTCTTCCGCGGTCACGTCCTTGATCAGATTCGCATAGATGGTGCTCAGGATACCCCGCTTCACCGGCAGCAGATGGGGCGTGAAAGAGATTTTCATCTCCCGCTTCGCAAGCACGCTCAATTCCTGCTCGATCTCCGGGGTATGCCGATGCCCTCCTACCTTGTAAGCCTTAAATCCTCCCGCCACTTCGCAGTAGAGCGAGGCGATCTGAGGATCCCGCCCGGCCCCGCTGACACCCGATTTTGAGTCGGCGATAACGGAGTCGGTATCGATCCAGCCCGACCTGAGAACTGGGGCCAGCCCTAAAATGATGCTGGTGGGATAACAGCCTGGATTGGCGACCAGCCGCGTGTTGCGGATACTCTCCCGATAAAGCTCGGGCAGGCCGTAAACCGCCGCCTCAAGAACTTCGGGAAACTTATGCCGGCCGTACCATGCCTCATAGGTCGCCACCGTGCGGATACGGAAATCCGCGCTCAGATCGATGACCTTCCGACCGGCTCTAAAAAACAGGGGCACAAATTCCATGGAAACCCCATGGGGAAGCGCCATAAAGACGATATCGGTTAAATCGGCGACCGATTCGGGAGAGGAGTCCGTGTAAACGAGATCGGTCAATCCGGAAAAAACGGGATAGACCTCGGCGACCGGAACCCCGGCAAACCGCCGCGAGGTCACAGACACAACCTTCACCCCGGGATGGCAGACGAGTAACCTCAGCAGCTCCTCCCCGGTATATCCGCTCCCCCCGTAGATACCGACCTTGATCACCTTTGCGCCTCCTTCCGCTTAAAAAAAAGGGAGGCCTCAGCCTCCCCCGGAATCTATCTTTTTGAGAACTGGAACCGTTTTCTGGCCCCCGGCTGTCCATATTTCTTTCGTTCCTTGATCCGTGAATCACGCGTCAGAAAACCGGCCTTTTTCAGGGCCGACCTCAATTCCCCGTCATATTCTACCAGGACCTTGGAGATGCCGTGTTTGATGGCCCCCGCCTGACCGGCGATGCCGCCACCTTCTACGTTGATGTAGAAATCGAACCGGCCTTTCTTCCCCGTCATCTCCAGCGGTTGCTGGATTAGCATCTTCAGGCTTTCCCGTGTGAAGTAGTCGTCAAAGTTCCTCTTGTTTACCTGCAGGATGCCCGTCCCTTCTTTCATGTAGATCCTGGCAATGGCGCTTTTTCTCTTCCCCGTCGCATAAAAACGTTTTTCCGTCATCTCTCTCTCCATATGATGTTCTCCGACCCAATCTATATCATTGAAATAAAAAAATTATAACTCTAGAATGCGTGGGGACTGGGCTTCATGCGGATGGTCGCCACCTGCATAGATCTTGAGCTTTTTCAGCATCGCCCTGCCCAGTGTATTCTTTGGGAGCATCCCCTTTACCGCCGTCCGCAGCACCTCTTCCGGTTTCTCCTTGAGCAGCTTCCCCGCCGTCACGGCCTTGATCCCGCCCGGATAGCCCGAATGGTGGTAATAGACCTTGTCGGTCAGCTTCTTACCGGTGAGAGCGATCTTTTCAGCGTTGACCACAATTACAAAATCACCCGTATCCATGTAGGGTGCAAATATGGCCTTGTGCTTGCCGCGCAGCCGATGGGCAATCCCGCATGCCAGCCTGCCTAAAATCTTGTTCTCGGCATCCACGAGATACCAGTCGCGAGTCACATCTTCTTGCTTTGCGTGGGTCGTTTTCATCATTTCACCAAGTGATCTTGAATTTTAATTAGTATAGATATGAAAATTTGCCAAATTTGTCAAGAGAAACCTGTATAGAAAATCAAAAAGAAAAAAGACCCGATCCCGGAAGGGGTACCGGACTCCCCCCCAACCCCAACAGGGAGAAATAGGCCATGACGAGCATGTAATTCTCCATGGAGGACACGCGGAGTTCAACGCTCCAGCACTGTTTGCTGTATTTGATCCCATACGTGGATTCGATAGTCTTGCGATCCAGCAGATTTTTCCTCAGGATATAGATCGCATCCAGCGATGACGTCACGGATGCCTTCAGAAAGAGATTAAGTTCCTCCAAAACAGTCTGTTTAACGTTGTACCCTAATGTCTTTGTATTGAGGTACCCCACGGAGAGGTGATCCCCCCTGTTGTCAAACACGGTCATACTGTAATTGCTCGCTGGCCAGTCGCTGTAATTGACACTATAGACGTTACGCGCATACAGGGAGAAATTCGGGATGGGCGTCAGATCGAGTTCCACGGTCACATCGCTCAAGGGACGGCGAATGTCGCCATTAATACCTGTGACCTCCCTCGTGGTCTCAAGAATGTTGTACGTCTGAGCCAGCATGAGGCGCATCATCTGTTGGTAACTGACCTTCCCGTCCGCACTTCTCGACCGTGAGACAAGCGTGTTGGTCAGCGAGTAGGTCAGGCTGTTCTGGAACCCGTATCTGGTCAGGAAATCGGGGCCGCGTTCCTGAGATTCGTTCTTGGGGATGTAGTTGTAGTTGTAATAGATCTCCGGCCTGATCTCATGCTTGATCTTTTCAATCCCGACCTTCTCGGGACTCCCGACAACAAAAACCCTGTTGAATTCCGTAGAGAGGGAGGCGCCTAATGGATATACTTGGCGATTGCCGTATTTATCCTCGGTATCCATATTCGTCCCGGAGTCGGTCCGTTCCCAAACGCTCCCCCGGAATCCCGCCAGGGCCGTTGCCTGCGCATAGGGGCCAAGTTTCATCGGCAGATAGAGGGTCGGGTTCAGCTCCCAGAGATGGCCCCTCTGACCCTCCTCACGGTAGAAGTTAACATACGTGGCATTGAATTCCAACTGAAGAGGGCTCTTGAAGAGCGGCTGACGGAATCCCGCCAGGGTCACCACCGGATACGCCTGGAGCGTCGCTTTATTATCGGAAGTGGTAAAGTCATCCGTGTGGCTGACCAGGGCTGTCAGATTATACAGGGACCAGTCTTTGGTGAGACGGACCGTGGAATTAAGCGACCCAAGGGACTCATTGCCCAGGAATGAGACGCGTCGAAACCTTGTCTCGCCGGATTGGGAGTAGTTGCTCAGATAGTAGTTGTATGAAGAAAAGTCTCTAAAATACCAGTGATCGGACACATGACGGATGTCGCTCCGGAGGGAGAATCCGGAGCCTAAGTTCGTTTCGTGGTTCAGATAAAAGGACCAGCGGTTCCGATCCCCTTGCCAGTCACGGCTCACCCACTCGTCGGGTTTCGTTACCCAGTAACGGTCGATGATATAATCGGCGTAAAGGGTTCCAAAGGTTTCCGGGCTGAGGAAATAACGAAATTCCACACCCTGCTTGTAGCCCCTCTTCTCCATATAACGCTGATAGAACGTCGCATCGGCCCACTCCGAAATCGCCCAGAAGAAGGGTAGTTCTACGTCTGTGCCATCCCTGTCCGGGGAGAAGGAAAGTAAGGGGGGCAGAAAACCCGACTGGCGCTTCGTCTTGGCGGGAAAAACGAAGTAAGGCATATAGAAGACAGGGACATCACCGGTGAGGAATCGCCCATGTTTCAAGACCCCGTAGCCGTCGATGGTGACATCGAGGTCACTTCCCGCAATTCTCCAATCAGGATTCTTGCCGTCGCAGGTTGTTATCGTGGCATTTTGGCACCGATAGGTCGCTTCCCCCTTCTTTTCGATCTTTTCTGCCTTTATGTGCAGATGGCTCAGGGCAATATATATCTTCCCGTCGGTTGCCGTTCCGATCTTGGTCACGACATTGAAAAATACCTTCTCACCCTCTAATACATCTTGATCGCTATGGACCAGAACCTGTCCCTCGGCAAGCGCCATGTTTGTACTGCGGCTGAACATCACGGTGTCGGCCTTGAGGAATCCCCGGGGAAAGGTGATCATGACCTTCCCGGCCGCGTGAAGGGTGCCTTCTTCTTCGTCGTAGGTGATGCTGTCCGCCTCGATGCTGACCGGCCCTTCGGCGATATCCTTCTGTGATGCCGTGAGGGCGGGAGACGCCACCAGAAGGAGAAACAGGGCAAGCACTGTACGGCAAAAACTTGTCCAATTCAGCATTGCCCGTCACCTCTCATTGCACACGTTCCCCTTTGATTGCATCCGGCCGGCGGCTGGTCCGATGCAATTTTTTGATTTCCCCCACGAGATAGAGCGATCCGGCGATGCAAACGAGATCCTTCTCTCCGGCCTGGGAAAGGGCCTGCTGCATCGCATCGCCGGGATTTTCGATGACTTCGACATTCTTGTGGAAGGCCCTGGCCGTCGGCAGCAGGATATCCAGGGGGAGGGCCCTATCGCTGTCCGGGCGGGTAAGAATGACCGTGTCGGCCAGGGGGAAAAGCCGCTTCACCATTGCCCGGTAATCCTTGTCCCCGAGCACACCGAAAATCAACCATAGGCGCCGGTATGAAAAATCGTTTTTCAACGCCCGGCGGAGGGTTGCTGCACCGGCCGGATTATGTGCGCCATCCACGAGCAGCATGGGGTTGCGCTGGAGTAGCTCCAGCCGACCCTCCCAGTGAGTCTGTCTCAAGCCTTCGACAACAGCGCGTTCATCCACCCCGAAGCCTTTATCCCCGATCAGCTCCACAGCACCCAACGCCAATGCCGCATTGGTGAGTTGATGCCTCCCCACAAGAGGGCAGACAAGCCGTTCATAGCTAGCTCCGATGCCATGGTATGAAAACGTCCCATCCCTCTGACTTCTTGTGCGGATCTCCTTCCCTAACCGGTAAAGCGTTGCCCCTCTTTTCCGACAGAGTGTCTTGAGAGTCTCGATCACAGGCCCCTGCATGGCTGCGGTGAGGCAGGTCCCTCCTTCTTTGATGATCCCTCCCTTTTCATGAGCGATCTTCTCCAGGGTATTGCCTAGATATTCGCGGTGTTCAAGCGAGACATTGGTGATCACCGACAGGAGGGGATTGACCACATTCGTGGCGTCGAGTCTCCCTCCCATTCCAATCTCCAAAACGGCGATATCCACCCGCTGCCGGTGGAAATGGAGTAAAGCCATCGCCGTCAGGACTTCGAAATAGCTGATATCCTCTTCCGTCTTTTCTTTTACCGCTTCGGCGCAGTACGTCGCTTCTACGCGGCTGATCATCCGGTCGTTGATCCGGATCCTTTCCCTGAAACCGATGAGGTCCGGAGAAGTGTAAAGTCCTGTCTTGAATCCACCGGAGACGAGAATCGCAGCCGTCATCGCCGCCACCGAACCCTTTCCATTCGTCCCAGCAATCAGGACAGCGGGATAACTGTTCTGGGGATTGTGGAGCCGCTCGAGCAGGAAACGGATGGGATCAAGCCCGAAACGAATGCCCATTTTGTTCAAGCTGGAGAGATATGCGAGCGTATCTCGATACGTCATGGACTTATTTACGAGGCGGTTACCTTGTATACCTCATCGCCGGGCCGAACCCGGTCCGCCACCTTGATCCCGATATAGTCGCCGGCCAGGGCCCTCGGCACTTTCTGATTATTGATCTCCATGGAATCAAGCGCCATGGTCAGATCTGTTGTGTGTCCCGTGATCTTGATGGTATCCCCGACATCGATCTCTCCATCGGTGATCTTGACAGCTGCGACGCTCGGTTTTGCAAAATATTTCATCACTTCGCCGATTCTCTTTTCAGCCATGATCGCTCCTCCTTCCACTTGACGATGAATACATCTGACGGCTTCTTAAAAAGTCCGGATAGGGGGACTATATCGCTTTTTGCTAAAAACACAAGGGGGGAAATGGGAGGGAATTGGTCAAAATGAATAAGGGCGGGTCACAGACCCGCCCTCGCTGAGCGCTATTTCTGGGGGGATGGTGTCTTCTTCTTTTTTATGTTTCCCGCTTCGACATCACGAATAAACTCGATCATGGCCATAGGTGCATTGTCACCGACACGGTAGCCCATCTTGACGATTCTGGTATAACCGCCGCACCTGTCCTTATACCGTCCCGATAACTCCCCGAACAGTTTTCCCACCACGTCGCGCTCCCGGACAAATGCCGCGGCCTGTCTGCGGGCATGGAGATCCCCCCGCTTACCGAGGGTAATCATCTTCTCCGCCACTTTCCTGAGCTCCTTAGCCTTGGTATCGGTGGTCTTTATCTTTTCGTATTTCAAAAAAGAAGTGACCATTGTCCTGAGCATCGCCTTCCGATGGCTGGTCGTTCTCCCCAGCTTGCTTCCATATTTTCCCTGGCCCATTGAATATTATCCTTTCGACTCTACTCTTCCTCTGCCTGAGAATCTTCACCCTTTTTTTCGGCTTTATTCCACGGCGGGAAGTCCATCTTCATGCCGAAGCCCAGGCCCGACTCAAACAGAATCTCTTTTATCTCATTTAGCGATTTCCTTCCGAAGTTCTTGGTCTTGAGCATCTCGGCCTCGCTCTTGGAAACGAGCTCGCCGATCAGGTTGATACCGGCATTCTTCAGGCAATTTGCAGAACGGACAGAGAGTTCCAGATCATCGACATGCCGCAGTAGGAGATCATTCGGATCTTCCGGGGCAGGATCGCTCTCGTGCGGTTTCTCTCCGACTCCCACCTCGGGGAAATTAATGAAGACATCCATCTGCTCCTTGAGGATCTTGGCGGCATAAGCCAGGGCATCCTCCGGGAGAACACTTCCATCCGTCCATATCTCCAGAATGAGTCGGTCGTAGTCCGCTACCTGCCCAACTCGGGAATAGGTGACGGTATAATTGACCTTTTTGATCGGTGAAAAGATGGCATCAATATTAATTGTTCCTTCGGGTTGTTCGGGATCCCTTTCTCTCTGTGCGGGGATATAGCCCTTACCCATTTTGACCACCATCTCCGCTTTTAGGGAAGCTTCCCCGACCAGTGTAGCGATATAGTGCTCGGGATTGAGGATATCGACTGTCCCGTCGGTCACGATGTCTGCCGCGGTGACTACACCCTCCCGCGATGTATCGATATGAACGGTCCGCGGCCCGTCCTGATTGAGCTTCAGGCGCGCGCCTTTCAGATTCAGAATGATATCGGTCACATCTTCTCGGACCCCGGGGATCGTGGAAAACTCATGAAGCACTCCGTCAAATTTAACGGAAACAATAGCTGCTCCTCGAATGGAAGAGAGCAATATCCTCCGGAGAGCATTTCCCAGGGTAATGCCGAAGCCGCGTTCCAAGGGCTGACAGATGAACTCCCCGTAAAAGCGGGTCAGAGTCGTCTCGTTTGTATCGATTTTTTTCGGTTGAATCAAATTGTGCCAGTTTCTCTGCATAATTCCTTTCCCTGCCCTTCGGATGTCTGGTTATCGTTCTATTTGGAATAAAGCTCAACGACCAGCTGTTCCCGTACCGGCATTGTCAATTCTTCACGGGCCGGAAGGGTCTTCACAATGCCCATGAAGTTGGCCTTGTCAATTTCCAGCCATTGAGGCACACCCCGCCGGGAAATGGTTCCCATGGCCTCGAGTATCCGTTCAACCTTTCTGCTTCCCTCTCTCACCTGCACTTCGTCCCCGGGTCTGATCAGATAAGAAGGGATATTGACCGGCTTCCCACTAACCAGGAAATGGTTATGCCTCACCAGTTGCCTTGCTTCGGTTCGCGAATTGGCAAAGCCCATCCGGAAGACCATGTTATCCAGTCTTCTCTCTAAAAAAATGAGGAGATTGCTTCCGGTAATTCCCTTCTGCTTGTCGGCTTTATCGAAATATCCCCGGAATTGCTTTTCCAGCAGACCATACATCCTTTTGAGCTTCTGCTTCTCTCTCAACTGGACGCCATAATCGGAAAATTTCTTTCGAAGCTGGCCATGATCACCGGGGGCATAACCCCGCCTTTCAAAGGCGCACTTCTCGCTGTAACACCTATCCCCTTTGAGAAACAGCTTCAGACCCTCTCTCCGGCACAACCTGCATGTGGATTCTCTATATCTTGCCAAAAATGCCTCCCTGATCGGTGATCAAAATTGTTTTTAAACCCTTCTTCGCTTGGGCGGACGGCACCCATTATGGGGAATCGGCGTCACATCCCGAATGAGGCTGATCTTGAGCCCTGCCACCTGCAGAGACCTCAGGGCAGATTCCCGACCGGAACCCGGCCCTTTTACATAGACCTGAACAGCCCGTAGACCATGTTCCCTTGCCTTCTTGACCGCATCCTCTGCCGCCATCTGCGCCGCAAAAGGGGTGCTTTTCCTCGAACCCTTAAATCCCTGCATCCCGGCCGATGCCCAGGCAATGACATTACCGGAAAGATCGGTGATGGTCACGATCGTGTTGTTAAATGTCGATTGAATGTGAGCTATCCCCTCGGAGATATTTTTCTTTTCTTTTTTCTTCCCTGTTTTCCTGACTGGCTTAGCCATTCGTCCTCCGGATCCCTTTACACATTATTTCTTTTTGCCGGCAATCGACCTTCGCGGTCCTTTTCTTGTCCTGGCGTTGGTGCTCGTTCTCTGCCCCCGGACAGGAAGCCCCTTTCTATGTCTAAGACCGCGGTAAGTCCCCACATCCATCAACCTTTTGACTGACATGGAAAGTTCCCGTCTTAAATCCCCCTCAACTTTATGTTCCTTATCGATAATGTTCCTGATGGAGGTAATTTCCGCATCGGCAAGCTGATCGGTCTTGATGTCGGGATCGACGCCGGCCTCCAGAAGGATCTCCTTCGATTTTGTCTTTCCTATGCCGTAGATATAGGTTAAAGCGATCTCCATCCTCTTGTTCTTAGGTAAGTCCACACCCGCAATTCTTGCCACCTGTCAACCTCCTGAAAAATCAATCCTTAACCCTGACGCTGCTTATGCTTCGGGTTCTCACAAATCACACGCAACACACCGCGTCTTTTGACAATCTTGCATTTTTCACAAATCTTCTTGACCGAAGAACGTACTTTCACGATGATCACTCCTTGAATCCGCCAAGGGCGCAGCCTATACCTCTTGCCGGTCGCCCGCCTTCACTATTTCGTCCTGTAAACGATTCTTCCTCTGGTCAGATCGTAGGGAGACAGTTCAACCGTCACCCTGTCGCCCGGCAGGATCTTGATAAAATGCATCCTCATCTTACCGGAAATATGGGCCAGAACGCGGTGACCGTTTTCCAGTTCCACACGAAACATGGCATTCGGCAGGGGCTCAATCACCTTGCCTTCTACCTCGATTGCTTCCTCTTTCGACATAATTCCCGATCTCTCTCAAGATCTCCCTCGTTGCCGCAGCCTCCCCCAGAGAGATTCACTGAATCCGGCTGAGGATATCCGGTCCGTTTTCCGTCACTGCGACGGTATGTTCAAAATGGGCGGAAAGTTTACCGTCCGTGGTGACCACCGTCCAGCCATCCGGGAGAACTTGCACTTCGTAACTACCCTCGTTGACCATCGGCTCTATCGCCAGGACCATCCCCGGTTTAAGCTCTATCCCTCTTCCCCGGACGCCGTAATTGGGTATCTGCGGATCTTCATGGAGGCTCCTGCCTATGCCATGCCCGACAAAATCCCTGACGATCGAAAACCCTGCCGATTCGACCGGTTCCTGAACGGCAGCGGAAATATCTCCCAAGCGGTTGCCGGCTCGAGCTTGTCGGATGGCGTCGTGCAGACCCGCCTCGGTCACTTTCAAAAGTCGACTCGCCTCATCCGAGACAACCCCAACCGGAACGGTAATCGCCGCATCACCGTAAAATCCCTTGTAATTCACACCAAAGTCTAGGCTCAGGATGTCGCCTGAAATGAGCGGCCTATCCGACGGCATTCCGTGAACTACTTCGCCATTCACCGATGTACAAAGAGCAAAAGGATAGCCCTTGTATCCCTTGAAGGCCGGTTTCACACGCTTCTTCCTGGAGAGCTCCTCACAGAAACTGTTAAGCTCGCCCGTGGTCACACCCGGCCTGACCCTGCCCCGAAGCTCGCCCAGTATCTCCGCAACGATCAGATTGCTTGTCCGCAGCTTCTCTATCTCATCAGGCAGTTTCAGGATAACCATGTCAATGATCCTGTGCCGGGGAAGTTACGCCGCTTCAACGTCTTCTGGCGATACGTCCCTTCTTCATGAAACCTTCATATTGCCTCGTCAGCAGATGGGTCTCAATCTGCCCTGCCGTATCAAGGGCTACACCCACGACGATCAGCAGAGCGGTTCCTCCAAAATAGAAGGGCACATTGAAAGAACTGATCAGTATGCTGGGGAGCACACAAACCGCCGAGACATAGATGGCGCCCCCGAATGTCAGCTTTGTCAGGACATCATCTATGTATTCCGCCGTTTTCTTTCCCGGCCTGATTCCGGGAACATAGCCCCCATACTTTCTCATATTATCGGCTACATCCACCGGATTGAACGTCACCGCTGTGTAGAAAAAACAGAAGAAGACGATAAAAGCCACATAGAGCAGCTCATAACCGGCCCGTCCCGGGATCAACTGACCCGCAATCGTCTTCATCCAGGGATGGGGGATAAAATTCGCGATCGTCGCCGGAAACATGATGATCGAAGAGGCGAATATCGGCGGGATAACCCCTGCCGAGTTCACCTTCAAGGGCAGATGGGTAGACTGACCGCCGTACATCTTCCTCCCCACAACCCGTTTCGCATACTGCACGGGGATCCGTCTCTGCCCTGTCTCGACAAAGACGATCACACCAACGACCAGTACCATCAACAAGATCAGAATGATGATGAAAAAAATCCCCATTTCCCCCGAAAAGAGGAGGCGGAAGGTGTTGATGATCGCCTCCGGCCCGCGAACCACGATACCGGCGAAAATGATGAGCGAGATACCGTTGCCGATACCCTTTTCGGTAATCTGCTCCCCCAGCCACATGATGAACGCGGTCCCCGCCGTCAGGGTGATCACCGTCATCAGCCTGAATGCCCAGCCTGTCGTGATGACGATCGAGGTTCCCGTGGGCCCCGCCATGTTTTCCAGCCCGATGGCAATACCGAATCCCTGAATGAGGCTAAGGACAACGGTTCCGTAACGGGTGTACTGGGTTATCTTTCTCCGGCCCGCTTCCCCTTCCTTGGAAAGCTTTTCGAGATAAGGAACGGCCACGGTCAGGAGTTGGAGAATGATCGAGGCGCTGATATAAGGCATGATCCCCAGGGCAAACACCGAAAGATTGCTCAGCGCGCCTCCGGCAAACATATCAAACAGACCCAGCAGCGACCCTTTGGCCTGTTCAAAAAAAGCCGCCAGCGCCGCCGTGTCGATCCCGGGTGTGGGTACATGAGCACCGATACGGTAAACTACCAGCAAAAGAAACGTAAAGAGAATCCGTTTCTGGAGTTCCGGTATCTTGGAGACATTTTTCAGGCCTTCTAACAAATCAAGCGACCTCCGAAATTGTTCCGCCTGCGGCTTCGATCTTCTGCCGCGCCCCGCGGCTGACCATATCCACCTTCAGGGAAAGCGGATAGCTGATCGCCCCGTTGCCCAGCACCTTGATTCCGTCCGCCTTCCGCTTCACGAGACCGACGGCAAGCAACATTTCTCGATCAACGACCGATCCCTCCGGAAACCTCTTCAGCTGGTCGATATTGATAGTCGCGATGATCCGGCGCATAGGATTCTTGAACCCTATCTTTGGTAATCTTCTGGAGAGGGGCATCTGCCCTCCTTCGAAATTGGGACGGACACTGTGCCCCGAACGGGCATTTTGTCCTTTCGCCCCTTTGCCAGCTGTACCGCCGTGTCCGGAACCGTTGCCCCGGCCCACCCGCTTTTTCTTCTTCCGCGAACCTGCCGGCGGTTTCAATGTTCCCAGATTCATTTTCCGCTCTCCTCGACTTCTACCGCAGCCACCAGGTGAATGACCTTCTGGATCATACCGCGAATTTCGGGTGTATCATTCAGCAGGACTGTCTTGTGGACCTTGCCCAATCCCAATCCTCGAAGGACCCTGCGCTGAGCCTCGGGTCTGCCAATATAACTCTTCACCTGTGTGATCTTCAGCTGTTTTCCCACAACCTACCCCTTTTAGCGTTAATTTTCCCGAACGCTCTTACCCCTGCTCGCAGCGATTTCGGCCGGCGCCCTCAATTGCCTCAAACCTTCGATGGTCGCCTTTACCAGGTTGTGAGGATTATGCGAACCGAGACATTTTGTCAGTATATTGTGAACACCGGCCACTTCCAGAACCGCCCTGACCGCCCCTCCGGCAATCAGTCCCGTCCCTTCGGAGGCCGGTTTCAGTAAGACTTTCCCTGCACCAAAATGCCCGATGACGCTGTAGGGGATCGTCCTGTTTTCGACCGAGACCCTGACCATGGCCTTCTTTGCCTGCTCCATGCCTTTTCGGATCGCTTCGGGGACTTCATGGGCCTTTCCCAGTCCGGCGCCGACGGAACCTTTTCCATCGCCGACCACTATCACGGCGCTGAACCGGAATCGGCGTCCACCTTTGACGACCTTGGCCGTCCTGTTTATCGCGATCACCCTGTCGAGAAGTTCCAACTCTTCCATATTTTCGTTTCCCACAATCATTCCGCTCTGCAGTGAATGCCTCAGTGCAGTCTAAAAAATCAGTCCCGCTTCTCTCGCGCCGTCGGCCAACGCCTTCACTCTTCCATGATAAAGGAATCTGCCTCGGTCAAATACCGCCTCCCGGATACCGATCCCCTGGAGTCGCTTCGCCAGAAGCATTCCCACCTCTTTGGCAGCCTCGATCTTTTTCGAACTCTCAGAAGATCTCGCCAACTCCTTACTCAGCGTCGATGCCTCCGCCAGGGTCCTCCCCTCATCATCCGCGATGGCCTGCACATAGATATGCGATGCAGACCGAAATACGCAGAGACGTGGTTTCACCTCGGTCCCGAACACCTTTCCCCTGACCCTCTTCTTCCTTTTCAATCTTATCTTTTCGATCTTCTTCGTTGCCAATGTCCTACCCCTTCACCGAGTGCCCAAAAAGTTTTTACTCGGTACTCGGGACCTTTTTATTAAGCCCCTACGGATTTTCCGACTTTACGCCGGATATGTTCGCCGCTATATTTAATACCTTTACCCTTGTACGGCTCCGGCTTTTTCAGGCTTCGGATCTCCGCGGCTACACGGCCCACCATCTGCTTGTCGATACCGGATACCGCGATATTGACCAGCTTATCCACCTTGATCTGAATCCCGTCCGGTATCGCATACTCGATCGGCGCGGAAAAACCTACGATCAACTTCAGATTCTTGCCGGCGACTTCCGCGCGATATCCAACGCCCGCTATCTCGAGGTTCTTTTCAAACCCGCTGCTGACCCCCCTGACCATGTTGGCGATCAGGGTGCGTACCAGCCCGTGATAGGATCTCTCTCTTCTGCCATCGGACGGTCGTTTGACCTCCACTACCCGCTCTCCCAAAATCACATCGATGCCCTTGGGCACCTCCAAGGAAAGTCTGCCCTTGGGACCTTCAACGCTCACAATATCTTTATCACAGCTGATTTTGACACCGGCCGGAATTTCTACGGGTATTTTTCCAATTCTTGACATGAAGCAATCTCCTGATTCCTGATGCTTACCAGCTTGTCACTTACCACACGTTGCAGAGCAGTTCTCCTCCCAGACTCAATTCCCTGGCTTCCGTATCCGTCATAATCCCCTTGGAAGTGGATAGGATGGAGATACCATAGCCGTTTAACACTTTGGGGATCTTCTCGCTCTTCACATAAACCCTTCTGCCCGGCTTGCTGACCCGCTGAATGCCTGTAATGACGGATCGCTTTGCATCAGGATACTTCATATAGAGCTTCAAAACCTCGTGACCCTGCGGATCCTTTTTGATGTCATAGCCGCTGATGTAACCGGATTTTTTCAAAACCTTGGCCATGTTCAGATTTATCCGCGAGCTCAACACATCCACACTTTTGAAACGTACACGGCTTCCATTCCTGATTCTGGTCAACATATCTGCGATAGGATCGGTCATCCCCATATGATTACTCCTTACAATTTACTCTACCAGCTCGATTTGATCACCCCGGGAATTTCTCCCTTCAAAGCAAGATTCCTTAGGCATATTCTGCACATATCAAACTTTCGATAATAGGCTCTCGGTCTTCCGCATAGCGGACACCGGTTGTATATCCGCACCGAAAATTTCGGCTTTCTGTTGGACTTCACAATCAAAGATGTCTTTGCCACTCTCAACCCTCCAGAGATAGATCCTTTGTCATGCTATTTTCAGTTTCTAAACGGCATACCCATCAGCTTCAGAAGCTGCCTTGCTTCATCATCCGTTTTGGCCGTCGTGACAATGGCAATGTTCATGCCTCTGACCTTTTCGACCTTGTCATACTCGATCTCCGGGAAAATGATCTGTTCCTTCAACCCAAGGGCAAAATTTCCCCTGCCGTCAAAGGACTTTGCGGAAATTCCCCGAAAATCGCGGACGCGCGGGAGAGCGACATTGACCAGCCTGTCGAGAAATTCGAACATCCGCTCCCGTCTCAGGGTCACACAGCAGCCGATGGACATCCCCTGACGAAGCTTGAAGGTCGCGATGGACTTCCGAGCTTTGGTGATCACCGGCTTCTGTCCCACGATCATGGTCATCTCTTCCACCGCTCGATCAAGTATCTTGACATTCTGAACCGCTTCCCCGAGACCCATATTGACCACGATCTTTACGAGCCTGGGAACTTCCATAGGGTTCTTGTAATCAAACGCCTTGATTAATGCGGGAACGACTTCCTTTTTATAGTGCTCTTTTAGTCTTGACATCTTTCCCCAGCCTATGCATCCAATGTTTCCTGACACTTCGTGCAGACACGCGTCTTTCTTCCTTCGTCCATGATCTTGTAGCCGATCCGGACACCGGCGCCACATTTATTGCAGAGATACATCACATTGGATATGTGTATCGATCCTTCCTTCTCAACAATCCCGCCCTTGCCTTTGGCATCCGCTTTTTTGTGTCTCTTGATCAGATTAATCTTCTCGACGACGACCCTGTCTCGGGCGATAATCGTACTCAGGATTTTCCCTGTTTTCCCCTTTTCTTTACCGGCGATGACCTTTATGGTATCCCCTTTTTTCAATCGCTTTCCCAGCATTGCCTATTCCTCAGTCGTTCTTTGTCTTGAATCTTTTATAAGACCTCGGGTGCCAGCGATATGATCTTCATGAACTGCTTCGCCCGAAGTTCGCGAGCTACCGGCCCAAAAATTCTCGTTCCAACCGGTTCCATCTGGTTAGAAATGAGGACTGCCGAATTATCGTCGAATTTAAGGTAAGAACCGTCGGATCTCCTTACCTCTTTCACGGTCCTGACCACAACGGCCTTCATCACATCTCCCTTTTTTACCTTTGAATTGGGGATGGCTTCCTTGACCGCAATGACAATGACGTCGCCAAGGCTTGCATAACGTCTCCTTGATCCCCCCAAGACCTTGATGCAGGCGACCTTCTTGGCGCCCGAATTATCCGCTACATTTAAAACGGTTTGCATCTGAATCATAATCACACCCCATTGCGCTGAAGGTTCGAGACAGGCGACCCAAGAAGCACCTGACTATTTATTATCGCCGTCAATCCAGCGCGTTATGTCCTCTATTTCGCTTTATCCAGAATTTCCAACATCCGCCAGCGTTTTTCCCGACTCAACGGACGTGATTCAATGATAAGAACCTTATCACCGACCTTGCAGCTGTTCTGCTGATCATGGGCTTTATATTTGACGTAACGCATGATGTATTTATGAAATGCG
>MICN01000110.1 GCA_001829875.1 Syntrophus sp. GWC2_56_31
AACGATTTCCAGACCTATTTTCACCACCCGCTGCCCGGCCGCCCAGGTAGCCGATATACGCAGGGACCAGCGAGAAGACACAGGGGGAAAGAAATGAAGCCAGGCCGGCCAGGAATGCCAATCCAATAGAAATGTTAAAACCCATAGCGACTTGCACCTAAATTTATACCACATTGGATATTACTTGCCAAATTTTCGGTCGATCTCGGCCTGAATCTCCGTGATGGTTGCTCGCTCAGCGTGCATTCGAGACGCTAACTGCGCCTCATCCATACAGATATTTCATGCAGATGCGTGATCATCGACATAACAGCTCAGCAGGCTTTTGTGACCAATACTTTGGCATTGACAATAACAATAGAGCCGATCGAGCACCTCTGGTATTGCACGAGCTATTTCATAGGCTTCCCTGACCTTCCCACTAAACCTTTCCGGCGATAGGGTAGGTCTATTCTCGCGGAGGCTGACATTCTCTTTCTCCAATTTTCCACGCTCGGGGGAAGCTTTGGGAGGTTTTTCTCGCTGAGACAAAAAATAACCCCCCGTGATGAGTGATGCAACAACTAAAATTAAGGTGAGGAAAATGTACTTAAACCGCTTTTTTGTTTTCTGTGGAGTTCGTTTCGATTTACTGCTGCGTTGCGCTGCGTTTTGGTTTTTCCCCTTTGCCATAGTAATGCTCACTTTCCTGTTTTCATCGGTTTTGCCGAGGATAGAAGCTGTTCGATCATCAGCAAGCCTTCCTTGCTATCCCACTTCCGGTAGCCGCTAGCAAAGGCAAGAACCTTTCCCCGAGCGTTGATAAAAAAATTCATCGGGACTCCATTCACACCATATTGTGCAGCAGTGGCCGATGTGGGATCAAGCAAGTTGAGGAAGGTCAAATTTTTACGGTCGACATAGCTTTTCACTACCTTTTTTGCTTGTTCCTCGCTGCCACGGTCGATAGAAACGGCCAATACGATCAGGCCTTTTCTTTCATAAAGGTTATGTATCTTTTCGAGAGAGGACCTCTCCCGGTCGCAGTAAGTTCACCAGGTAGCCCAAAAATTCAACATGACAAATTTGCCCTGAAACTCATGCAGGCTCCTTTTTCTCCCCTCCAAATCGGAAAGGGTGAAATTGGGGGCGTCAACGGTTTCGTTCGGCCTGAGAACCCCCATCTGTCCTAGGTAATCCACCGCTCCGCTGACAGGAAGAACCGTTGCTCCCCAAAAAAGAAATAGGCAGAACGTAAAAAGTAATAAATATTTGTTATCATGTTTCGTCAATTTTATGCTCTCCTTAGTTTGTTTGATGTGAGGATTGATTGATTTTTCAAACATCATGACTCAGCGGGATGAAATGAGAAGTTGTTTTCAAGGGATTTCCCGGCGTCATTATGCCATCCGTTATTGCCACAATCATTTTGACCATTTTCATCTGTCCAAGATGTTCGACGCTCTCAATACGTAATCCGGCCTTCTTTACATTTTCAATAGTACGCCGGTTGATATTCGCTCCTATGACGCGAACAACGAGTGGATTCAGGCGATCCATCAGCCAGCCGATGATCGGTTTGTCGATTCGGATATGTTCCAGCAAAAGAACCCTGCCATCCGGCTTGACGACGCGCCGCAACTCCCTCAACCCCTGAACCGGATCCGGAACGGAGCAAAAAACAAAAGTTGCGACAACCGTATCGAAGGAGTGATCGGGAAAATCAAGACCCTGCACATCCCCTTCTCGAAGATCAAACGACAATCCAAGGTCAGATGCCTTTTTGCGGGCAATGACCAGCATTCTCTCCGCGATTTCGATGCCGGTGATGCAGACCCCAAATGGGTAGTGAGGGAAATTCTTCCCTGTCCCTACCCCGATTTCCAGAATCGTTCCCTTCGCCTTGGCGAGGAGTTTTTTTCGCCAGGGTTTAAACATCATCTCGGGGATGGCTTCAAGGAAATTATAGAGGGGCGCAATACGATTATACCGTGCCTTTGTCAACCTCGTCGAAACAGCTCTGATGTCAGGATCGCTTTCAATGGTCACTGCTATGGATTGCCTCCAATCTTTACATCCAGTTTAACACAAAGCCTAAGGAGAAGCTATATTTTTATGCAGGTATCGTCCTGTGAACACGTTGTTTTGACGCGGTTTTTTTTCGCAGTTGAACTGTATATGGGTAAAATATTGGTTATTATTCAAATCATCCGTTCCGAAATTCAGGAGATTCGCTTACCTTCTTTTACCTGGCTTCGACAGTGGTAGGCAAATGATTTGGCGATAACTTAGTTATTACTTTCACTTACGTCATGCTCGTTTTTTGATCGTGTGCCTACGTTTTTAGGGGTTCATTTGGATGTCTTGCATCCTCTTTGGTGGAGATATTTTAAGTAGTTTCATAATGTTGAGTTGTTCAGGCCTTGGTTCGGTGGTCTGTAGAGCACGCCCATCTTTTGAAAAATATTTTATCAGGTGAAGACGCTGCATTTCACGACGAATATGATCCCAGGTGAGCCCCGTTTTTCTCTCCGCAATGCGCACCAGCATGAGCGCCAGGAAACAAAGAAACACATGCGCCTCGATGCGTTCATCCTTCCGATGATGAACGGGCCTCAGATCCAGGGTGGTTTTGAGGGTTCGAAAAGCCCTCTCCACTTCCAAAAGCTGCTTATATCCCAGAGCGATGTCTTCCGGAGTCAGGGTGTCGTCACTGGTAGAGAGAATGTACTTTCCGTCAAGATGTGCTTCCTCCCGGATCTTGCCCTTGTCGATCTTGATGCTCCCGTCCTTGAGCTGTCTGAGGTATCTTCCCATCGTCCGGTGGGCCAAAAGTGCGCAGACGCTCTTCTTATGGGCCTTCCCTTTCTGATCTCCCAATTCGGCAAGGGATTTTTCAATCCTGGCGAGGATCCTCTCACGGGTAGCCTTATCCTTTTTGGCCTCTTCGGGATTGTGAACCAGAATAAATCTTCGGCGCCTCTCCCCGATTCCGATAATGATTTTTTTGATCTCCAGGTTCTCCCTGATTTTGAGATATCTTCCCCGTTTGGCCAGAACCTCTTTATGAACCTCCTGATTATCCCGGAGCTTCTCCCCCAGGATATACTGGCCGCCGGCCTTCTGCAGAACAAGCCGGTTCTCTTCCGAGTTCATCCCCCGGTCCATCACCCAGACACACCGGGAGAGCTTCCAGCCGAGGAGGTCGCTTTTGACCTTCTCCACGGTCGCCATATCCGATGTGTTCCCCGGAAGGGTCCAGCATTTCACGGGGATGCCTTCCTTCGTCACGGCCAAACCGATGACGATCTGGGGAAGGTCAGATCGGTGATCTTTGGAATGACCATATTGCCGCAGACCGTCTTCATCTTCCTCGTCCCGCTCGAAGTAGGTGCTGGTGGTGTCGAAAAAGATCAGATCCACCTCCAGGTTCAGAAGATCCGCCACAGCGAAGTAGACTGCCTTGTGGATGATCTCTCGGTACTCCAGCAGAACGTCCATCGCCCGGTAGAGATGCTGAAGATCGATCGGTTCAGGATTCCCCAGGGCGACATCTTCTCTGACCCACTCTTCAACACCCCTTTTAGAGTCCGGCGCCAAAGCCCGGTTGGCCGTCATGGCAAACGCCGCCCATTCCACGGGAGACGTAAACGACCTTTCCTTCAGGCAATCCTTCAGAACAGCATGAATTCCCAGCTTCTCCCACAAAGAACGCAGAAGGTAGGCGCCGCCCATCGGAACGCTTTTGAGAAACGTCAGGGGAGCTTTCTTCCCTTCTGTGATGGCCTGCGTCTTAACGGCATCTTCCGGAGAGAGGAAGCGGCAGAGGCTTCGGGTCAATCTTTTGATGGCTTCCACATCCAATTCATCAGAGCGTCCGAAGGTATGAAGGACGTTCGCCTTGGGCTGACCGGATTGCGGATCGCGCACATTATGGGCGAGCTGGACGTAGGTCACAGTGGAACCGTCTTTGTTTTTCCGGGAAATTGTTCTTACGTACATGTCTACTCCAATAGAATGTACCACCAGCCTTGTCAAGAACTATTTTCATATTCGCATGCCTACACGTTTTTCCGTTTTTCGGAGGTCCGCTACCGAGATTTCAATTACTTACGTCATTTAAATGGCTGAAAAATGCCTACAGCTGTCGAACGGGGGTGGCCTTAAAAAAATTCCCACTCCGTAACTTAGGTGCGAAAATATACCGCATCTATACAGCAGCAGAGAAGATGGCAGATTTTTGTTATCCTTTCATTACATCATGTTACCTAATACCAAAAGAATAGCAAGCCCTGGCATAGCAATTGCTTTATTTAACCCTGAAGATGACCAGGGGGACAATCCTTGAAAAATTGTTTTCTTTGGGGAGTTTCACGTGACCTCTTGCTTTCGAGAAACCGCAAGATTATGCTGAGCGTTCAGAGAGGGCATCTTACCGTAAAAGGCATGATCGAAACGTATCCGGACAGCAAGACCTGTAGCACCACGTTTCAATTGCAGTAAAAGGTGACCTCTCGATATCCTGAAGAGACGCTATGCCAAGGGGGAGATCACGAAGGAAGAGTTTGAAAAGGTGAAAAAAGATCTGGGGTCTTGACCGTCTGAAAGGTGGATGTGAACCAGGGAGCGGGGCGTCTATTTGCCCGCGCCTGCCGTGGGGTGTGGAGATGAAGGGAACGATATGAAGGGAAAGAGTAAGATTTTCATGGCCGGGCTTGCCGTGGTCATCACTGCTGTATGGATCACTGTGGCCGCGCCGGGATGGTTCGTCGATCGAAGTGCGACGGCGCCGAAAGAGGTGTGGAATAGTCAGGCGCCGGATTTTGTGTTGAAGGATTTGGAGGGCGGTCAATTCAGGCTGAGCGATCAACGGGGGAAGCCTGTGCTGCTGATCTTCGGCACGACCTGGTGCCCCGCCTGTCGAGAAGAGATTCCGCGCCTGAAGGACATTTACGCCCGTTACGCCGAGAGGGGTTTGGTCATGGTCAATATCAACGTTCGGGAATCCCAGGATAAGGTTACACGCTATGCGGGCAAAAACGCGCTTCCCTACCGGTCGCTGCTCGATGAAAAAGGAACGGTCTCGGAGAAGTATGGCATCCTGGGCGTACCTGCCCTGATTCTTCTGGATGAAGCGGGGATGATTGTGGGAGGGCAACGTTTCATTGACCCGTTGCTGGCGAAGATGTTCAAAGAGAAGAAATCTGCCAACAACCTGCCGATATGAAGGCGATATCCAATCGCGCTGCGTAAAGCCAATGTTCATCGTTTTGCCCAAGACCGATCAAGCCGGGTTTGTCACAGGGTCGGTATTGGCTGGAGAAATAAAACGGGTACCGCTTCGCATGCTTCAGACGGCGTTCGTGTGGGGCGGCGACATTCACCGAAAAAGGAGATTCAATGAAAAAAAATACAAGAATATGGATAATGCCGGTTTTGATTCTGGCAGTCGGCGCCACATTACTGTTTTTAGGCTGCGGCGGGGGAAGCGCGGGCGGCGAAGGGGCTTCTTCGAGTGCAGATGGCGTGATTTCGGGGACGGCGGTAAAAGGTCCCGTCAATGGTGCGACCGTAAAGGCGTTTGCCATCAGCAACGGAATGACGGGTGCGCAGATCGGAACCGGAACCACGGACGCGGAGGGGAATTTCACCGTTTCTATCGGCGCTTACTCGGGTCCTGTCATGCTGCAGGTGAGCGGGGGGATGTATACGGATGAGGCGACCGGCGCCTCTATGACCGTGCAGCCCGGCGATGTGATGACGAGCATGATGCCCCAGGTCAATGTCGGTGCGGTAATGGGCGGGGTGCAGATAACGCCTCTCACCTCGATGGCCCAGGCGAGGGCACAGTCGATGAGCGGCGGTATGACCCCTGCGAACATCGCAGCGGCCAACACCGCGATGGGGAATTATTTTTCGGTCGGCAACATACTCTACACCCATCCGATGAATCCCTTGACCCCCGGATCGGGAAGCGGGGTGACGCAGGAGATGCGCAACTATGGGATGGTCATGGCCGCCATGTCGCAGTATGCAAACGGTATCGGGATGCCGATCTCTTCGGGCATCGTCACCGCAATGATGAACGATGCCTCGGATGGTGTCATGAACGGCATGATGGACAACGCTCAAATCATGATGGGCGGCATGGGAGGGATGATGGGGACAGGCAATAACCCGCTCTCATCCGGCGCCGGGACAAGCGGACTGGCAAGCGCGATGACGACGTTTATGGGGTCGGCCATGAACAGATCCGGTCTGACTATCACGGACATGCAAGCCCTCCATAACAGGATGAGTACGTCCAATGGACTGATTCAATAGTCCGTTATGTCTAAGAGGCCGACTGCCAGGATTTGAAAATCGTTACCCTTCAACTCCTGATAAAGCTTTTCCATGGAAGGCATCTCTTCTCGACAGGGGGGACACCACGTGGCCCAGATATTGAGGAAAACCACTTTACCTTTGAAATCGGTTAAACTGATCTTCTTGTCGTCGAGTCCGGGAAAGGTAAAATTCGGCGCTGGAACCCTCGCCTTAACCCTTGGCTTATGCGACAGATTAAAAAACAAATCCTTCCCTTGAAGTAAGATGACCACCGCTGCCGTAATAAGAATGAAACAATAAGGATGATTTTTTTAAAGCTGTGTCTATCGGCTGTGCGCGCCCCTTTTTCTCCCATTTCTATGCACCGTTGATAAAAAAGATATCTAAAGACCGAAATCGATCCAGAGGAATTGTCCATAGGCGGCTATCCATTGGAACATATTAAAAAGCAACATCAGTCCGACGATGACCAGGATCACGCCCATCCCCACCTCAACATAATGGGTCGCTTTGCCGTATCGACGCAGTATTCCTGATAACCACCCAATGCTCAGAGCGGCGATCAGAAAGGGGATAGCCAAACCGGCGGAATATGAAGTGAGCAGTGCGATCCCCGAGGCAACAGAACCGCCGCCGATTGCCAGTGTCAGGATCGAACCCAGTACAGGACCAATGCAGGGCGACCATCCTGCCGAGAAAAAGACCCCCATGACAAAAGAGGTAATATATTCCCGCTTGCGGTCCGGACGGGCATGGACGCGTATATCGTACTCCAGAAAGGTGATACGGAAAACGCCGGTCATATGCAGGCCGAAAACGATGACCACTATCCCGCCGATACGCGCCACCCAGATGCGCAGGTCATAGAGCAAACTGCCGAATGCAGATGCCGCAACACCAAGAAATACAAAAACAACGCTGAAGCCGCCTACAAAAGCCAGCCCGTGCGTAAAGGTCGCGAAACGATTCCCGGTCACATTTTCTCCCCCCGCTGCCCGGCCGCCCAGGTAACCGATATACGCGGGCATCAGCGAGAAGACGCAGGGGGAAAGAAAAGAGGCCAGACCGGCCAGGAATGCCAATCCGATTGAAATGTTAAAACCCATGGTCATACTTACTTCAGTTCACCCCATATTGTGCAGCAGTCGAAGATTTCGGATCAAGCAGATTGAGGAAGATCAGTTTTTACGGTCAACATAGCTTTTCACCGACTTTCGTACTTGCTCATCACTGCCCTTGTCAATAGAGACGGCTAAAACAATCAACCCCTTTCTACCTAATTTCCCGAAGAAATTATAACGAGGCATTGCCAGGGAGTTGGATGTCCAAGGCTTTGAGAATATCCTGCTACGCCTTGGTCACCACTGTGAGGAAATGACCATACTTCCCAGAATATTTAACCTTGGTCAACGTCTTCATCTCCGCCCACGGTCGCCGACGTGTGCATCCTTCATCGTCGTAAATATAACGATAAAAAAGGGAAACCCAAAGGCTTTTTTGTTCATAAACTGATTCATTTCAAATAAATGCATTGTCCCTCGTTATAATTTTAGCGGGAATTTAGGTTTCTATTGTAGAGAGGATGTATCTTTTCAAGAGAGGACCTCTCCCGGTCGCAGTATGTTCACCAGGTAGCCCAAAAATTCAACATAACAAACTTGCCCTGAAATTCACGCAGGCTTCTTTTTTCCCCCTCTAAATCGGAAAGGATAAAATCGGGGGCGTCGATGGTTTTATTTGGCTTGAGAACACCCATCTTTATGCTCTGCTTTGTATGAAAATGCCATCTCTCCCGGTACTACTCCCTCCTCAAGGGTGGAGACGTTGTGCCCGACCCGGGCATGAGGATTAATTTGAGTCAAGTAGCTCGGTTTCTCATCTCGGGGAGAGAACGCCGTGCAACCTTTTAGATCCATGTGTCGCCTTGGGGTCAGCCGTCCTGCATTTAGGTGTATAACTGCAAAATGTCAACAAGTATCAACTGATTCTATGGCGAATCCATTGCAGTCGTGTACTTGCTAAAGATGAGGAAAGCAGAGGGGAGGTGATATGTTCCTCGGAAATAGTCTGGATGGCCTTATCGACCGATATTTTTCCACGGACCTTCATGCGGGCGCACCTGGCTGAACTGCAGTTTATCGCAGCAGCCATAAAATCAGTTGCGCCCAGATTGCAGCAGGGATACACTACAATGTTCTCTGAATCGGTTCGGAGAGCGAAGGATGAATATTGTAGCAAAGGAGGTGACGTGACGATGACTATAAATCGCAAGACATGATTCTATATGCAGATGATGTACGGGTTGCATCAATCCATTAATCCCCTTGTGCGGAGAACGGGTCACGTCGCCTCGATAAGCAAACCTCGCCGATTGTGCTGATTCCTGTGTCAGGGCTGGCCGCGTTCCGCACAGGCTGATCTTGACTCATGAAAGGAGTTGGCATGTTCAGATTACGGATGCGCAAACAAAGCTGGTTGGTCCTTTTTGTATTTACCTCTCTCTTTGCTGAAGAGGCTGGGCGCCGATGTGACCCCGATCGGGACCAGATTTCCCATCGTCCTGGATTTCCATCATGCCCCGCAATGGTTGTTGCCCTTCTACCACACCCTCGATTATCTCAATGCCGTCTGGTTCACCACGATCCTGGGGCTTTTCATCGCGGGGGCGGTGGTCGCCTTTCTGCCGAAGATGCTCCAAAATCGCCTCAGGGGCAATGGCCTGGCGCAGCAGTTGGCCGGTATGGTGTTGGGGCTTCCCAACATGTTGTGTTCCTGTTGTGCCGCCGGCGCCTTTGCCGGACTACGAAAGGCCGGGGTGAGTTTTGGCCCTTCTCTGACATTCTTTGTGACGGCGCCCGCTTTGAACCTGGTCGTGATCCTTCTGGCATTCGAGCGCTTACCCCTAAAGCTGGCTGTAGCCCGGCTTGTCCTGGGGTTGGTGGCGTCGATAGGAGCTGCTTATGCCGTGACGAAGTTTATTCGGGTTGAAGACGAACCCGTTCCCTCCTCATCCCGGAGTCAGGACGACCAACCCCTGGACGAGATGCTCAGACGCTGGATCGGTCATACCTGGGATATCGCCAAGGCGGTGATTCCTCTGTTGCTGATCGGCCTCCTCCTCATCGGGTTGTTCAAGACAGTCTTTTCTTTAGAGACCATTGCCAAACACCTGGGCAACGGTTTTCTATCCATCGCCCTGGCTTCCGCCGTGGGAACGATCTTGACGGTTCCCACTTTTACAGAGATTCTATGGGTTGAGGAATTCATGAGACAAGGCATGGGCATAGGCCCGGCGGCGGCCCTTCTCATCACCTTGCCCGCCGTCAGTTTCCCCTCCCTTTGGGTGTTGGGAAAGGTGGTCAAGTCGTACAGGGCGGCGGCGTCTCTGGCCATCTTCATCCTGGGGCTGGGCATGATCAGCGGGATCGCCTTCGCGTGGATTTGAATGTGATCTTTGAGATCGAAGACGTAAAACGCAAAGTGGAGAAATGATCCCGGCTTACAGCAAGGATGATCCCGGAACCTGTCCGATGCGGGAAGAGGTTTTCAGCAGCGGATCGGTGACGTTCACAGGGGCGGGAAAAAGGATGCGAGACATCTTTGCCCCTCTTGTAAAAAGTCGAAAACCACACCTTTTTTGTCATTCCCGTGAAAACGGGAGTCAAGTCTTTTCAAGAGTTTCTGGACCTCCGCTTTCTCGGGGGTGACACCATTGATTGAGTTTTGCAATTACCTCAAGCGTCAAATAAAAAATTCCTTGACACGGGGCTTTTTTTATATTATCCACTATTGCAATGGCTATTGTAGGGAATAATATTTCAGCATAACTTAAGCGGAAAACCCGCTACCCGGAAATCGGTCTGTCTAAGGATGGTGGATTTTTTATGCAAAGGAGAAAAAGATGATCCTTAACGTAAACGGGAAAAAGGCGGTTATCGCCGACAAAGAGTCGCTCACCATTTCCGGACTTCTGGATGTGTTGAACGTGTCAGACCCTTTGTATGTAACGGTTGAGCTCAACGGCGACATCCTGAAAAGGGCCAACTTCGACGGTACCTTCGTGCGGGATGGCGATGAGATGGAATTCCTCTATTTCATGGGAGGGGGGAGAGGGTAATGCTGACGGATGAGCAGATCGAAAGGTACCAGCGCCACATCGCCCTGAAGGAGGTCGGCGGGAAAGGGCAACAGAAACTTCTCAACGGCCGGGTGCTGATCATCGGCGCGGGAGGTCTGGGCGCCCCCGCGGCCCTTTATCTGGCAGCGGCCGGGGTTGGCACGGTCGGCCTGGTCGATGCCGATGTTGTGGATCTTAGCAACCTTCAGCGCCAGGTTATCCATTTTACCCCCGATATCGGGAAGGCAAAGGTGGTTTCGGCAAAAGAAAAGATGGCTGCGATCAACCCGGGGGTCAAGGTTAATAACTATCAGGAATGGGCCCATGCGGGCAATATCACGGAGATCATCCGGGATTACGATTTTGTGATCGACGGCACGGACAATTTCGCCGCCAAATTTCTCATCAACGATGCCTGCGTCCTTTCCGGGATACCTTACTCCCACGCGGGTATCCTCCGGTTCGACGGGCAGACGATCACCGTCAGGCCCGGGGAATCCGCCTGTTACCGCTGTATCTTTCCCGGTCCTCCGCCTAAGGACTTGATTCCCACCTGCTCCCAGGCCGGGGTGATCGGCGTCTTGCCCGGTGTGCTCGGCATGATCCAGGCGACCGAAGCGATCAAGTTTCTCCTGGGGAAAGGGGACCTGCTCACGGGAAGACTTCTGATCTATAATGCCCTGGAGATGCGTTTTGTGGAAGTACAAGTCAGCAGAAATCCAAGATGCCCTCTATGCGGAGAGGCGCCGTCTATCAAGGAGCTCAAGGATGAGGTTGATACGGTTACACACTGCGATTTGGGAAAGAAGTAAGTATGCTGCAGATACCAATGTCCATTTATGAACGGATGATCGAGCAGGCGCGTGAAGGCGTTCCTTTTGAAGTCTGCGGGATTCTCGGCGGGAAGGATGGTGTCGTCTCGGTGATCTATCCAATGACCAATACCGACGCCAGTCGCGACCATTTCATGATGGAACCGCGTGAACAGTTTTCGGTTGTAAAGGTGTTGCGCTCGCAGGAACTGGAGATGCTGGCCGTTTATCATTCTCATCCGGAAACACCCGCCAGACTTTCGGACGAGGATCTCCGGCTCGCATTGACGCCCGGCATCTCGTATGTGATCGTTTCGCTGGCCGATCCGTCTGCACCGGAAGTCCGCTCTTTTAAAATTTCCGGGGGAAAGGTTGGTTCCGAGAAACTGATCATCGTCAATGACTAAATATTCTTTTATAAAGGGGGGGCCGCTATGGCTGAACAATCAGAAAAGTCTCATGTCGATTTAAACCAACTAAAGGCGGGCGGTTTTATCAAAGAGCTGGGGAAAGACCTGTTTTCTGTCCGGTTGAGGGTGCCCGGTGGAAGAATGGCCGTTTCCTGCCTGAAAAAGATCGTCGAGGTGGCGGAGAAATACGGGGGAGAGTTTGTCCATCTTTCCGTGCGGCAATCGATCGAACTGGTCCATGTGAATTTCAAGCACATTGGCGACGTGGCCGAAGAACTGGGCATGGTCCGGCAGAAGGTCGCTTCATGCGGCGCTCGTGTACGTGTGCCGGTCGCCTGCGGCGGTTGCGAATACAATCCCAAAGGGTTGATGGATACGCAGAAATCGGCGCTCGAAATCGATGCCAAACTTTTCGGCACCGAAACCGGTCATCACAAATTCAAGGTCGCCTTCGCCGGTTGCTCTTCCGATTGCCCCAAATCGGCGACGAACGATGTGGGTTTCCAGGGGGCCGTTCTGCCGGTGCTGGATAAGGATGCCTGCGTCGGCTGCGGACTGTGCATCAAGACTTGTACTGTAGATGCCATCCGCACGGGAGAGGATGACAAACCGGTCTTTGCGCCGGAGCGATGCATCTATTGCGGCGACTGCATCAAGATCTGTCCAACCGAGGCGTGGAAAGCGGGAAAAAGGGGATATACGGTTCGTATAGGCGGCAAGTGGGGCAGAAACCCTCTGGTAGGGACGCTCTTTGCGACATTTCTTCCCGAGGAGAAGGTCGCGGATTTCATATCCGCGGTTCTCGCGTGGTACCGGAAAAATTCGGAAGGTCTGGGGAGGATCAGGCTGGGCGACGTCATCATAAGGCAGGGAACTGAGGGGCTGCTAAGTGACCTGAGAAACAAATTTCCGCAGCACGCTGTGGAGGCAACAATTCCTCCGCAGGTGATCGATACGCAGATCGGAAAGCGGCCTTAGCGGTTGGTGGATCACCCCATACGACGTCAGGGGGGATACATTCCCCGAAATGATGGAATTGTGGATTCAGGAAAAAGGAAGGTGACTTATGCACACGGTGGATTTGCGAGGCGTCTGTTGTCCTGCCAATTTCGTCAGGGCGAAACTGGCGCTCGAGGAGTTTGAGACGGGAGAGGGGGTACGAATTCTGCTCGACGACGGCGAGGCGGTTAAGAATGTACCGCGGAGTCTGAAAGCGGAAGGACATCATCTGGTCTCTCTGAAGGAAACGCCGGAGGGGTATTTCATCCTCGATCTGAAAAAGGGAGAGGATTGAAAAAGCGAAACGGGGGAATTTTTTTTGATGCTCCTGTTGGCTCGGCTTATCTTCGGGGGAATTTTATTTCCGGTGCCGAAGCTGTAATATTTATATATCTCTTTCATGAAGAACATGGGCGGCTGTTTGTCTTGACAAATCGTTTACCTTATAATATCCACTATTCCAACGGATATTATAGGGAATAAACGTTCGGGGTGATTTTATGAAATTATCAACCAAAGGCCGCTACGGGGTGCGGATGATGATCGACCTGGCTGCCCATTACGGCGAGGGTCCCGTGCTGCTGCGAGATATCGCCAAACGGGAGGAGATCTCCGAGAAGTACCTGTCGAATTTGATCAATCCCCTCAAAGCGACAGGTTTACTGGAGGCAACGAGAGGCGTCCATGGCGGCTATGTCCTGGGAAAGGCGCCTACCGAGATTACAATGAAAGAGATCATCGAAGTGTTGGAGGGACCTCTCTGCCTCGTGGATTGTGTCGAAAAACCAGCCGCTTGCAACCGCGCGTCGTTTTGCGTTACCCGCGATCTCTGGAGTGAGGCGGCGGAGGGCATGTCGCGGATTTTCAAAAAGTACACCCTGGCCGATATGGCGATGCGGCAGAAGGCAAAAAAGGAAAACCTGACGCACGATAACTACGTGATATAATCGTATGAAAACGTCTACAATAGCGGTACAGATCGGTGTGGGAAAGGATGCCACGGGAGCGATGTCTTTCCCGATTTACCAGAACGCCACATTCCGCCATCCGGCTTTAGGTCAGAGCACCGGATATGACTATTCGCGGAGCGGCAATCCCACCCGCAGGGTTCTGGAAGAAGGGATCGCCCAACTGGACGGCGGTGTTCGGGGCTTTGCCTATGCATCGGGGATGGCAGCGATCGCCAATCTCCTGCTCCTATTCAAACAGGGCGATCACCTGGTGGTAACCGAGGACCTATACGGCGGCACGTTCCGGATCATCGACAAGGTCTTTGCCCGGCAGGGGCTGGAGGCGACCTATGTCGATACGAGCGATGCCAACCGGGTGGCCGAAGCGATCCGAGAAAATACCCGGGCGGTGCTGCTGGAGGTGCCGACCAATCCGCTCCTCAAGGTGGCGGATATCCGAAAGATCGGCGATATCGCCAAAGACAGGCGTATCCTGACCATCGTGGACAATACGTTCCTGACCCCCTATCTGATGCGGCCGCTGGATCTGGGGGCGGATGTCGTTGTATACAGCGCCACCAAGTTCATCTCCGGCCATAACGACGTCTTGGCTGGCCTCGTGGTGGTGAAAGAGGAGGAATTGGGCAAGCAGGTCTATTTCCTGCAAAATTCGATTGGCGCCGTCCTGGGACCGCAGGATTGCTGGCTAACGATCCGGGGCCTGAAAACCCTGAGCGTCCGGATCGACCGGCAGTTGGAAAATGCCAAAACCATTGCGGAATGGCTTTCCCGTCATGCGGGCGTTACGCGGGTCTATTACCCGGGGCTGGAAACGGACCCCAGTCATCGTCTGCTTGGGGAGCAGGCACGGGGGTTCGGCGCGATGGTTTCCTTCGAGGTGGCCGAGAAGCGTATAGCCGAAGAGGTGCTCAGAAAAGTCAAACTCATCTCCTTCGCCGAAAGTCTGGGGGGCGTGGAATCGTTGATCACGTTTCCCGCTTTTCAGACCCACGCGGACATGGAACCAGCGGAGCGGGAGCGAATGGGCATCAACGACCGGCTGTTGAGACTGTCGGTGGGGATTGAGGATGCGGGCGATCTGCTGGCCGATTTGGAGCAAGCCATCAGCGGATGGGAGGCAAACGTATGAAGATCGGCACGAAGATCCTGCACACGGGAAATGAGATCGACCCGACAACCGGGGCCGTCAGCATTCCTATTTACCATGCCGCCACGTTCCAACAGGCCAAGGCCGATGAATTCGGTCCCTACGACTATTCCCGCTCCGGGAACCCCACACGGGACGCCCTGGAGGCGATCATCGCCAGCCTGGAAGGGGGAGTGAAAGGATTCGCCTTTTCCTCCGGGATGGCCGCCATCTCCAGCGTATTCCTGCTCTTTTCCCCCGGCGACCACTTGGTGGCGTGCGAGGACGTTTACGGAGGGACCTACCGGGTTCTGACGAGGCTCTTCAACCGCCTGGGGATCGAGGTCACATTCGTTGATTTCACCGACACCGCAAAGATCAGGGAGGCGGTCCGTCCCAGCACCAAGGCCTTGTATCTGGAGACCCCTTCCAATCCCCTCCTCCGGATCACGGACTTGCGGGCGGTTTCGGCTCTGGCCAGGGAAAAGGGCCTCTTGAGCATCATCGACAACACGTTCATGACCCCCTACCTCCAGCGCCCGATCGCGCTTGGGATGGATATCGTCATCCACAGCGCCACCAAGTACCTGGGCGGCCACAGCGACGTGCTCGCCGGACTGGCGGTGGCTGCCGACGGCAAGATGGCGAATCAGATCAAGTTTATCCAGAATGCCTTCGGTGCGGTCCTGGGGCCGCAGGACTGCTGGCTTCTGATGCGCGGAATCAAGACCTTAAAGGCGCGGATGGATATGCACCAGAAGGGCGCAGCCCGGCTGGCCGAGTGGCTCTTTGGACGTCCGGAGGTGAAAGAGGTGTTCTTCCCCGGTCTGCCCGGCCATCCCGGAAGGGAGATACACGAGCGTCAGGCCGACGGTCCGGGCGGAATCGTCTCCTTCCGGCTCCAGACGGACGAGATGACCAAAAGGTTCCTGAGCAGGGTCCGCCTACCGGTTTTGGGGGTTAGCCTCGGGGGGGTCGAGAGCATCATTACCTATCCTGTCACGATGTCCCACGCCGCCATGCATCCCGACCACCGCAAGCGCGTGGGGGTAACCGGCGATCTCGTCCGGCTCTCCGTGGGAATCGAAGATCCGGACGACCTGATCGAAGACCTGGATGCTGCTCTTTCTATAGCGGTTCTATGAAAATCCGCATCCTTCCGCCGCAGACATCGCCACCCTTGGTTCCCAGGTCGTCCGTGAGATCCACCTCGATAAGCTCCGGTTTCTTCGTTGATAGAAGGCAGCGGAAAGCCGCGCTCCGGACCTGATTCTCCCCGCATCCGCCGCCGACGGATCCGTAAGTGGTTCCGTCGGCGCACACAATCATCTTGGCGCCCGCCTCACGGGGCGTCGAACCCGCGGTTTTGACGATTGTCGCCAGACAAACCGTTATGCCTTTTGTCTCGAATTCGGCGAGCTTCCGGAAGATCTCTTCGTTCGTCATTGAACGCCTCCCGGGGCGGCTCTCAACGCCTGCGCCTGCTGCGGCCCTCTCCTGCGCACGCAGACCAATTCCGAAACGATGGAAAGAGCGATCTCCTCCGGGGACTCAGCGCCGATGGGAAGCCCTATCGGTGTAAAAACCTCTTTACATCGCTCCCTGGATATTCCTTTACGGACCAGTTCTTCGAGAACAAAATCGATACGGCGGCGGCTGCCGATGAGGCCGACATAGGCGGTCTCCTTCGGTAAAATTTCCATCAAGCAATCCGAGTCGTGCTCGTGGCCCCGGGTGATCACGACCGCGTGCGAGGAAGGACCCAGAGGCATGTTGCGGAGGGCGGGCGCGTAATCCTCCGCAATCACCTCGCAGCCGGGGAATCGTAAGGGGTGGGCGAAGTCGGAGCGGTCGTCCAGCACGGTCACCATGAATCCGACCTCGCGGGCAAAACGAGCCAGAGGCATGGCGATGTGGCCTGCTCCGCAAATGAGAAGTTTCGCATCGGGCGAGAGGATATCGAAAAACGCGTGGACCTTATCCGCAACTTCGACGGTATCGCTTTCCCTTTCGGCCAGCGCCTTCACGGCCAGGTCGCGCAACGCCTTGTCAAAGCAGGGGGACCCGAATGTTTCTTCCATCCTTCCATCCGGCCAAACGATCGCCTTTCTGCCGACCGGGATCTGCGGATCGCCGGAGTCGACAGTGGTGGCTAGGCAGAAGACCTTTCTCTGTGCCAGATGAGCGAGGATCTTTGATATCATGTTCATATCGGAAAAGTATTCAAAAGCCGCCGCGATGTCAAGAGATGATGTTGGAAATGAAGAACGTCCGGTGAAAAAAACCGATAATTTTCCTTGACAAATTTTTTCTGTTATATTATCTACAATCACGATGGGATTTATAGAGATTAATTTTCGAGGTGAGTTTGTGCCATCAAACATGACGAAGGAGGAAAAGAAAATGACGGAAAGAAGATTGGAAACCTTGTCGTTGCACGCCGGACAGGAGAGCCCCGATCCGACGACGGGGGCGCGGGCGGTGCCCATTTACCAGACCACATCCTATGTGTTCAAGGATAC
>MICN01000111.1 GCA_001829875.1 Syntrophus sp. GWC2_56_31
TATTGAAGTCGTGATTTCGAATTGATGTACCCGTGTAGCAGCTTTCCTTTGATAATGATTATGTTTGATCTAAGAATATGTGAAATGCGCATGTGATTGCTGTTGGATGTCACTCATATAGCAGTAACAATCTGGTAGACCGTTGGTTACGTTCAGTACCATACATGCCGATCATTGGTTTAGCAGATGCTTTTAGTAAGAATTTTGCTTGACACTTTTATTCTGGGAATTTACACTTATACCCAGAACTGAAGAGGAGAGCAAATGTCAAGAACCGGAAGATACTTGTATGAAACGGAGCTTGGTGCTTCCCTAGTCCGAGAAGAAGGTGGGAAATACACACTGCGCGGGGAAGAGGCATTCCCTTCATATGATGAGATCACCTCTCCAGATGATCTTCGAAGTACGAAACAAGTAGCGAATGCTTTTCAGTCTATCAACTGGTCTTTCACTGCCGATGACACCGGATTCCTGACTCACGACCTTCACCCTTATCCAGCAAAATTCATCCCTCAGATACCCGGACACTGTATCGCACAGTTGTCTCTTCCTGGAGAACTAGTGCTTGACCCTTTCGGTGGCAGCGGAACCACCGCCCTTGAGGCCGTTCGACTAGGAAGACGGGCTCTAAGTCTGGACGCCAACGAGGTAGGCACATTGATAGGCCGAGTGAAAACCTGCAACATGGACAGGGTAGCAGCAAAAGAGCTTCATGCTATTCGCAGTGCTATTACCGCCCGCGTTGTTAATCTGCCAGATGCTGAATTACTCTGTACAGAGAATGCTGGACACATACCAGACATCCCCAATATTGATAAGTGGTTCCCCATTACATCGCGAGGAGAATTGGCGTTAATCAGGTCACGGCTTTATAAAATAGAAAGCCAAAAAGCACGTAATATAGCACTGCTCGCACTTTCACGCATTGTCCTTGCTGTTTCATTCCAAGATTCTGAGACGCGCTATTCGAGCACGCCACATAACATACCGCAAGGGGAAACTTTGAAGCGGTTCCTTGTAGCCATAGACGCCATCGTACGTAATGTGGTCAGAACTCAAGCAGTGTTGCGGTATGGTGTCTGTGATTTTGTGACGTCAGATACGCGAGAATTGGCACAGGGTGTGTGTAAACCTGACTCTGTGGATCTGATCGTTACCTCACCGCCATACGGTAATGCCAATGATTACCATCTCTATCATCGCTTTCGGCTACTATGGTTGGGTTATGATCCACGAGAGCTTGGAAAAATAGAAATTGGATCACACCTGCGCCATCAGAAGGAATCCACTGGATTTGATAACTACCTTGCGGAAATGAAGCAATGCCTTTCGGGAATGCACCACATCCTGAGACCCGGAAGGTACGCTGTGCTTGTTGTGGGAGATGCTATCTATAATAAAGTTCTTTATCCCGCGGCGGAGGCGTTAAGTAAGACGGCAGAGGAGATCGGCTTTGAAGCCGTGTGCATCGTGGAGCGTGAAATCCACACGACGAAGCGTTCTTTTATAGCAGCGGGAAGGAGAGCCACAACAGAGAAGCTCCTAGTTATTCAAAAACCCTCGAAAAAGGTTGCAGTGTGGTTTACATCTCCCCCGTACAAATTGTGGCCTTATGAGGGCCTATTAAGAGGACGCGAAATTGAGTCCATACTTGGCATTTCAACGAGCCAACACAATGGAGAGTCTTTCAGCTTAGAGCTGGATCCCTGTGAAGTGACGAAAGCGCGCAGGCTCGTTTTTACCCACGGGCTGGGCATGACAGTTCTTGACACTGATCCCACATGGCAAGCTATCATGGAGAATGGTTTCGCACTGCAACCTTCAGCACGGAAAGACCCAAAGTACTGCACCCATGGTTTACATCCTTATAAGGGGAAATTCTACCCTCAACTCGCGAAGGGCTTGATGAACTTGTGTGCGCTTCCGTCGGGAGCGAGTGTGTTCGACCCCTTCTGTGGTAGCGGAACCACACTTTTGGAAGGCTACCTGAACGGGTATCGAACGTTCGGCTGTGACATGAACCCGGTAGCTGCCAAGATTGCCAAGACAAAGGTTGGTATCTTGGACGTTAATCCTGATGTTGTACGCGAAGTGGTGGGAACACTTGTCAGTCAGATTGAGGACGCTCCCACAAAGCCAGCAGAAGGGCGAGAACAATTTGACCCGAAGTGTCTTGATGAGATTTCGAACTGGTTTCCCGAACCCGTGATCACAAAGCTGAACTGGCTTCTTGCGGCTATTCGCTCTGTTAGCGCGGGAGTGATAAGAGACTTTTTGGAAGTGGTCTTGAGTAGCATCATCCGTGAGGTATCACAACAAGACCCAACTGACTTGAGGATAAGACGAAGAAAGGAAGCTATCCAAGATGCCGAAGTGTTCCAGTTATACCTGGATGCCATTGACGCCCAGTACACAAGAGTTGAAAAGTTCTGGTCGGTACGAGGCTATTCCCCTAACAGGTTCTATCCCTGTAGAGTTGCCGAGGGAGACTCGCGCAACGGAGAAACTCTCAATGCCCTAGGCCTGGCGGAAAACGCCGTTGACCTAATCCTTACAAGCCCGCCGTACGCTACCGCACTTCCTTATATTGATACCGATAGGCTATCGTTGCTCGTTCTGTTTGGAATGGACTCATCAGCACGAAGACCGATTGAACAGCATCTTGTGGGTAGCAGGGAAATCATAGAAAAAGAGCGGCAACACTTTGAACAGGCAATAAATGACAGTAAGAATGGACTTCCTAAAAGCGTGCGAGATTACCTTCAGACGCTATCTCTGCGAGTCTCCAAAGCAGACGTCGGTTTTCGGCGTAAGAATATGCCCGCCCTTTTACAGCGGTTCTTCCTAGATATGGCATCTGTTTTGAAGAATTGTTATCAAGTATTACGTAAAGATGGTGAAGCGATGATCATCATCGGAGATAATCGTATGTGTGTGGATGGTGATTACGAGCGAATAGCTACAACCGACTTTGTACAAGATATTGCAGTAAATTGCGGAATGGAGCTGATTGAACGAATTGACATCTCAGTGACAACAGAAAACCTCGTTCACGTAAAACACGCAATCACGGAGAATGTAGTGCTCCGCCTAAAATCACCCAATAAACATAAGCAGATTCAGGCGTAACCAAATTTTCTTGTACTGTTGCGGACAGGTTGCGTACACGACTTCATCCATTCGGTGTACTCAGGGGTACCCCTTCTTGCTAACACACATTCAAATTCCGCATCGGGTGCTGCAATCCTCCGAATGCGGACGACATCTCCGAGATCAGCGCCGGCGTTGACCAAGGGACGTACATAGAATCGAAAATCCGAGCTGTTTTCGTACATATACATACGGACTTCCTGTATGACAACATCACCGGGATTTTCGACACTCCATATCTCCCATCTAGGTCGCCAGTTCCAGTATACTCTATCAGCACCGGAACGTGGACTAACATCCTTCGAGTATTCATCTGGCCAACCCCAAAATTCTTTGGCAAGTTCAATAGCCTCTAGTGGAATACGTCCCTCTCCGGGAATGTTATCCCCTTGTAACGTGGGAAGCGTCATGTAAAAAGCCGCTGGAAATAAGGGATCGCTGACTTTGTCGTCTATGGGCAAGACTACTGCATGTTTTTTCTTCGCTGCCTTTTTCTTCGAAACCTTCTTTACTGCCGCACGGCGCGCTCGAACGTCTTTTAGAAGTCTTTCAAGAAGGTCTGCTGGGAGAGGAGGAGGGGGGACGATATCCTCTGTACCGAAAATGGTCTCTCCTTTCCCGCTAGTGGGTTTTTTGATCTTGGCAGCAATATCACGTCCTTTTCGGGCCTCTGCCTCTGTCGGAACGTCACCTCTAGCAACCAGCTTGCATAGAAACGTCTCAGTTAGCAGATATGTTACAGGACCTTCTGGTTCCAGGAAACGTGAGAGCTCGACACACGCATTCCTAAAGGCATCAGAGTCTTGGGGCAGTTCATAGTTTATTCGTGCTGCGCTCTCGTAGTTTCCGAAGAATCCTCCCTCTGTAATGTTATTTGATCCAATAATGATTGTGGCATGATCAGCCCACTCGAACAGATACAGCTTGGGGTGGAAAGTATGGCCTGGAATACGATGTTTGACGATGCGGGTATCGATACCCCAACTTAGAACTTCTTTTAGAACTTCCTGGCTAGTGCCGCCAAGGTCTATTCCGAACACGAAACGGACATTGACCCCATTTTCTTTCAACTCAAGGATTTGCTGTTTCACACGCATCATTGTCTGAACGCTCACAAAAGCGGAAACAAAAATGACGCGCGATGCCGAGGGATCGACATCAAGCATGTTTGAAAGAACTTTCCCTAGTTGGGTATTAGGTTGCGCGATGTAGTCAACATGCATGCTGTTCCCTCATACTATGGAATTGCCCAACGATAGGCATTTACGGGAACCAGATTTGTGTAAATGGAGCTGTCAACGACCTTTCATATTTCACAGATATACTATCATGATTTGTATTTAGAAATCTACTCATCCGTGAAATTATTTACCATAGATATTTCAGAAAAATGGCCAAATTTAACAGGAGCAAAATATGCTTTCGTACGACTCACCCTTTCGAATCGCATTCAATACTGCGGCCCGATCAACCATCCTGAAGCTTTGTATTTGAAAGTTTGGATAGTGTGTCTTTGGTCCCGATTATCTCTTTCAGCTTACTTTAGGGAAGAACCGGGTGAGCCGAAAATTAACCGTTTAACTCAAGCTGTCAAACGGCCTGCCATGTAAAGAGGGAGATGATGGCGAATATTTCGCCGGGCGATGTTATTGGCGCTCAGAATAAAGGCCAACTTTGGCTGGTAGCGATCCGCATACACATTCAGGCTTTTTGACTGTGTCACCCGGCCAGACTTGACCTCCACGGGTATGATTTCTCCTTCCTTTTCAAACAGAAATTCCACTTCCGCCGTGCGCCCCTGCCAGCAGTAAAGGGTACTGTCGTTGGCCCGCAGTTCCTGGGCTACGAAATTCTCCGCGATGTAACCCTGATAAGTGCCAAATCCGTAATCGAGAAACACCGAAGGGGCAATGCCGCTTATAGCGCCCAGGAGACCAATGTCAAAGAAGTAGAGCTTGAAGCGGTTCTCTTTTCGAACGGAGGAGAGGGGCATGCCGATCGCCTCTACGATGGGAATCCGAATAATCAGATCAGCGCCTTCAAGCCAGTCCAGAGGGGATGACAATCGTTCGTAACCGCGAATCCCCGGCACGGCGTCGCGGAGTTTGAATTTCGCGCTCGATCCGCTGCCGGCCCGTGCCAACTGCTCCGGGATATTGCGCCAGAGTCTTTCGATATGCAGGGCGTTGGTCTTCCCGCTGTGCTTGGCTATGTCGGCTACATAGGCATCGATAAGATCCCTCTGAGTCTTCCTCACAATCTGCACAGCCTCGTACAAATTCTCCTGCCGTTCCCGATAACGGTTTACCACTTCAGGCAGACCGCCCACGACAAGGTAGCGCTTCCACAGTTCCCATATTTGTTCATGGGCTGTATCCGGGAGGGGCAGGGACAAATCATGTTTCCGGATCAACTCGGCAAGGCGCTCCTTCCCACTGCCGGTCAGGAATTCATAAAAGGACATGGGATACAAATCGAGAAACTGCACTTTTCCGACAGGGAACGACTCCATATTGAGACCCACGCCCAGCAGGGATCCGGCGGCGCAAAGGGCCAGTTCAGGCATCTCTTCGGAGAAATATTTCAGGCTGGTCAGCGCCCTGGGGCAGCGCTGGATTTCATCAAAGATGACCAGATCTTCACGGCGATCAATGGTTTGATCGAGATGAAATTGCAGTTCCTCGATGATCCGGTCCGGTTTCAGGTCACGCTCAAAGATCCGGCCGGGACGTTCATCTTCCTCAAAATTCACATAATGGCAGCGGGGAAAGTCCTTTTCACCGAACGCTTTAAGGGTGTGGGTCTTTCCGACCTGGCGGGCGCCTCGGAGGATCAGGGGTTTACGATCGGGAGATGATTTCCAAGTCTCCAAAGAGGTCGTTACATTTCTTTTCATGGTGAGGAATATATCTTGTGTGTTTACTTTCTGCAAGGACTATTTAACGTAGCTGTTAATATTCTGCAGGCACTTACGGTTTCACCGGGGGAAATTTCTGAAGCGGTCGAACGATTGCGGGAGCGCCATGCGCCGAATCTCCTCTCCGTCGGCGGTGATCTCCCCACCTCCGGGCGGCGCGGCGGGCTTACGGCCTCAGGGCGACCCTTATGCAGTCCGGGTCGCCGCTCATGAATAGTTTCATTCCCTTCTCGGCCTCTTCCAGGGGGAAGACGTGGGTCGCGATCTTCTCGATGGGGTATCGGCGGGAGTTGATGAGCGTCACCGCGTCCGCGACCTCGGCCACCTGGCCCAGGGCGCCCTTCAGGGTCAGCTCCTTCAAGACCACCTTTTCCATCAGCAGCGGGACCTGCTGCCCGGCGTGGGGAAGTCCCGGCAGAGAGACCCTGCCGAGGGGTCTGGCCAGATCCAAAGCCAGGTTCATGCCGGGCGCAGTGCCGGTGCACTCGACGACGACGGAGGCCATCTTGCCCGCGGTGATGTCCCGGACCGCCTTCACCACATCGACCTCGTCGGCGACCAGCGTATGGTGGGCGCCGAACTCGGCCGCAAGGGCCATCCGTTTGTGGTCTTTGGCGAGTCCAACCACCACGATCGGCTCGGCGCCGGATTCCACCGCGGAGATCACGCTCGCGAGCCCCTGGGCGCCGGGGCCGAGGATGACGACGCTCTCCAGGAACTGCACCTGCCCTTTGGTCCTGACCCAGCGGATGCCGTTTCCAATGACGCTGGCCAGGTGAGCCGCTTCCGGCGCCACATCCGGGCGGATCTTGTGGACCTTGGAGCCCCAGGAGACAAAGAGGTGCCGGCCGTATCCGCCGAAGAGATGGGGCGGCGTTGTACAGGAATCGCTCGTGCCGTAAACGCGCCTGTTCACGCAAAGCTGGTAGTGACCCGTTGAGCAGAACTCGCACCAACCGCACGAGAGGTACGGCTCTACGACAATTCGGTCTCCGAGAGCCACCTGGTACCGCCTGGCGGCCTCCTCTCCGATCTCCTGGACGAACCCCACCATCTCATGCCCGAGGATTACAGGATAGGGCGGGTTCCAGACCGATGTCCCTATGTACTTCTTGGGTTCCGAGCCGCAAATCCCCACCATCTCGACCCGAAGGAGCAGGTCCCTTGGCCCGACATCTGGAAGCGGAAACTCCCAGGTCTCCATCTGCTGGGGTTTGACGACGACCACCGACTTTGTTGTCCCTGCCATCGGGAGTGCCTCCCTCTACGAGATAACCTATAAAATGTCATGCCGGACCCCGGATCTGGTCCGGGGCGGGCTCTGATCCGGCTCCAGTGTAATTAATTCTGGATTCCGGCTTTCGTCGGAATGACGACTTTGACATATGGATCCGGACTAGCACCACGGTGGCTGGGGCAGCGCCTCGATATCCGTCACGACGTCCACCACCACCGGCCGGTCGGCCTTCAGGGCCTGCTCCAGGGCGCTCCGGAGGTCGCCGGGCCGCTCGACCCGCAGCCCCAGGCAGCCCATGTCCTCCGCGATCCGCGCGAAGTTCGTTTCCCGAAATACCCAGAGCCCGCGTCCCTTCGCCTCGGGGTTTCCGCCATAGGAGGCGTCGACAACGCCCTTCACCTGCTGGAGCGACCGGTTATTGTTAACCGCCACCACCACGTTGATGCCCATCCGGGCGGCCGTCTCCAGTTCCGAAAGGTAGTAATAGAAACCACCGTCGCCCGTGAAGCAGAGCACCGGCCTGTCGGGCAGGGCGCACTTGGCTCCGATCGACGCCGGGAAGGCCCATCCCAGCGTGCCCGCGCAGCGGATGTACCTCTGCCCGGGCTTGGTGAAATCGATCATGGTTGAACTCCAGATCGCCGCGTGGCCCGTGTCGGACACAATGACCCCCTCGGGCGGCAGGATCTCGCCGATCTCCTTGCAGAGTCGCTCCGGCCGGATGGGTGTTGCATCCGAGCTGAGCAGAGGCTCCGCTTCGGAGCGCCACTCGCCGACCAGTTGCCGTATGTGCCCCAGCCAGCCTTTCTCCCCGGCCTTTGTTTCGACAGCATCGATCAATCTGCGAAGGGTTGCCCTGGCGTCCCCGCACAGCCCCGCCTTCGCCGGATAGTTCCGTCCGATCTCGGCCGGATCGATATCCAGTTGCACCACGGTTGTGCCGGGGCGGGGGATCCTCCAGTTGGCGGTCGTATGTCCGCCGGCGCGGGAGCCGATGAAGAAGACGAGATCCGCATCGGCTACGGTCCTGTTTGCACACCGGCAGGAGTAGGCGCCGATCACTCCGACGGACAGCGGATGATGGTCGGGGATGGTCCCTTTTCCGCTGAGCGAGGTGGCCACGGGCGTGGAGAGTTTTTCGGCAAGCTCGACCACTTCCGACCAGGCCCGGGAAGCCGCCACTCCTCCCCCGGCCACGATGATCGGTTTTTTCGCCTCCAGGAGAAGTCCGGCCGCTTTTGCGACCGCGTCCGGGTCCGCCTCGGTGCGATAGGCCGGACAACGGCTGAACTGATCTTCGAAGAGCAGCTCGAAATCCATCGGCTCCTGAACCATGGCTTCCCCATGCCGCCCCGAGATCTCCAGGTGAACCGGTCCGGGTGCGCCGGAGGTGGCCATTCGGAACGCTTGGCGGAGCAAATCGGGGAGGCGGCGAGGGTGATCTACGCGGGCGTTGAACTTGGTGATCGGCCCGAACATGGGAAAATCCTCGGCCACCTGATAGAGGTGTTTGTATCTGGAGTCGGGGTGGGGGCCGCCGCTGATGGCGATGACCGGCGAGGAAGCGAGGTGCGCATCCCTGATGCCTGCGGCCAGGTTGGCCGAGCCGACCGACTGGGCCAGGCAGACGCCCGGCCTGCCCGAAGCCCTGGCGTAGCCATCGGCCATGTAGCCGGCTGCCGTCTCGCCGTGGGTCAGTATCCGCGTTACCCCGGTGTCGTCCATTGCGGCCATGGCATCCGGCAGTATCGCGGGTACAAAGAACACGTGGGTGACTCCATATCCCCGCAGGGCTTCCGCGAACCAACGGGATCCTGTCATTATTGGCACAGTACGAACCTCCAGCTATTGAATCGGCAAGAATCTGCTTTCCCGTGGGGGAGGATACGGGGGCAGGTTTTTTGTGTCAAGGAGATTTTAGGGTCATTCAGATCCTACGAGCGAGATGAAGCCTGTCGGGAACGGGGCAACGACGTCGAGGATCACTCGCTGTCTGCTTCACCGAAGACCAGCGCCTGGAATGTGGAAAACTGCGATCCCTCCTTCCAGGCTTCAGTTGGAAGTCCCGCCTTCATGGCGAGGTGATCGAGCATCTCATCCCTCCCCCAGCCCTGTTCCGGGGCGACCTGGGGGAGAAACACCGCCGACCGTCCCCTTTTATTGAGGAGTACGCCGTCCCGTCCGACGACAATCGCTCCAGGGCCGGAGACCGGTTGCATCGGGGTGAGGACGGAGATCTCGATCTCCAGATCGGGCAGCTCTTTCAGGGTGACGGGAGCAAAACGGGGATCTTCGAAGGCCGCCTGGAGGGCCATCGCGCCGACAAGATTGGCAAGCGGCCGGTCCGGGGTCATCCGGCCGATACAGCCGCGCAGATTACCCCGCTTCTTCAGCGTGACAAAGACCCCGCGGGTTTCCAGCGCGGCGGGACCGAAGCCTCGAGGCAGGGGAACCGTCTGCGTCGTCAGGTAGCCGGTGATCGTCTCCCGGGCGAAGGCGAGGAGGGCCTTCTTGTCGGTCGGAGAAAGGGTCTGACCGGCGGCTGCCGGCATCTCCGCCGCCGTATTGCCCTTTTCCAAACCGGCGGTAAAGACCACCGCCCCATAACCGACGACGCGTTCACGATCGCCGATGGCGATGTCTCCGGAGTGGGCGTAGCTCACGACCTTTCCGCCTGTCGCCCCGAGGGCCTTCGCGGCTTCCATCGCGGCCATGATCGGGGCTTCGCCGCAGGCGCAGGTGTCGAGGCCTCTGATGCGGCGGGCCATCTGCGTCTGAATGGTGTCGCGGAGCATCGTCGGGTCGAGCGACGCGGCGGCGGCGAGCGTTTTGCGGTCCACCATTTCGGCGTCCGCCGCCGAGGGATAGTGGGAGAGGTCTGAGCTTGCGACGATAAGCGCCCTTTTCCCCTTCAATACTTTGGCCAGGGCGGCGCCGAAGCGGGTGTAGAGAGCGATGTCCGCGGCGCCGACGATCGCCGGGACGATCTTTGCCTGGGGGAAGAGGACCTGGATGAAGGGGATCTGGACCTCTATGGAGTGCTCGCGTACGTGCGGGGCTTTGTCCGCCTTGCAGTCCGGGCTGGCGGCAATGAGCGCCGCGACAACCTTCTCATCCACCGGCACGGTCCCCAGGGGGGTCCGAAAACCGGCGCCCGGGTAGATGGCGATCTTCCGGAGGTCAGGCGCCGTGTGGTTGGTTCCGAAGATGACGACCACCTCATACGCCCCGCTGCGGACCTGGTTGTAGCCGTCGGCGCAGATCTGGGCGGAGTAGATGTAACCGGCGTGGGGGACAACGATGGCGAGCGGCGTTAGCGCCTGCGCAGGCGCGGCGTTCTGCATGAATTTTTCGATCGCGGATTTCAGGACAGCCGCCGATTCCGGGTAGAATTTTCCGGCCACGACGGGGGGGCGGATCTCCCCTCCCTCCTTCCCGGTCTCGCGGGCCACGGTGAGTCCAAGGTTGACGACGGCGAACGGCATACCCAATTGTATGAAACTCATGACGGATCTCCTTTCAGGTCCAGAAGCCCGGCATCTTCGCGCGGCAGAATGCGCAAAGGCCTTTCAACAAACCATCGTAAGGGATGCCCTGCCAAAGGGCGCAGTTTTGGATAGTATAGGAAGGAGTCTTGAAGGTGTCAATGGAAAAGGAAGAAAAGGAGGTTTCAGGCACTCCTGCTGGGGTGCTTCCGACAGATATTCTCCCGACGGCCTGGACCTGGAATCGGCCATGGAGATGCTCAAGAAGCGGTACGCCAAAGGCGAACCGACCAAGGAGGAGTTCGAACTGATGAAAAGAGACATCCTGAGCGGATGCGGGAGAAGCTGATCTGGAAAGGGTATTTGAAAATCCGCCGTTCAACGAATGGACGAAGTAGGATAGTGCGGAGAAAGCGGGGTTATTTTATCGGGGACTTCTGTCCCCATGACCGGGGTTCTCTTCAGAAGCAGGAAGGGGATCGCCCACATCACCCACGCCGGGTTCTCCGCTTTGGGTTTCCGGTTCGCTTTCGTCTTTTGATTGTTTGGCCTCTGCACGGCGGGCCGCCTTGTCTTTTTGCTTCTGTTGCCGGGCGATTTCCCTCTGCCGCTTCTCGAAGGTGAATTTTGTTCTTGCCATTGTTTGCCACCCTTTGCCTTTCGTGCAATCCGGAATCACTGCGAATGAAAAAAAGAGGCGCCCCGGCGCTATTCTCACACGCCGGGGCGCCTCATCGGTCATGACGTAAAACTACACGGGTTTTACGTTTTCTGCGGCCGGGCCTTTCTGGCCCTGCGCAACATCAAAACTGACGCGCTGGCCCTCGGCTAACGTCTTGAAACCGCTGGCCTGAATGGCGCTGAAATGGACAAACAGGTCCCCGCCGCCGTCTTTCTCGATAAACCCGAAGCCCTTCTGCTCATTGAACCACTTCACTGTACCTTCTGACATGATTTGCATCCTCCTTTCTCAATATTTCTCAAAGTCGGATGAACACGATGACAGAAAGAAAAAACCGCCAGACTCTTTAAGAGCATAGCGGCCGCCTCTGCACTTCAAAATGTCTTTATCCAACTCTTGCCACACCCTACCCGACCAAATCGACTAAAGTGTACGTAGCGAATATACATGAGGTGATGGAGGTAAGTCAAGGAATATTTTGATATCGCCTCACAAGGCTTCATTCCAGTCTGATGGGGCTTGGATTCTTCTTTCTTTTTGCACGGATTTCAGCGATAATTGGTACCAAAGAGGTGGATGAATGAAAGACGAAGCAAAGACAAAAAGGCGACGGATGGAAAGGGTCTCGACCCCACGCCGAAAGCGGCCCGCTTCGAGTAAATATGGCACCGGACGGAATCCGTCGGCGGAAGCCGACCGGCAGGCCGGGTCGATTCTGACTTCCGTCCTGGAATCCACCGCCGACGGGATTCTGGTTGTCGATAATAACGGGAAGGTGATCCTCTTTAATAAAAAATTCCTCTCGCTGTGGCGTATTCCGGAAGCGCTTGCGGCAAAGCAGGATGACAAACTTTTGCTGGAGTATGTGCTGAATCAACTCAAGGATCCGGAAAGTTTTATTGAACAGGTGAAGAAACTGTATTCGCAGCCGGAAGCGGAAAGTTATGACGTTCTGGAATTCATTGACGGTCGCGTCTTTGAGCGATTTTCTCAGCCTCAGACATTGGGAAACGATATCACCGGGAGGGTGTGGAGTTTTCGTGACGTAACGGATCGCCGGCGGGCGGAGGAGGAGCAGCGCCTGAGCCGGGAGACCGCAGAGCGGCTGGCCAAGGAGATGGCCATCATCGCCGAAATCGGGCGGCTGATCGGCTCCACACTGGACATTCATGAAGTGTATGAACGGTTCGCCGCCGAAGCGAAAAAATTGATACCCTTTGACAGGCTTTCATTGAACGTGAGAAACCCGTATGATGACACTATCGAGATCGCCTACGTTTCGGGATCGGATGTCCCTTTACGAATGCTGGGAGATGCCACCCCTCGCAGAGGGACGATGACCGAAGAGGTCCTGCGTTTGCGGACCGGTATGCTCATTCAACCTGAAAACACCCCTGAGGACATTGCCGGGATCATCAGCCGTTTCCCCGCTCTCTCCCCCAATTTTCAAGCGAGTTTGCTTTCGTTCTTGAGTGTTCCCTTGGTCTACCGGGACGAGGCGGTCGGCGTCCTGCACTTCAGGTCGAAAAAAACGCGAGCCTATACCGAGCAGGATCTCCGCCTTGCGGAGAGGATCGGAGCGCAGATCGCCGGGGCGATCGCCAACGCGGAGCTGTTTATCAGCATCAAGAAGGCTGATAGCTCTCTGCGGGAGAGCGAGGGGAGGTTCCGCGCCCTGATCGAGCAGGCGGCGGTTGGAGTGGCCGAGATCGAAATGGGTACGGGCCGTTTCTACACGGTGAACCGTCGTCTTTGCGAGATGGTCGGCAGGACGGAGGAGGAGCTGCTTGCCACCACCTTCCTGGCGATCACGCATCCGGAGGATCTCGATCTGCACAAGGAGAAAACTGCGCTGCTGGTGGCCGGGAAGATCGGGCACTACACCCTGGAGAAGCGCTACCTCCGGAGTGACGGGGAGATCATCTGGGTGAACATCACGGTGTCGCCGCTCTGGAGACCGGGGGAAATCCCCGGGCGTAACATGGTTGTGGTTGAGGACATCACCGAGCGCAAGCGGGTGCGGGAAGAAAACGAACGTCATTCCAGGCAACTGGCCGCGTTGCATGAAACGAGCGTAGAGCTGATGGCCGAGCTGGATCTCACTACAGTTCTCCAATTTATCACCCGGCGCGCGTTGGATCTGATCGGCGGCACAAACTGCCACTGCTACCTCTACCGGCAGGAAGGGGATCTGATGGAACGGGTGGCAAGCGCGGGCCGGGAACTGACGCCCGAAAAAAAGATACGGCAACGAAACGAGGGCTTTGTCGGCCATGTCTGGGCGACGGGCGTCCCGCTTTTGGTCAATGACTACCGCTCCTGGCCGGGGCGAAAAAGGGAGTATGACGATCTTCCCTCCAGGGCATTGGTGGGGGCGCCCATTCGCTGGGGTGATGAGTTGCTCGGCATTATCGATACGATGGCCTATCTGCCGCACCAATACACCCAGACGGACCTGGATATTCTTGACATGTTCGCTGCTCAGGCCGCGATCGCCATCCGGAATGCAAGACTCTACAATAAAATCGAACAGGTCTCCATTACCGACGAATTGACGGGCTTATTAAACCGGAGAGGATTTTCCCAGTTCGGTGAACGTGAATTCGAACGCTCGCTGCGTTTCAATCGTCCCCTTGCAGCTCTGATGCTCGATATCGACCACTTCAAGGGGATCAACGACACTCACGGCCATTCCGCCGGCGATCAGGTTCTACGGGCGCTGGCTGATTGCTTTCACCGGAACAAGCGCGGGATCGATGTCGAGGGCCGCTATGGCGGCGAGGAGTTCGTCCTCCTCCTGCCGGAAACCTTTCTTCCGGGTGCCGGTCAAATTGCCGAGCGCCTCCGCCAATCGGTAGCCGACCTCTCCATCCCTGTTTGCCGGGCGAACTGCGATACATCATCGGTCAATCTCCGCATTACCGTGAGCGTCGGTGTTGCCCAGATGTCGACGGATATTCCGAGTCTGGATGCCCTGATTGACCGTGCCGATCAGGCCCTGTACCGCGCGAAGGGTTCGGGGCGCAATTGTGTCGTCGTTTGGGAGTAGTAAGACAATCTCGATTCACTCCTCGTTTCTGACAGAAACGAAAATCTTGTATAACAACGTGATCAGCATGAGTCCCAGAGCCCAGACGCCGATCGTTATGGCTGTTTCCGGTCCCGTGGGGGTGTAGTCGGTGATCGTCTCCATGGGGGAGGGGACGAAACCCGTCACCACCAGCCCGAGTCCTTTCTCGATCCAGAGCGACAAAAACACGCCGACACAGGCCAAAGCCAGAAGGGATTCGTTCTTTCGTGCACGGGGGATGATCAGCAGGACGAGAGCCGCCACGGCGGTCGCTGCCGACACTGCCATCCATCGGGCAATCGTGTGATGGCCGTTCAGCCCCGCGAAGAGATACGTCAGGTGGTGCATGTGCCCGGGGATCTGGCTGTAGAAGACGGTGAAGAGCTCCGCCAGGACAAAGAAGATGCTTGTGGCCAAGGCATAGGTCACGATCTTGGCCAGGGTCTGTATCGCCTTGTCTCCGGCGTCAAACCGGCCGAACCGTCTCAGGATCAGGCACAGCAGGATCAGCAGGGCCGGTCCTGAAGCGAAGGCGGAGGCGAGAAAGCGGGGCGCCATGATCGCTGTGAGCCAGAAGCCCCTTCCAGGCAGACCCGAGTAGATGAAAGCCGTGACGGTATGGATGCTGACGGCCCAGGGGATGGAGAGAACAATGAGCGGCTTCACCCAGGCCGGCGGCGGGACGCCTTTCTTGTCGCTCTCAAGGACCGTCCAGCCGGTGACGATATTCAATAAAAGATAACCGCTCAGAACGATCACATCCCAGAACAGGACGGATCGCGGTGAAGGGTAGAGAAGGAGATTGACGGCCCGGTCGGGACGACCGAGGTCGACGAAGACAAAAGTGATGCACATTGTCACGGCGGAGACGGCCAGAAATTCTCCGAGGATGGTGATCTTTCCGAATGCCTTGAAGTCGTGGAGATAGTAAGGCAGGACCAGCATCACCGCCGATGCCGCGATCCCGACAAGGAAGGTGAACTGGGCGATATAGAGCCCCCACGAGACGTCCCGGCTCATCCCGGTGATCCCCAGACCGTAATCGAGCTGCCTTAGGTAGAAGAAAAAACCGACAGCAACCAGGAGCAGCAGAAATGCCACCCAGATTCCGTATCCGCGCGATCCTCTCAAAGCTTTTTCGAGCACGGCAGCCTCACAAAATATAATAGACCCGAGGTCCTGTTCCCAGTTCCGGTCTTCGCCTAAGAGACAGGCATTTGTCAAGAATGAGCCGGACGTCCGAACGGGGATCTTCCTGATCGCCGAACGCCAGTGCCTTATCCTTGCAGGCGATGACGCAGGCGGGAAGGATCCCCCGGGCGAGCCTCTCCTCGCAGAAGTTGCATTTTTCCACCACTCCCTTGGTCCGCGTCGGAAACGCCGGATTGATCTTACGGACGAATGGGCGGGGATCGCGCCAGTTCATGCTTCGGGATCCGTAGGGGCAGGCGGCCATGCAGAACCGGCATCCGATGCAGCGGTGATAGTCCATCATCACGATCCCGTCCGCCCTCTTGAAGGTCGCCTGCGTCGGACAGACCCGCACGCAGGGCGGGTTCTCGCAGTGGTTGCAGAGAACCGGGACGGGAAGCTTCGTGATCGACTCCGGAAGCCGGGGGTGGGTCTCCGCGGGAAAGACATGTTCCACCTTTTCGAGGCTTATCCAGTGGATATCATCCTTTGGGTTTCTAAAATCGGGTACGTTGTGTTCCAGATGGCAGGCGGCGATGCAATCGGTGCAATCGGGTCGGCACTTTCTCGGTTCGACCGTCATCGCCCAGCGTTTGGCCTTCAGTGCCGGAAGAGGTCCCTGAACCGCTGGGGATGAACTGCCCGCGGTCGGGGTTCCGGCTTGATCGAAAGCGAGCGAGGGCAGGAAGGGAAGGGCGAGGCCGACGGCCGAAAATCCCGCTATTTTCAGGAACTCTCTACGAGTGGGCGCCATCAGCGGACCTCCTCGGGGATGATGTGACAGCTCCAGCAGGCGGGTTTGGCCCCGGAATAATCGTGGCATCGGTCGCAAAATTTGTCCTTGTTGCTGTGACAATTCAGGCAGGTCCCCGTAAGGCTGATTTGATGGATCCGGCCGTCCGCTGCCGTGTAGGTCCGCTTCCCTTCCCGGACGACGTCGTCCCGCCAGGCGGCAAGGAGTTTCATGTGGCTGGCTCGCATATAGGTCGTCGACTCGATGCAGCGTTTTTCCTTGAGCCGCTCTAGGGCGGGCGTATCAAGCTTCAGGTCGGGCGGGGGAACGGCCTTTCCCCTGCCGTACCAGAGAGGGAAGGTGGCCGCGATCAGGAAGGCCACGATCCCGGCGATGACCATGCCCCGGTTGTAGAGTTTCATCGGCGCTCTTTCCTCGGGCAGGCTGCTGAAAAATGCCCATCTGCGGCGTTTCCCTCATCCTTCGCCATTCAACGTACCAATGGGTACGCCTCATGGCTCAGGATTTCGGGGGCCTTGCATCTGGACATTTTTGAGCAGCCTGCAAAAAAGTTAACCTGTCAGCGGCTCCCCGCGCAGATCCGTCGTCCGCTCCTTTTCCCCCTTCATGACAAGGGCGTTTGCAAGCAGCTCGTGAACCCCCGTGACCGTCACCCCCGGCACCCAGTAGTCCATGAGCGACGTCAGCGTCGCCCTGTCGATGGCGCACATGCACGCCAGGCGGTTCACCCCATGCTTTTCCTTTACCTGTTTCACCGCCATGGCCCTGGGCATCCCGCCGCGCATCCGCATTTCCATGTTCTCGTCGTTTCCGAGCCCCGCCCCTCCGCCGCAGCAGAGGGTCTTCTCCCGGATCGTGTCCTCGGCCATCTCGTGGAAATGGTTGCAGACATGGCTGATGATATAACGGGGCTCTTCGAAGAGTCCCATTGCACGGGCGGGGTTGCAGGAGTCGTGGAATGTCACCCGGAGATGATCGTTCCGGGACGGATCGAGTTTGAGCTTCCCGTTCCGGATGAGGTCGGCGGTGAATTCGGCGATGTGCACCATTTTCGTCGCCCGGGCGTTTTCAAAACGCGTCCCGGTGATCGGCGAAACCGGCTCTTCGAGAAAATCGGCGGGGCCGTTCATCGTGTCCATGTACTGGTGGAGGACCCGCCACATATGGCCGCACTCGCCCCCGAGGATCCACTTCACCCCGAGGCGCTTCGCCTCCGCGTAGATCTTGGCGTTGAGGCGCTTGATCATTTCGTGGGAGGTGAACAGGCCGAAGTTCCCCCCCTCGGAGGCGTAGGTGCTGAAGGTGTAGTTCAGGCCGATCTCGTGGAAGAGCATCATGTATCCCATGCACGTATACGTCCCCGGGTCGGCGAAGTAGTCGCCCGAAGGCGTGACGAAGAGGATATCCGCCCCTTTCTTGTTGAGAGGGAGATCGACCCGCACGCCGGTGCGGTCCGCGATGTCGTCGGCCATGAATTCGAGCATGTCCTTGACGCCGCCTGGCTGGATGCCGAGGTGGTTTCCCGTACGGAAGCAGTTCGCCACCGGTTCCATGACCCAGTTGATGTTGCAGCCGACGAGGTTGAGGAGCTCCCGCCCAATCATCGTGATCTCCGCCTGGTCGATTCCGTAGGGGCAAAAGACGGAGCACCTCCGGCACTCGGTGCACTGGTAGAAGTAATAGAACCATTCCTTGAGGACGTCGATCGTCAGGTCGCGGGCGCCCGCAAGCCTACCGAAGCGCTTTCCCGACTCGGTGAAATAGCGCCGGTAGACGCTGCGCAGGAGCTCCGCCCGCAGGACGGGCATGTTCTTCGGATCGCCCGAGCCGATGTAGAAGTGACACTTGTCCGCGCAGGCGCCGCACCGGACGCAGAGATCCATGAACAGGCGAAACGACCGGTACTTCTCCAGACGCTCGCGCATCCCCTCCAGGATGATCGATTGCCAGTTCTCCGGGAGCTTCCAGTCCGCGTCGGAGGGCTGCCACGCCCGCGGGTTCGGGAGGCCCAGGGCGGCCAGACTCTTGGCGCCGCCGCTGTAGCTCCATGTTCCCGGCCGAAAGACGGTGGGGGTCTCCATCCACGGCGTCTCCGGCGGTGCGTACCGGATCGCGATCAGCTCGTCGGGTTTGGGGGTCTTGGCAGGAGACATCGCTACTCTTTCTCCACCGGCAGTCCGGCCAGCTTCATCTTTTCCCTGAACTCGTCCTCGTATTCCTCGTAGGTGTGGACCTTGACGGGGGCGTTCCAGGGGTTGAGATGGCGATTCATACGGTTGTCGTTGGCGAGGTTTCGTGTCGGGCTCAGGAAGATCCCCCCCATGTGCATCAGCTTGCCGAAGGGAAACCAGGCCAGAAGCGTGAAAACGTAGCACAGGTGAATAGTGAGAACCGGACCGATTCCCTTGGGGATAGCTGGGGCAAAGGTGACCCACCCCAGGGCCAGGTTCTTCACCTGGAGAAGATCGGCGGGGAAGAAGTGCCGCATCATCAGGCCCGTGGTCACGATACTCAGGAGCAACATGAGCGCGAAGTAATCGGTGACAAGGGAGATGTAGCGCAGTTGGGGGACGGCCACCCGGCGGAGAAACAGAAACGTCAGCCCCGCGAGGACGGCGGCGTCGGTGAAGTAGAGGGTCGGGACGCCGATCTCGAAGAAGCCGTCGATTGCCGAGAGGCCCTTGATCCAGGGGGCGATCGGCTCGATGAAGAAGCGCAGGTGTCGAAGCACAATGACCAACAGCGACCAGTGAAAGAGAAGCCCGAAAAACCAGAGCCATTTGGCGCTGCCGTAAACGGGCCTTTGCCCCACGATCGCCACGGCGGTGTTCCTGAAGAGCGACCGGAAAAGGAGGACCTCCAGCGCCATTCGCCCGATCACGCCCGCTATACCGGAAGGACTCTCCAGAGGAGCGCATTTGATCCAGG
>MICN01000112.1 GCA_001829875.1 Syntrophus sp. GWC2_56_31
GCGGGCGATGGGACTCGAACCCACGACGTCCAGCTTGGGAAGCTGACATTCTACCGCTGAATTACGCCCGCATATGAAAAAACGGACCCTCCCTGTGCGCCGAAAGCGGATGCCCATCTTATTCAACGGGGCCATTTTGTCAAGATTTTTTTAGTTCATCCTGTTCTTGCGTACTTTCCGGCTTGCAAAGGGATCATGCTGAAAGTATCGGAAAAATAGCCGCCATAACCCATGCCTCTGTGTTCTTTGACGGTGTGCAAAGAACGGTCTGCGGAGGGGTTACAGTTTCACTTACCCAAGAGAGCAATATGTTGCGCAGTGGATTCGTAGTTGCGCTGGGAGGTGGGCAGGGCTGAACGCATGGTCATACTCCTGCCAATGCAGGAATCGGGTCAATTGTACTATTAGCAGGGTCTTCATTCGCAACATCAGCGTCCAGCCTTCCTTTGCCATGTCCAAGAGTTTGCCATTAACGACTACCCGCTTGATAACAGTTTTTCCTTTGTTGTCGCGGTCCACGGTAAATAGTCGAACCCTGTCGTCTTGCAAGGGCAAGCCATCCAAGACAGCCGGATTATGGCTTGTCATTAGTATTTGCCGCTTATCTTTGCAGTTCAAAATCCACTCTGCAAAGTGCCGCATTAGCTCTGTAGCCAAACCCGGATTCAGCCCATGATCGGCATTATCCACGGCGCAGAAGGACGGTGCCTTGATATGAGTTGCAAGAGCGGCAAGAAAAAGGACGAGAAGTGCCCCCTCGCTCGCATCATAACCGGAGAGGACGTTACGGCCGGATTTCATGAATTTGTCCTTAAATCGAATAACTGTAGGTGAAGAGCTTGCCGCTGGAGAAAGTGGAAGATGAGCTGCTGGAGACCAACCATAGCTATCTGCCCATCCAATAAGTCGGAGCGCATCCCGACATACTTTCTTTGTATGCTCATTTTCGGAACGAGCTGCAAGGGTTTCATGCACCGCCTCTGGTAGGCGCCCTCCCGAAAGCCCAAGGGGCTGCCTTGGTTGCGTTTCTGGCGCAACACCTCTAAGCACTGGCGTCGTCGGTGAGTAAATTACGTAATTCTGGAGACGGCGTATTAGGGCTAATGCAGGATCATTCTCTTCAAGTTCAACCACTTTTAAGGCTACAAGGCCGGTTTCTGTGTTAGGGTTGTTACGCAGGTTTGGCCCCCTGCTTGCTAGCTTATTCCTTCCACGTTCAAGCAATTCCGTCTTGAATCTCCACGCAGGGCTAGGGTCGGCCATCGGATTGTTCAGTGAAACAGCGTAGTGAGCCCGCTCTGATGAAGCGCTAAAATAGATGTGTGATCACTGTCGCCTATCAGTTGAGGGAAATGCGCTTTTGTAGAGTTTGGGAACGCCCGGGCGGACGCCACGCTGCAGCAAAGTCTGATCCGTCACTTTGCCATCAGCTGCTGCGGATAGAACACCAATGGCTTCAAGCAGGTTGCTCTTTCCTGAACCATTTGCGCCAACAAACACGTTAAGATTGCCAAGTTCAATTTCCACTTTTTCGAGCGACTTGAATGATTCGATTGATATTTTTGTAATCATAATGTTCGTATCTGTTAACACTCAAAAAATATTATATAGTTTGGGCTGACAACAGACGCATAATTCACCAAGATTGACAAGGTTTTCATTTTCGTGATGGGAATATATGAAGAACGATCTCGTGTGTCAATTGAATTTTAGGCCACATGAATTTTGCCCACAAAGCATATTGAATAACGGTAGAAAGAAAGTATGTCTGTGAAGATCACCTAATGCTGCATTTCAGGAAGTTATGATACGGCAACCGCGAGTGGTCGAATTTGCCGTGCTACTTGGTCTGACAGGGTATCTTCAACTATATCCATGTCGTATCGGCTTTGAATGTTCAGCCAGTAACGCGGATTCTGCCCAAAATATCGGCCCAAACGTAGAGCAAGCTCGGCAGTTACCGGCCGTTTCCCGTTCACGACGTAATTGATACGCATGGCGGGAACACCAATATCTTTCGCAAGGCGATATTGGGACAACGCCAGCTCATCCAGTAATTCTTTTAGATATGCACCGGGATGCACAGGTGGAATACGTTTCTTGACCACACCACACCTCCGTTAATGATAATCATCTATTGCTACATCTTCTGCATGTCCGTCCAACCACATAAAACAGATTCGCCATTGATCGTTAATGCGGATACTCCATTGCCCTTTACGATCCCCTTTTAAAGCTTCCAGCCGATTCGAGGGCGGAAATCGTAAATCCTGAATCTCAATAGCAGCATCAATGGCGTTCAGTTTCATAAATGCCCGCTTTTGAATATTGCCGGGAAATTTATGAGAAAAGTCACGATGAAAAATCTTCTCTGTTTCGTTACACCGAAAAGATAGAATCATGATTTCAATAGTAAACTACTTGTTTATTAATGTCAAGCAATAAACAGCAATAACCAGTGGTGCCAAGAAGATTTAATCAGGTCGGCGATCATTGATTATTGTTTAGAAAAAAGGTAGAGTGCCATTATGGCAAAGCTGACCTTGGAGGAGTGGCTTGCAAGAGCTGAAAAAGACCGGCGGTTCATGGAGAACGTCCGGGCGCTCCGGCGGATGCCCGCCCGCCCCGGGTCGTTTGCGGAGTATCCGCAATGGGTCCATCCGTCCCTGAAGGCCGTCCTTATACAGCGAGGCATCGGGCAGCTCTACAGCCACCAGGCCCGGGCGGTGGAAGCGATCCGGCAGGGACGGAGCGTCGTCCTCGTCACCCCGACGGCGAGCGGCAAGACGCTCTGCTACAACCTCCCGGTCCTCCAGAAGGTCCTCGAAGAGCCGGAGACCCGCGCCCTCTATATGTTCCCCACCAAGGCCCTCGCCCAGGACCAGATGCACGAGGTCCACGGCCTGATCGGCGATCTCAAGGCGGACATCAAGACCTACACCTACGACGGGGACACCCCCGACGACGCCCGGCAGGCTATCCGGCGGCAGGGCCACGTCGTCGTCACCAACCCCGACATGCTCCACGCCGGGATTCTGCCCCACCACACGAAATGGCAGAAGCTCTTCGCGAACCTCCAGTACGTGGTCATCGACGAGCTCCACGTCTACCGGGGGGTCTTCGGATCCCACCTGACGAACGTGCTTCGTCGTCTGGTGCGGATTTGCCGATTCTACGGCCGCGATCCGGTCTTCATCTGCTGCTCCGCCACGGTGGCGAACCCCAGGGAGCACGCGGAGCGGCTCCTGGAGCGGACCGTGACCCTCATCGAGGAAAGCGGGGCGCCGACGGCAGCCAAGACCTTCATCCTCTACAACCCGCCCATCGTCAACCGGGAGCTCGGCATCCGCCAGTCCGCGCTGACGCCGGTCCGTAAGATTGCCTCCGAACTGATCGAAAACGCAATCCAGACGATCGTCTTTGCCACCAGTCGCCTGAACGTCGAAGTCCTGACGAAGTACCTCAAGGACCGGTTCGCCAAGGGGAAGCCCGTGGACACCAGTTTCGTCACGGGGTACCGCGGGGGCTACCTCCCCAACCTCCGCCGTCAGATCGAGGCGGGCCTGCGCAACCGGGAGGTGATGGGGGTCGTCGCGACCAATGCCCTGGAACTGGGGATCGACATCGGCGATATGGAGGCGGCGATCCTCTGCGGCTATCCCGGCTCGATCGCGAGCACCTGGCAGCAGGCGGGCCGGGCAGGCAGGCGCACGGGACAAAGCCTTGCGCTCCTGATCGCCCGGAGCTCTCCGCTGGACCAGTTCATCGTGGAGAACCCCGATTACTTCTTCTCCCGTTCGCCGGAGTTCTGCCGGGTCAACCCGGACAACCTCCTGATCCTGCTCCATCACATCAAGAGCGCCGCCTTCGAGCTCCCCTTCGAGAAGGGGGAGCGCTTCGGCTCCGAGAACCTCGAGGAGCTCCTCGACTATCTCGAAGGGAAGGGAGTGCTCCACCGCGTCGGCGCCCGCTGGCACTGGTCGGCGGAGAGCTACCCCGCCGACGAGGTGAGCCTAAGGAGCATCAACCCGGAAAACGTGGTGATCGTGGATGCGACGGACGCCGGGAACCATAAGGTCATCGCCGAGGTGGACTGGGACAGCGCCTTCACCACCGCCCACACCGACGCGATCTACATGATGGAATCCCAGCAGTACCACGTGGACAGGCTTGACCTGGAGCGCAAGACCGCTTACGTCCACAAGGTGGAGGCGGATTATTTCACCGACGCGATGACCTATACCAACGTCCGGGTCATCGACGCCTTCGCGAAGAAACCGGGGAAAGAGATCCTGGTCGAGCACGGAGAGGTCCAGGTGGTGAGCAAGGTCGTCGGCTACAAGAAGATCAAGTTCTACACCTCGGAGAACCTGGGTTACGGCGATGTGAACCTGCCCGAGAAGGACATGCACACGACGAGCTACTGGTTAACGATCCCCCGGGACCGCCTCGCCGCTCTTCCCTACCACCAGGCGGAGATTATCGACGGCCTGTCGGGGCTGGCTTACAGCCTTCACCACCTGGCCGCTATGATGCTGATGGCGGACCTCCATGACATCGACCGGGCGATCGGAGACAAGAGCGGCGAGTGGTTTGTCCGGAAGGACGGGAACTGGCGGACGATCACCGCCTCGCCCTCGGGGGATTCGACTCCGGCGATGGATGCCTTCGATCCGACGATCTTCCTGTTCGACGCCTACCCCGGGGGAATCGGCTTCTCGGATCTCCTGTTCGACCGCCACGAGGCGCTGATCGCCTCGGCGCGGCAGCTCATCCGGGCCTGCCCCTGCGTGTGCGGCTGCCCGTCGTGTGTCGGTCCGACGCTTGAGGTCGGCCCGCGGGCGAAAGAGGCGGCCCTGGCGATCCTGGAATTGATTCGGGGCCAAGAAAAATAGGGCGTGACCCTGTTACCCAAGCTCGATCTTGTCCTTTACTCTTCTCATCCTCTTCCCAGGAGATAGGCGCGGCTCAGGGCCACCGGGGGCTCTTCGAGAACATGGAATCCCGTTTCCCGGCACACTGCGACCGTTCGTTCAAGGCTCTTCCGTGTGACATGGAGTTTCGGTTCGACAAGGAGGAGTCTTCCCTGCGGTTTCAGAAGCGCCAGAATTTCTCCGAAGAAACGGGGTTTGTCGGGGACCTCGTGGGCCATCCAGAAGGCGAGGGCGAAATCGGCGGAATCTTCGATCCCCAGGCTCGCTTTGCGGCAGCGGTGGAGTACGATCCGTTCGGCCACCCCTGCCCTTCGGGACCGTCTTCCCAGGGCATCCAGCATCTTCTGCTGGAGATCGACCGCGATTACTCTTCCTTCCGGACCGGTCAGCCGCGCCAGGCCGATGGTGAAGTACCCCATCCCGCAACCGAGATCGACAACGGTCATACCTGGCTTCACATAAGGGTGCAGGAGGCGCTCCGGATCATGAAAAAGCCGGCGCAGAGGATTGTCGAAACTGTAGCAGAGCCACCAGGGGCAGACCATCTCACTCATCCGCAGCGGCTACAGCTTGTTGTGCGCACCGTCGCAATAGGGCGGTTTGGCGGTGCGCTTGCAACCGCACCAGGCAACCGTTTTCGGGCTTTTTATCTCCATTTCCACCGGTGTCAGGCCGGTGTCGAGCCGTTCGTGCGCGCCGTCACAAAACGGCTGGGTTGCGGACTCACCGCAGCTGCACCAGGAATACTTTCCGGGCTGCATCTCCATCACATACGGCCCCTTCTTGGCGATCTTCGGTTCCATCATCGTTCCTCCTCTTGAGTTGTCAACGTATAGAGTATATGAGTAGAAAGAGTGCCTGTCAATTATTTAAAAAAAAGTACCTCAAGCTGTCGATCTTTTACCGGATGACGCAGAATAAGATCAATAACGGAGGGGCAGTGTATGGAATTCATGGGGTATCGTCGGGAAGAGGGAACAGTCGGGGTTCGGAATCATGTGCTCGTGATACCGTCGGTGGTCTGTGCAAACCGTGTGGCAAGGGGAATCTCGCAGACGGTGAGGGGGACGGCCTGGGTCGAGCATCAGCACGGCTGCGCCCAACTTGGGGCCGACGCGGAGCTGTCAATGCGGGTTCTTGTCGGTCATGGAACCCACCCGAACGTATATGGCGTCGTCGTGGTCGGTCTCGGCTGCGAAACCCTGCGGGCTCAGGATATCGCCGCAGAAATCAAGACAGCCTGCCCCCGTAAACCGGTTCATCTGGTGATCATTCAGGATGAGGGCGGGTCCACAAAAGCGGTAGCCGCGGGTGCATGCGCCGCGGGGGCGATGGTCGGCGAGGCTTCGCGTCTTTCGAGAACGCCCGTCGCGGTCGCGGAGCTGATCCTGGGAACCGAATGCGGCGGCTCGGACGCCTGCTCCGGCATTACCGCAAATCCCGCCCTGGGGGTTGTGAGCGATAAGCTCATCGACGCCGGCGGCACGGTGATCCTCGCCGAAACGACGGAGCTGATCGGCGCCGAGCATCTGATTGCCGCCCGGGCGGTCAATCCGCAGGTTTCCGCCCGCTGTTACGAGGTGATCCGGTCCTGTGAAAACGCGGCAAAGTCCATGGGGGTTGACATGCGGGGAGGGCAGCCCACCCCCGGCAACATCGAGGGAGGCCTATCGTCCATCGAGGAGAAATCCCTCGGCTGTATTTATAAGGCGGGGACAAAGCCGCTTCAGGACGTCATCGATTATGCCATGCCGGTCACGAAAAAAGGTCTGGTCTGGATGGACACGCCGGGACACGATATCGAACAAATCACCGGTATGGCCGCCGGCGGCTGCCATATCGTCGTCTTCACGACAGGACGGGGATCGTGCTGCGGCTCGCCCATCGTACCCACGATCAAGGTCGCGACCAACACCGCCCTGTATGAGAAGATGAGGGACAATATGGATATGAATGCCGGCACGGTGCTTACCGGATCCGAGTCGGTCCAAGAGGTGGGGGAGCGGATCTTTGCCGAGCTCCTTCGAGTCGCCTCGGGCTCACTATCCCGGGCGGAAGTCCTCGGCTTCAATGATTTCGCCATCCGGAGAATCGGACCATCCCTGTAACGACGAAAGCGCTACCGCGATGATTCGACGTAGGCGACGATCTTCTCTGCCAGCACCCGAACCACATGTTCGAACTTTTCCTCGTCCCTCTCCAGGAGGGTCATCCGGAAACCGGGGGTGTCGGTGAAGAAGGAAGTCAGCGGGATGACGCAAATCCCCGTAGCGCCCAGGAGATAATAGACGAAGCGTTTGTCCGATTCGACGGGCTCCGCAACGAGCTTTTCGATATACGTCCGGATGTCGTCCTGTGCGATCGGCAGGAACTGGCGGTTGTTGAGGATCGCCTCGTTGAAGACGACCGACATGTAAAAGGCGCCGCAGGTCCGGTTCACCATCACATAGGGAAGGTCCTTGAGGATCCGGTAAGCGATATTGGAAAGTTTTTCGTAGTGCCTGATCCGCTCGTCGAGATAAGAACGGTACTCCGGGTGGGCCATGATCCGGGGGATTGCCATCTGCGGGAGCGTGGTGGAACAGACCTCCGACATCTTCTGGGTCAGGATGGCGTCGATGTAGCGGGCGAAAGTCTCATCCTTGTCGGCATTGTAGATCTCCATCCATCCGCATCGGGCGCCGGGCCAGGGGAACTCCTTGGAGATCCCCTTCATGCAGATCCCCGGCACATCCCCGATGATATCGGACAGAGAAACCGTCTTCTTCCCGTTAAAGACGATATGATGGTAGGTCTCGTCGAAGACGAGGAACAGGTCGTGGTTCCTGGCGATTTCGACGATCCGCAGGAGCGTCTCCTCGGGATAGACATAGCCCGTGGGGTTGTCGGGATTGATGACGAGGATCCCGACGATGGCCATGTGGCTCTTCACCTTCCGCTCCAGTTCGTTGATGTCTGGAGACCAGTCGCAGTATGGGTTCATCCGGTAGGTATTCGGGGGGAACGAAGCGTGGAGCACCTCTGCCAAGAGGTGTGTGGAGTAAGTCGGCTCCGGCATGATGATCCGAACATCGACACGGATGGCGCTATAGGCGCGGGCAATTGCGTCGCCCAGACCGTTGAAAAAGATGATATCCTCGGGAGTGATCTGCGCCTTTCCACGCCGGTTGACGCGTTCGGCAAGAAACTCCCGCGTCGCAGTCATCCCTTTTGTGGGGGAATAACCATAGGTCTGATCCTCTTGAAGGAGGTCGATGAGGACCTCCCGCATCCAGGCGGGAATCTTCTCCCCTTTCTGGACGGGATCGCCGATGTTTTCCCAGATCACATCGACGCCCGAACGCTTCAGTATATCGGCCACATTCACGATGTTTCTGATCTCGTATACCAGCCCGCTGCCACTTTTGGCGATGTCAAATCTCATTTGTCCCTCGAATGATCGATAGTCGTCTCAATTTGCCTGCCGAATAATACAATTCATCGGATCTGTCCACATTTTTTTACCAGCGTTACCGCTGCCGCGCTGTTCCTACTTTTTGCCCCGATGCGAGGTGAGTAAGCGATAAAAATGAGGTTTCGACTCGCCGAAGATGAGGGGTTCCACCTCATGAAAGAGCTGTTCACGGTCGTCGCTCAGGTGCATGTCCATGAAGGTTTCTTTTGATTCGTGCTCAACGATCGCAGCGTAGCGGCTGCTGCCCTCGATCGGCCCGAGAAGCGTCCGGGAGATGAAACCCGGGTGCTTGGCGAAGACCTCGCTGGAATGGCGGAACCACTCCTGAAACGCCTCCTCTTTTCCCGGCTTTAAAGGCGCGAAATCGATGAGATTGACAAAGATGCCCGCCTGGCTGTCCAAAAAGGATTCTCTCGGCATCGCATTCGCCTGAGGTGTTTGGATGACGAGAAACACCAGAGGCGCCTGCGAATCGTTCAAGATCCCCATCCCAGCCCCTATGGGGATCAGGATGAGTTTCCCTGATCCGATCCTGGCGGATTCCCCATCCACGAAAAAGATCCCCTCGCCGCGGACGACCTGAATGGTCATCGGGGCGTCGACCCTGTGGAGGGGAATCGCCTTCCCCGGTTCCAGACCGATCTGTTCAATTTTCAGATTCGGCTCTTCCACAAGCGCGGCGACGCCCCGCCCTTCGTCGCCGAACACCTCCCTGCTGTGCAAATTAATGATCTCCATAACATTTCACCTCACCTTAATTCGGTAAAATTGAGGGTCATCCCAGTTTGCCATCCAGGGCGATCCCTTCGAGGCCCCGGCGGTCGAGAATCAGGATCCGCGCCCCTCGCAGGCGTATCAGCCCCTGCCTGTGCATCTTTGCGAGAATCCGGGAGAGCGTCTCGGGGATCGTTCCCAGGACCGATGCAAGTTGGCCCTTGGAGACGTCCAGCGCTATCTCGCGATCACCCTCCTTACTGCTCAGAAAGAGCAGGTATTTGGCAAGCCTGCCCGGCACCTCCTTGAGCGACAGATCCTCGATGAGGTCCGCGAAATGGCGGAGGCGCATCGACAGTTGGCCCAGCATGTTCAGAGCGAGAGCCGGGTCTTTCTGGATCAAGGCGCTGAACGCCATCCGCGGAAAGAAAAGAAGGGTTGTCTGGAGCGAGGTGACCGCGTCGGCTGGAAATCCCCGACCGGTAAAGACGGACACCTCTCCGAAAGACTCTCCCGGACCGAACAGGTGAAGGATCTGCTCCTTCCCTTCGGCGGAGACCCTAAAGATTTTCACGCGACCCTCGGTGACCATATAAAAGCCGATCCCGTCGTCGCCTTCCGAGAAAACCCTTTCTCCCTTTTGGAACGAACGCCGTATGCCGATCCGGGCCAGCGCCTCGTATTGGGCCTTCGAAAGACCGGCGAAAAGGGGCATGCCGGCAAGCTGTCTGATCACATCCACCATCCGCGCCTCCTGAGCGGGCAAGCCCGGGTCAGTTCCCGATCCCCGGCCCCCGATTGACTGACGGAGAATAAATTACCTATTTCTTTGACTTATGTCAAAGCGCTTTTTATCGTCCCATGAAATAAGTTGAGCCGGAAATGAATAAGGGGAATCAAATTCCCATGTCAAAAAAATGTATACAGGGAGGTTATCATGAAAAGCTTGAGAAAGATTATACGGATCGATGCGGAAAAATGCAATGGTTGCGGACTGTGCGTTCCCTCCTGTGCCGAAGGCGCCATCCGGATCGTGGACGGCAAGGCGCGGTTGGTGGCGGAGAAATACTGCGACGGTCTTGGGGCTTGCCTCGGTGAGTGCCCCGAGGGTGCGCTCCAGGTTGTCGATGCGGAGGCCGAAGCCTTCGACGAGCTGGCCGTAAAGGAGCACATTTCCGGGAAAGCGACCGCCGCAGGCGGCGAAGCGACCGGCCACCGGATGCCCAACATGGCCGCTCACACCGACAAGACGATGCCCTGCGGCTGTCCGTCCACGCTGATGCAGACTTTCGCCCCGCAAACCGCCTGCGAGAAGGCCAATGTTCCCATCGCGCATGCCGGCTCCGGCGCCTCTGCCCTTACCCACTGGCCGGTTCAGATCCACCTCGTCCCGCCGACGGCGCCGTTCCTGCGCGGGGCCGATCTTCTCGTCGCCGCGGACTGCACGCCTGTCGCCTATCCCCGGTTTCACGACGGTCTGCTCCAGGGAAAAACAATCCTCCTGGGCTGTCCGAAGCTCGACGAAACAGAAGAGTATGTAAAAAAATTCGCCGCCATCTTCACGACGGCGGGAATCAAAAGCGTCACGGTTGCAGTCATGGAGGTCCCATGCTGCCAGGCGCTGCCGGTCATCGTTCGCAAGGGGATGAGTATGGCGGGGAAGAACATCCCGGTTTCGGTTGTGACGATCTCCGTTCGCGGCGAGATGCTATAAGAGCTTTGGGAAATTGTGGAAATTAGGGACAGATACCCTATTTTACCGCGGTAAAATAGGGTATCTGTCCCTAATTTCCTTCCGCCCGGCGGACCTCGTCCAGAAGACGCCGGACCCGATCCATATCCTTTCGAAAACGGATCGGTTTCCCAAGCGAGTCCCGGGCGTTGGTCTGCATGCAACTGTCGATCCCCGCCGGTTTCACCCGGCCGATCGCATCGGCGACGTTGTCCGGCGATATGCCGCCGGCGAGGATAACGGGGATCCGGGATGCTTCTACGAGCCCGGCAGCCAAATCCCAGTCGCAGACCTCCCCGGTGATGCCGACATAACCGGCGACGGGCTGGGCAACCTTCGGGTCCTCGTATCCGCGAAGCGTGTCCGACATCAGGAAAGCGCACGTTCCGGAAAACGAACCAACGATTTTCAGCAACGCCTCCCGGACGGGTTCCGGTTCTGCCAGGCCCGGCTTGGGAATGGGGATCGACCGGATAATCCCGAGGGGAGGGAACTCTTTTTTTACGACCCTCTCAATCCGGATCAACTCCGTGCAGATCTCCTCCCGCCGGGCGCGGTCCTGCGGCGCCAGGGGAATCGCTTCGCAGAAATGGACGAAATCGGGTTGGTAGTAGTCCAGGGCGCGAAGGATGTCGTCGACCTTGCTGATCAGAGGAATCAGGGCGCTTTTTGCCCGCGACCCGCGTGTCAGACGGACAACGTCCCTGAGGGCTGGGACCTTCCATTGATCGGGCGAGAGGATCACGCTGCCGATGTGGTCCACGCCCATTTCGACCAGCCGCTCCGCCTCCCGGGGCTCCTGGATTTCATAAAGCTGGACGATGATCCGTTTCATGGCACCCCCCTACCCTGACCCCCCCGCCAGGGGGGAGGGAATTTAACAGACAACGCCGGCCGAAAGGCCGAGCGGTGCAGCGCTCAAAGGCGCCGACTCGCCCGACGGAAATGCATGGTAGCACCTTAATTCAAAGGGCTGATGCCGGACCGAGGCCACGCAAACGGCGGCAATGTAGGATCGCCGAGGTTCGATCAGGGCAAACCGCCATTTCTCAGAGTCCTGCGGTTCGTCCGCGGAAAAATCGATCCGGTACGGACTTTCCCCCGTCAGGCGAAAGGCGAAGGAATCGAGAGGGTGGGAAAGACCGAGGCCGAGCGCCTTGATGTAGGCCTCCTTCAGGGTCCAGTACAGGGGAAATTGCTCCTCCAAGCGGCCGGGCGGCAGGTTCTCCAGTACTGCAGCCTCCTGCGGCGAGAAAAAACGCCGGCTCAACCCTGCGGAGTCGACCCGGCGACCAACCGCTTCGACATCCACACCGATATCGCTTCCCCCTGCCACCCCCACGACTGCGAGGCCCTCGGTATGAGCGAGGCTGAACGAAAGCGAAACCGGCTGCGCAGCCGGATCGATCAGCGGCTTGCCTTTTTCGTCGTTTGTGAAACGCCAGGCTTCCGGTGGAAGATCCGAGTAATGCGAAAGCGCCATCCGGACGAGAAGATGACTCACCAGAAACAGATGCCGGTGCTCCGGAAAACGGAAGCGCTCCATCCGGGCGATCTCGTCACCATCAAGGATATCGCGGGCGGAAGCGATCAGGGAAGGAGCGGTCCATTCGTCCGGAAACGCCGCCCAGAGATGCACCTCTCCTTCCGAAAGGTCGCACGGGAAACATCTCATCATCTCTGACTATCTCGTAAAAAAGCTTTAAAGTCGTTGACGTGGGAAGGCTTCGTAAAAAGGCCGCAGGCAAGGCGCGCGAGTCCTGAGGAGTGAGGCGTACTGTTGCGCACGCCGCAATGACGAAGGACGAAGCGCAACGCAGCATCCGGGCTTTTTACGAAGCCTTCATTTTTTGCGCTTGGCTTTGGGTCCAGCCGCCTTTTTTTCTGCGGTTTTCTTTTTTTGACCCAGCCATGCCGGCTCGCGTTTTTCGAGGGAGGAGAGGATGCCCTCCCGACCCTCCTCGGAGGCTCGCACTTCGGCGAGGGTTGCTGTGCTTTCTTTGATCAGGTCAGGGGTAATTTGGATACCCGCCACGCGGCGGATCCAACCCTTGGATAGCGCCTGCGCGACGGGGCCGCCCAGCAGCAGTTGCCCGAGCAGCTCGTTTATCCGGGTGTCGAGTTCGACCATCGGCGCGATGTCGCTTATCAGACCGATGCGGTAAGCCTCGGCGGCGGTGAAGCGCTCTGCGGAAAGCAAGTAGCGGCGCGCCGCGCGCTCCCCCATGGCCCTTATCACATAAGGCCCGACAGCCGCCGGGACCAGACCGAAGCGGACTTCGGACAGGCAAAACTCAGCCTCGTACGCCGTCACCGCTATGTCGCAGGCCGCGACCAGTCCGACGCCGTCCGCGAAAACCGGGCCGTGCACGCGGGCGACGGTCGGCTTTTTCAAGGTGTCGATCGTGCGCAGCAGGGTCGAGAAGTTCACGGCGTCGGCGTGGTTCTTTTTGAAGGAGCCGCCGCCCATGCGCTGCATCGATTTCAGATCGGCGCCGGCGCAAAAGCTCTCGCCCGCTCCGGCAATGACCACTGCGCGTATCGCCGGATCGTCGCCAAGGGTTTGCATCACAGCGATCAGCTCCGAAATCATGGTCTCGTTCAGCGCGTTGTGCGACTTCGGGCGGTTCATCCAAACGATGCCGATGCGGTTTTTGATATCTACAAGCAGGGTTTGGTATTTCATTCTTACCTCAGCACGGGAGCGTCCGGGTCTTCATTTTCCACGCCCAGTTCCTGGATACGTTCGATTTCCCGGAGCTTCATCCGGATGATGACGATCAGGCTGATGATAAAGAGCCAGAAAATGGCCAGGCTTTCATAGATGATGTACCCCTCGTAGGGCGTCGGGGGAAAAACTTCGATCTTGGCGATCTTGTCCGCCGCCCAGGAGGTCGCGGTGTTCGTCAGGAAAAATGAGACTGCAAATATAAATGACTTATAACAGAATAGAAGAAATCCTTTCGAGAAGTCTCCGGCGATTCCGATCCTTCGCATACGCGCTCCTTAACTCAGAAAACCCACGACCGTCATCGTGAGGAAGTAGAGAAGATAGATCACGCCGATCCACGTATAGAGCGGGCTCTTCTCGCCCCGCGCCGATTTCCGGTCGAAAAAGGGGATGAGAAAGAAAAAGAGGATCGCGCAGGCGACCAGCAGGATGGCGATCGTCTCCCCGTTCAGCCCCAGGATCTCGCCGGGAAAGAGCTTCAGGGTCTGGAGGAGGAAGAGAAAGTACCATTCGGGCTTGATGTTTTCCGGCGGCGGGGCCAGCGGATCGGCCTTGACGCCGATCTCCGGCGGCATTAGGACCGTAAGCGTGACGAGAACCCCCGTCACGACCAGCCAGATCATCAGGTCCTTGTAAAAGACATTCGGAAAGAAAGGGGCTTCCCGCAGTTTTTCCTTTTCCAGCGAGAGGGGAACGCTCATCCCGTGATACTGCACCAAGATCAGATGCAGGCCGACAAGGCCAAGCGTGATGATCGGCAGAATTGCGACGTGAAAGGCATAGAAACGCAGGAGGGTATCGCCGGTCACATCCATGCTCCCCCGCAGAAAGGCCTTGATGAACCACCCGATGACGGGAAAGGCGCCGGCCCCTCCCGTCGCCACGCGTGTGGCGGCGAAGGCGCGTTCATCCCAGAGGAGGAGATAGCCGCTCAGCCCGAAGAAGATCGAGATGCCCAGCAGGACAAATCCGGTTACCCAGACAAATTCCCTGGGCTTGCGGTAGGACTTCAGCAGCAGGGTCCCGAACAGGTGGATGAACAGAAAGGCGATGCAGAGCTGCGCCCCCCAGTGATGAAGCGACCGGAAGAACCAGCCCATGTTCAGTTTGGTGACGATTTCGATGATGCTCTTGTGGGCGAAATCGATATGGGGGACATAGT
>MICN01000113.1 GCA_001829875.1 Syntrophus sp. GWC2_56_31
TGCCGATCGCGAACTTCATATATTCAGACATTAAGAGGTTTTCCTGCTCTTCCCGGCTCATCCCGCGAAGGTATTTCCCGCTTTCGATCAGCTCCCGAAAATCGCTGCGGGAGAGACCGGGGTCTGTCCGGCTGAGTTTTTGCAGCGCCTTTCCGATCGGCTGAAGTCTTGCGGACAGGTCCTGATCCGACAGGGTTTTTATCCCCGCGTATACGTCGATCAAGCGCTCCGCTCCGGGAAGCTGCGGGGATTCCAGGACCTTTTTAAAACCGGAGGCAAAACGCTTTCCACCCTCGATGATATTTTCCCGCCTGACCATGTTGATCCCGCCCCATCCGGCTCTGAGCCACTTAAAGGTCGCAAAGCGGGTCTGTGTCTTGGATACGCCGGGTTCAAAAAGAATCGAGACCGAAGAGGCGTCGTACATATACGAACTCACCCAGCCAAGGCCTGCCTGGTTCAGCCCCTTTTGGCCGGAATAGAAATAATTCCAGTCCGTATCCGGGCCGATGATCACGCCTTGTCTGCCCACGGTGGAGGGATTCATCTGACGGGTCGCCGAGATGAAAAAAACCTTTCCCCGATATTTCAGCAGGACCATCAGCCGGTCCATGTCGTAGCGATAGTAGGCGCCCGTGGTCATGTCCGGCGTGATTTCCTCATACTCGACGCCCCGCATGACAAGCGGGACCTTCACATCGCTGACCTTTTCCCATAAATTGGCAACCGGCCCGTCCGGCTTGACCTGCCAGCCGCCAAGACGGATGACCGAGGGAAGGGTAAGGTAGGCCGGGATCTTGGGATTGTATGCATACTTGATGACCTTGGACAAAGGCGCCTTGACATCGGAATAAAAATAGGCGCCTGTTGCATTTTCACGTTTGCCCGGATCCAGGTTCGTTACTCCGCCTTTTTCCGAAACGACAAAATCGAGCAGGCCGGACACTTTCTGAACGTCAAAGGAGCTATCCTTATTTTTGAGCATGGAAAAGAGGTAAGCGATACCCTCTTCCCACATCGGACGAGCGTCAGCTTTATCGGAACCGACAGCCGCAAACAGCGCGCTTTCGGAAACAAGAGAAAAAGGCGTCAGTACGGGGAAAAACGCCAAAATCAACACCAATCTCATTCCAAACAATCGCATCACAACTCCATCATTTTGAAGGTTCGCAGCATTTCAACCACTTGCCCGCTCACCCTCGTTTTTTGTTGCGCGCTACATAGTACTTCCTTTGCGCGGTTGCAAGCAAAATTTCACTATCCCATACGCCCGATAGCTTTCTTGAGACCTGCGCAACATCTCTTTATTCCTTGACAGGGTCGACGATTTCATTAAAAGTGAAAAAAGTAATTTTTACCGAGAGTTTAGAACGATGAAGCCATATTTCCTTTTCAATCTTCTTGTCCTTCTCTGCCTCGCCTTGCTTAGCGCCGTCCAACCCGAGACGGGAACCGCGGGAACACAGCCGGTCCAGTTGCGCGCCTATCTCCGGCAGGGAATAGATAAGGCGTTCAACCTGGAGACCCAAAGCGCAGTGGGATTTTTCCAGAGCGCTGTGGAACTGGACCGCGAAAATCCGATCGCCTTTGCCTTTCTCGCCCTTGCCCACCTGTTCGCTTATGAGATGGGCTTCGATCCACAGGAAAGGACAAAACTTCAAGAGGTCATGCTTCAGGACATCGGTGAAGCGCTCGCCCGGGGGCTAAAGCGGATCGAAAAGAACCCCCGGGACAGCGAGGCGTACTTTGCCATGGCCCTCGCGAAGATCGTCAAGGTCCGCTGGGCGATCGCACAGAAGCGGTATGTCGTGGTCGCACAGGAGACCTCAAGCACCTGGGATTATCTGGAAAAGGTGAAAGTCGAAGCTCCGCAGAACCACGACGTCTATTTTCCCATCGGCCTGCTCCATTACCATCTCGACCATCTTCCGGCCGTAACCCGCTTATTATCCTCCCTGTTGATCACAGCCGCGGACCGCCAGAAGGGGCTTCAGGAACTGGTCCTGGCGGCTCAAAAAGGGGATCTTCTCAAGGAGCTGGCCCAAGCGGAGCTCTCTTCGGTGTACACCTATTACGAAGGACAACCGACACAGGCCCTTCCCATCACCCTGGAACTGAAGAAGAAGTATCCCCGAAATTATAACTTCTCGTTTGCGCTTGCCAACATCCTGTCCGAACTCCAGCGCTTCGCAGAGGCCTTTGCCGTTGCCCGGGAGATCGAAGCGGGGATTCAGGCAGGACGCCCCCCCCTCATTCCGCAACTCCAGCCCCGCCTCGACCATTTACTGGGAAGGATCCTGTTCAACCAGGGGGAATATATCCGGGCGGCGGAATATTTCCAGAAGGCCCTCATCACGACCGTGTCCGTTTACAACGCCCGCAACCGGGCCTCGTCTCTGGTGCGCCTGGGGATGATCCACGACATCCGCCGGGAGAGGAAGCAGGCGGAAGAATACTACACCCGCGCTCTGGCAGTCGAGGGCGGGGAAGGAATCGCCCAGACCGAGGCGAAGCGATACCTCAAGACTCCCTACACGCCTCGACCGAAAGGCTTAAACCCCTGAAGCCAGCGGCCGCCAGCGACATGATCACCCTTTTCCGATCGAGGAAGGCTGACGACCTCGTAAAAAGTCATAAAAAGTCGCGAAAATAGGACGGCTTCGTAAAAAGACCGCAGGCAAGGCGCGCGAATCCTGAGGAATGAGGCGTACTTTGGCGTACGCCGCAATGACGAAGGATGAAGCGCAACGCAGCATCCGGCCTTTTTACGAAGCCGTCAAGGCTGGGAAGCCGTACCGCCCGGATACTGATAGACGGGTTCGTCGTCGAGGACTGTGACACGGGCGAATCCGCGTCCGATAACCACGGGGATGACCGTCTTGTTGCGGCCGGCAAACTGGCGCAGGCCGAAATAGCGGTCGGCCGAGTTGGTAAAGCGCATAATGAACGTGAAAAACCGGAGCATCAAGCGTCGGAAGAACCGCAGCGACGGATCGATCAGGATCTCCTCTTCGCCGACCTGGATGGTCCAGCGCTTCTCATTGATCTTGATACGTTTTTGATTCTTGAGCATCCGCAGCAGAGCGGGCACGTTGGGCGGCTGCATGTAGCCGTAACGGACATTGATCGCCACGATTTTTGCCCCGAGCGGGATCACGTCGCATCGCTCCTCTTCCGGCACGACCGGCCGGCTCGTCTGGGTGACATTCAGCAGGATGATGTGTTTGGGTATTGCGCCGTTGCGCCTGATATAGATCCGCAGACCCATCGGACAGGGATCTTCGGCCGACAGGACCGGTCTCGACGTCATGAAAACGATGGCCCTCTCTACCTGGGATAGGTTGCGCGCGCCGAATTGGGTGCGCAGATGCGGGCTGTCCATTATCTGCTGTTTCAAATCCAGGTAATGTCGGATGGGAACCTTCAGAAAGTCGAAGAAGGCTGAGGCGAGCTGTGCCCGTCCCCACTGCCAGGTCTGCATGAGGTAAAAGAGGAACAAGGCGATCACGATCGGGACGTAGCCGCCCTCGACGAATTTCAGCGTGTTTGCCGAAAAGTAGGAAAGGTCGATCAGGAGAAACCCAAGGCACACCGGGCCGATCCAGTACCATTTCCAGCCCCAGCCGCGCGCCACGAAATAAAATATGAACGAGGTGATGGCCATCGTTCCCGTCACCGCGATGCCGTACGCCGCGGCGAGCGCGCTCGACGTCTCGAAGCCGATCACCAAAAGCAGGCAGCAGGCGAGGAGGAGCCAGTTCACCGCGGGGATATAGATCTGTCCTTCGATTTCGGCCGATGTGAAGAAGATCTGCACGCGCGGGAAAAAACCAAGGACAATCCCCTGCCTCGTCATGCTGAAGGCGCCCGAAATCAGCGCCTGCGAGGCGATCACCGTGGCCGTCGTCGCCAACGCCACGACCAGATAGATGATCGGATCGTACTGCGGAAAGAGGGCATAGAAAAGGTTATTATTGGGGATCGGCGCTCCGTCGAGCAGGCGCGCCCCCTGACCGAAGTAGTTCAGCAGCAGGCAGGGGAAGACGAACGAGTACCACGAAACCTGGATCGCCTTGCGCCCGAAGTGTCCGACGTCCGCATAAAGCGCCTCGGCCCCGGTAATAACAAGCACTATCGCCCCGAGGACAAAGATCACCCGGATGCCATGGGCGGCGAAAAACCGCAGGGCATAGAAGGGATTGACCGCCCGCAGCACGACGGGGTGGACGATGATCCAGTACAGACCTACCGCGCCTATCGTCAGAAACCAGACGACCATGATCGGCCCGAAAGTCCTGCCTACGCGGGCCGTGCCTCGGCTCTGGAACAGGAAGAGCAGCAGGAGGGTAATCACGGTCAGCCAGACGACCGCGGGCTTGAATGCCGACGTGACCACCTCCAGGCCCTCATAGGCCGAGAGCACCGAGATCGCCGGCGTGATGACGGCGTCACCGTAGAGCGCGGCCGCGCCGATCATCACGGCAGTCGTGATGATCCACATCAACCTCGCGGACTTGCCGTTCCTGGGCTGTTGCTCCCTGATGATCCCGAGGAGGGCAAAAATGCCCCCTTCGCCGTGAAAGTCGGCGCGCAGCACCAGCAGCACGTACTTGATGCCCACGATAAGCAGCAAAGTCCAGAAGACCAGCGACAGAACGCCCAGGACATTCTCCGGATTGCGCGCCAGCGGGTGCCCCCCGAAGAAGGTTTCTTTCATGGCGTACAGCGGGCTCGTGCCGATATCGCCGTACACCACCCCCAGCGCCGAGACGCCCAGCGCCAGCAGGCCTGTTCTTTGGCGAACATCGCCCCCGGCATGTCTCGTATGGAAAGAGGATCGCATTCTATGGCCTTTCTTCGGTTGAATCCGTTTCCGTGGAAGGGACTATAGGAAGAAGGCGCCGGTCTGTCAAGCGAAATGGGCAAAAGTCCTTGATCACTATGAGGGATTGTGTTATTTTGTTCGTAAATCACACGGATAAGAAAGACTCCATGGGGATATTCAGGATCGCCACCTACAACGTCAATTCCATCCGGAGCCGTCTCCATATCGTCCTCCCCTGGCTCGGGAAACACAGACCCGATGTGTTGTGCATGCAGGAGACGAAGGTGGCGGACGGGCAGTTTCCCGAAAACGAGTTTGGCGCGGCGGGCTATCACGTGACTTTCCGAGGGGCAAAGCAGTATAACGGCGTGGCGATGGCCTCTCGAGAAAAACCGGAAGCGGTTCGCTTCGGTCTTTCCGACGGCGGCCCGGCGGATGAAGACCGGCTGATCGCCGCCGTTTTTGCGGGGATTCCCGTCATAAATACCTACGTCCCCCAGGGGCGGGAGCGTGAGACACCCCATTTCGCTTACAAACTCGCCTGGTTCGAGCGGCTGAGGAAATTTTTCGCCCGGACCTACTCTCCGGACGCCCCGCTGATCTGGTGCGGCGACCTCAACGTCGCCCCGGATCAGATCGACGTCCACGACCCGAAACGCCTCCTCGGCCATGTCTGTTTCACCCCTGAGGTGTGGGAGGCGTTCGCCGCCGTCCGATCCTGGGGCCTGGATGACGTGTACCGCCGGCAGCATCCGGGAGAGGCGGACCGCTACACCTTCTTCGATTACCGTGTTCCGCAGGCGGTGCGGCGGAGGCTGGGATGGCGGATCGATCACATCCTCGCCACGCCGACGCTTGCCGCAAGGACGCTGGGCTGCGACATCGACCTGAATCCCCGCCTGGCGGAAAAACCCTCGGATCACACGATCCTCACCGCCGACTTCGCGACCGATTAGAAAAGACGAATGAAGGAGAATGAGACATGGCAATAATGACATATCCGACGAAAGTGGTGCTGGGTGATATCTCCGTTCGCGATGGGCTTCAGCACGAAGCGAAGACCATCCCCACCCAGGCAAAACTCTGGCTCGTGGAACAGCTCGCTCTGGCCGGCTTCAAACGGCTGGAAGTGACGAACCTGGGAAATCCAAAAGCGATGCCGCAGTTCGGCGACGCCGATCAGCTGCTCAAGGAAATCTACGGCAGCAAACTGCTGAAGGACAGGCTCAAAGAGCTCGAACTGACCGCTGTGACCATCAGGGAAAAGGCCGCCGAGCGGGCGTTCGACGCCCGGCAGAAAGGCTGGGGGCCGAGCCGCATCCTCTTTATGGTTTCTACCAGCGAATCCCATCACCGGCGCAATTCCGGCCTTTCTCTTGAAGAGTACTGGAAGATGTGCGAGAAATACATTAAAATGGCCCACGAAAACGGGATCAAAGTGAATGGAACGGTCTCCACCATCTGGGGCTGCCCTATCGAAGGTCCCACCGAATTGAAAAAGGCCGTGGAATTCACCCGCCGCTTCCTGGACATCGGTGCGGACGACATCGAACACGCCGATCATGACGGTTCGGCGCCCCCCAACAAGGTATACGAGTACTTCTCGATGCTCCTGGATGCGATACCCGATCCGAACCTTCACATCGCCCATTTTCACGTGACCCGCGGCTGGGGCCTTGCCAATGTCCTTGCCGCCCTCCAGACGGGAATCACCCATTTTGAATCCACCCTCGGCGGCACCGGAGGACAGCCGGCCAACTTTGTAGACGGATCCCCCGTGGCGGGGACCGGGAAATATTATTACGCCGACCCCAACATCGTCGGGCTGACCTCGACCGAGGACATGGTGGTGATGATGGACGAGATGGGGATCGAGACAGGCGTGAACGTGGACCGCCTCCTTGAGATCGGCCGGATGTACGAGCGCATCCTGGGACGCCGGCTCCGTTCCGAATGCATCACGACGGGTCGAATTCCTAAAACACATACGGGGCGCTGATGGTAGGTAAACGATCCCATCGCTACGCTCCCCCAGAGGACGCACCGACCCCGCGCCGGAGGACTCACCCCGGCAAATCGCATCGAGACGGAGGGTCGCGCCGGCCTCTCCGGATGAAACCGGAGGCGGATCCGCGCTTGAAGCCGGTCTTCTCGAGAATAGGCAAACCCGCGGCCGCGGCGTTCCGACCGGATCCCTTCCAGCTAGAAGCCCTCGACGCCATCAGGCAAGATGACTGCCTCGTCATGGCCCCGACCGGTTCGGGAAAGACATGGATCGCCGAAGAGGCGATCCGGTCGGTCTTCGCCAAGGGGGGACGCTGCTGGTATGCCTCCCCCCTGAAGGCCCTGACAAACTCGAAATGGGTCGAATTCAGCCGCCGTTTCGGTCCGGTCAACGTCGGCATCGTCACCGGAGACACCAAGGAAAACACCGATGCTCCGATCATCGTCGGAACCACCGAGATCCTCAGAAATCAGCTCTACGATGCCATGCATACCGGGGAAAACCTGAACTGCGATCTGGTCATCCTCGATGAGGCCCATTTTCTGGGCGACCGCGACCGCGGGGTTGTCTGGGAAGAGATCATGATCTACCTCCCTGTCCGGATCGGCCTCCTGCTCCTGTCGGCGACCATCGGCAACGGCGAGGAGATTGCCGCCTGGCTCGCCTCCGTCCGGGGCAAGACCTGCCGGGTCATCCGGGAGGAAAAGCGGTCCGTTCCTCTCTACCCTCTCTTCCTCCACCCCTCGGGCCGTCTCATGCCCCTGGTCGAAGAGAACCGGCTCTTCGGAAAGATCGGCGATTTCATCGGCCGGCGGTTTCATGGACGCCCGGAGCGCGGCGGTCCCCCGTTCGGCGAGATGATGAACGTTCTGGAGCAGTTTCAGCTCCTGCCGGCGATCTTTTTCCTCAAATCCCGCGCCGAATGCGACGCGGCCCTGGCGACATGCAGCCCCAGGGGAGACGAAAGCGCGGACGCGATTTTCCTGGAGGAACTGGAGGAGTGCCTGGACCGTTTCCCCTATCTCCGAAACCACCGACAGCTCCACGATCTCCAAACGGCCCGCGTCGCCGCCCATCACGGCGGACAGCTGCCCGCCTGGAAATTCCTCGTGGAGACGATGATGAAGCAGGGACACCTGCGGGCGATCTTCGCCACCTCCACCGTCGCCGCGGGCGTCAATTTCCCAGCCCGGACGATCGTGCTGATGAATTCCGACCTTTTTAACGGCCACGAGTTCTCCCCGCTCTCGGGTACGGAATTCCACCAGATGACGGGAAGGGCGGGAAGACGGGGACAGGACCGGGTGGGCTTTATGCTGACCGTCCCGGGGCGGTTCATGGACCTGATCCACATACGAAAGCTTCTCCTGAAGAAACCGGAAGCCATTACGAGCCGGATCCGAAGCGACTTTTCGATGATCCTCAATCTCCTCCTTTCGCAGACGCCCGATGACATCAGGGATATTTTCGCGAAATCCCTGGCGAGCTATCAGCGAAGCCACAGCGAGGCGCCAAAAAGGGGACAGGGGGAACGGGTAGACCTCTGGACCGATTTCCAGCGGCACTTACGTTTACTTAAGGAGGAAGGATTCGTCGACGCGGACGACCGCCTGACCGACAACGGGATCTGGGCCTCCAAGCTCCGCCTGGACCAGCCTCTCCTCATCGCCGAATGTCTCCGGAGGGATATCTTTCCCCACGGCGACGAAAAGCTCCTGGCCGCGGTCATCGCCCCCTTCGTTTATGACGGGGATCAGGATCTTGCGGTCATCCGGAAGGAACTCCCCCGGCGCCTGACCCGCGCGTATGACCGGATGATCGCAGCCCTCACCGATCTGGCGGAGCGGCTGAAGGCGGGAGGCTTTCCCGTCGCCCCTCTTTTCCTCTGGCCGGCGGTTGTGATCTACGAATGGGCGGCGGGCGGCGACTGGAACCGGATCATCCGGAAGACCGGAATCGCCGACGGGGACATGGCGATGCTGATCATGAGGACAGCCGACAATCTTCGGCAGATCACCTCGCTTCGGGAAACCCATCCCGAAACATCGGCGCTGGCCGCCAAGGCGCGCGATACGATCCTGCGTGAACCCGTTGTGTTTGAATCATATCAATAATTCTGCACCCATTTTGCCGTTTACCCCATTTGTCGCTTGACATACCGGCGGACAACATATATATGCCCTGTTTCCTGAGGTCTACCCAGTGCATCAGAAACGTCCCCATCGTCTAGTGGCCTAGGACACTGGCCTTTCACGCCGGTAACCGGGGTTCGACTCCCCGTGGGGACGCCAATTATCATACGTGATTTCTAACACATTGAAATCGCTAACCTGGTTCGATAAGGAAGGTGGTTGCAGAAATGGCTGTTAAAAACAAGCGCGTGTTTTACATGAAATACCTCGCCGACTCCTCCTTTGTGGACATCCTGGCGAACCGTCCGGACATCACTCTCGATAATGTCGAGGACTGCGGCACATACGAGGCGATGCAGCCGATCCTGGCGGCTGCGCATGTCTATCAGATCACCTCGGCGCGCGACGAGATCGACCGGGAATTGTATGCCGACACACCGCTCCTGAAACGCACACCGAACCTACTGGCGGTTTCGACCAACGGTGTCGGCTACGACACGGTCAACTTGGGAGCCTGCACCGAAGCGGGAGTGCTGGTGGTAAACCAGGCCGGAGGCAACCGCGAGGCCGTCGCGGAGCATGTCCTGGGGATGATGCTGTGCCTCTCGAAGTGCATCATCCAGGCGGATCGGTTTATGCGTCGCGAATCCGGTTTCGAACGCGAGGCGTTTATGGGCAGCGACATCCTCGACAAAACGATCGGGATCGTCGGCATCGGTCATGTCGGCAGCCGGATAGCGGAGCTGTGCCGAGGACTCTTCAGTATGCGCGTCCTCGCCTACGACCCCTATCTCACAGAAGCCGAGATCGCGGCGCGAGGCGCCGAGAAAACGGATCTCGACGATTTGCTGCGTAAGGCCGATTTCGTCTCAATCAACTGCCCGCTCACCGACGAGACACGCGGTATGATCGGCGCCCGGCAATTTGCAGCGATGCAGCCTCACGCTTATTTCGTCACCACGGCGCGCGGCTGGATCCACGATGAAGGGGCCCTTGCAGAGGCGCTCAGGGAACGAAGGATTGCCGGCGCCGGCCTCGATGTCTGGAGTAAGGAGCCGCCGCCGCACGATCACCCGCTGCTGCAATTCGACAATGTTCTGATCACTCCCCACACCGCCGGAGTCTCCCGGGAGGCGCGCATCAACTGCGCAAAAATCGCCGCCGAGCAGATCATCGACATCCTCGACGGCAGGCGGCCCTCCCGTATCGTTAACGTCGAGGCCTGGCCATTATACGCCCGGCGGTTTGAGAACATCTTCGGGTTCGCACCCGCGGGATGACGCCCGAAGATCATGGCATTCAACGGCGACGGAAAAGCCATCTTAGCGCGAAGACACTGGGTATTCGACCTTGATGGAACCCTCACATTGCCCGTCCATGATTTCTCCGTTATCCGGGATCTCCTCGGCGTTCCGAAAGGGACCGACATCCTCCGCTACCTGGCGTCCCTCGACGATTCGGAGGGGCAACCGCTTCAAGACAAGCTCAACGAAATCGAGAGCGGGCTTCTGGACCGGGTCGAGCCGGCGCCGGGGTTGATCCAGCTCATCGAAGCCCTGCACCGGCGGGGTTCGCGGATGGGCATACTGACACGAAATACACGGGACATTGCGCTGAAAACCATCGACCATCTCGGGATCGGCGGCTACTTCCAAACAAAATGCATCCTCGGCCGCGACGATACGCCGCCCAAACCCGATCCGGAAGGACTCTTTCGCCTTTCCGTGCTGTGGGAGACGGATCCGGTCGAAATGGTCATGGTAGGCGACTACCTCTTTGACCTGCAGACCGGAAGGAACGCGGGGGCCGGCACCGTTCACGTGGACCGAAACCGTATTTTTCCGTGGCCGGAACTCACCGACATCGGCGTGGGAACTCTGAACGAATTACTGGACATGATTTCGAAAAGGTCTTGACAAGCGACCAGGGCTCGGATACGAATAAGCGGTTACCACAGAGATCGTCAAAAGGCGAAAAAGCGTGGCCAAGGCATTAAAAATCAACACCCGCGACAACTGCGCGGTACTTCTCACCGATGTCAAAGGGGGAGAGCCGGTGGAGGTGCGCACCGATGCGGGGGTGAGCCGTCTCGACGCCCGTTGCGCGATCGCATCGGGTCACAAGATCGCCCTCGTGGGTCTTGCTGTTGATCAGCCGATTATCAAGTACGGCGAAGAGATCGGCAGAGCCCAGACGGCGATCGAACCCGGAGACTGGATCCATCTGCACAATGTCTATTGCCGACGCGGACATTAAACGGGACGGCTTCGTAAAAAGGCCGCAGGCAAGACGCGCATAATCCGAGGAGTGAGGCGTACTTTACCGTACGCCGCAACGACGGGGGATGAAGCGCAACGCAGCATCCGGACTTTTTTCGAAGCCGTCAGAAGTAATTGAAGCATTCGATGAATACCTTTCAAGGATATCGCAGATCGCAGGGGTTGCCCGGTCTCCGGAACTCGGTCGCCGTCATTCCCTCGGTCTTTTGCGCCAATACGGTGGCCCGGCGGATCGCAGAACACGTCACCGGGGCGATCGCTTTTTGTCATCCGGTCGGCTGCAGCCAGGTCGGTCTGGATCTGGAATTGACCGCCCGCGGTCTCAAGGGACTGGGAAGGCACCCCAATTTTTTCGGTGTCGTCGTCGTGGGCTTGGGCTGCGAACGGCTCCAGGCCCATGAGCTCGAGGAGAGCATCGCCTCCACCGGGAAACCGGTTGAGACGCTGGTGATCCAGGAGGAGGGAGACACCCTCAGGGCGATCGAAAAAGGCGTGACACTGGCAAGTCGCATGGCGGAGAAGGCCTCACGTCAATCCCGGGAGGAATTTCCTCTCTCCGAACTCTCCCTCGGATTGAAATGCGGCGGGACCGACGCCACCTCGGGACTCGCCGCCAATCCGGCGCTGGGATGGGTCACCGACAGGGTGGTCGAAGCCGGCGGCAGGGCGATATTCACCGAGGTGACCGAGCTGATCGGGGCGGAACAACTCCTCGCCGGCAGAGGCACTAACCCGCAGGTGGCCGGAGAAATCCTGGCAACGATCGGCGCCATAGAAAACAGGCTTGCCGCCGCCACATCGAACGCGGAACTGCAGCACCGTTCCGCCCTGATCTCGCCGGGAAACCAGGACGGAGGAGTCACGACCGTCGTTGAGAAAGCGCTCGGAGGGATTTACAAGGCGGGGACAGGCCCGATCAGCGGTGTTGTCGGTTACGGGCAATACCCGGAAGGCCCGGGTCTCTACCTTCTGGACTGCGTTGGTCAAGACGGAGAAGCGGTCACGGGGCTTGTCGCCTCCGGATGCCAGGAGGTCGTCTTTACCACGGGTCGCGGCACACCCACCGGTTTTCCCGGTGTGCCGGTCATCAAGATCACGGGCAACAGCGTCACCTTCGACCGGATGAAATTCAACCTCGATTTTAACGCCGGCCGGATTATGGAGGGAGCGACCATCGCCGAGGTGGGCGCCGGGCTGCTCGAGAAGACCCTCCGCGTCGCCTCCGGGGAATTGGCCCGGGCGGAACTGCTGGGGCACGACGAACTGTTCTGCATCACACGGATCTGAATAACCGGAAGAGGATTCATCCCCCGATCCGGAAACCGGAAAAATCCTGATCGGGAATGTTCAACGCTCATCATGTACGGAGAAAAGGAGGAGCCTTTCATGTTTAAACTGCACGGTATTTATGCCCCCATCGCAACACCGTTTAAGGACGGCAAGATCGCCTATGACGAGATGGGGAAAAATCTGAAATTCTGGCTGGAATCCGACCTGGCCGGTGTCGTGGTCATGGGCTCCAACGGCGAGTTTGTCCTGCTCTCGCCCGAGGAGAAGGGGGAGCTGACGCGGTTTGTCTGCTCGCAGGCCAAAGGGAAGAAACCGGTCATTGCCGGAACCGGCGCCGAGTCCACGGTCGAAACGATCCGTTTGAGCAAAGAGGCCGCCGATGCGGGGGCCGATGCGGTCCTCGTCGTCACCCCGAACTACTACAAAGGAGAGATGACCGATCCGGTACTGGCCCGCTTTTACAAAGACGTGGCCGACGCCTCGCCCCTGCCGGTCATCCTCTACAACATGCCGCGCAACGCGGGGATCAATATCTCCGCAAAGCTTGCCATAGAGCTGGCAAAGCATCCGAACATCATCGGAATCAAGGACAGCGGCGGCAATATCGTCCAGATCGCCGACATGATCCGGAATGCGCCGGCGAGCTTTTCCGTCTTTGCGGGTTCCGCGAGTTTCCTCTACACTAGCCTCGCGCTAGGCGCGACAGGGGGGACACTCGCCCTGGCCAATGTCTTCCCGAACGAGTGCGCCCGCCTGCAGACGCTCTTCGAGGCCGGGAGGATGAAGGAGGCCCGCGATCTGCAGATGGTGCTGATCGACAGCAACAACGCCGTCACAGCCAGGTGGGGCATCCCGGGGCTGAAGGCGGCGATGGAGATGATCGGGCTGTACGGCGGAGCCCCCCGCCCTCCCCTGCTCCCCCTGGGCGAGGCAGACCGGGAAGCGCTCCGGAAGATCCTGACACAAACGGGATTTTTCCCGAAGCCGGCCGTTTGACCACGTCTTGCTGCACATCATTTAGAAACGAGAGAGGATCCGAATTTCATGAACGATACGCAAAGCAAACTGAAGAGTCTACTGTCCTACTGGCTGGAACATAACGGGGAACATCGGGCGGAATTCCGCGAATGGGCCGATAAGATAGCCGCAGATCAAGCAGATATCGCCGAGCAGCTGCGGCTGGCGGTGAATAAAATGGCCGAGGCGGACGAGTGCCTGAAAAAGGCCCATCATCTGTTAAGATAACGCGATGGGCCCATTTCGTATTGGATGCGTGGAACCGATAATCATGACTGGAGGGGTTTATGTGTTTGGCGAAACTATACGAGCCCGGCGCCCAAGCGCCGGTGATGGAAAATGTGACCCAAATCACTTTTGAGAACGGCAAAGTGATAGTCGATACACTTTTCGGTGAAAAACAGGTCTTTGAAGATCGGATTCAGATGATCAGCTTTACCGAATCCAGGGTTCAACTGATCAAACCTACCCGATAGCAACTGAAAAATAGATCTGATAGAAAAGGGGGGCGGTTTATGCGGCTAGTGACACGTTCCGATTTTGATGGGTTGGCGTGTGCTGTTCTTCTGAAGGAGGCCGGCATCATCGACTCGCGGCTTTTTGTTCATCCCAAAGATGTTCAGGATGGCCTTGTAGAAGTCACCGCAAACGATATCCTGGCCAATATACCCTATGCGGAGGGCTGCGGCCTCTGGTTTGACCATCACTCCAGCGAAGGGGAGCGGCTCAAACCGGGGAGCAGGTTTAAAGGGGCCAGCCGGCCGGCGCCAAGCGCCGCCAGAGTGATCTATGAGTATTACGGCGGCGAGGCGAAATTCGGCCGTTTGCAGGAGATGATGACCGCTGTCGACAGATCCGATTCGGGCCAGTTAACCGTGGATGAAATCACCAATCCCCAAGGTTGGATTCTCCTGTCCTTTATCACGGATCCCAGGACCGGATTGGGGCGTTTCAGGGATTACCGCATAAGCAACTACCAGCTTATGGACGATCTAATCGAATACTGCGGAAAAATTCCTATCGAAGAAATCCTCCGAATTCCCGATGTCGCGGAACGGGTCAAACGATATTTCGAGCAAAACGATCTGTATAAAGCGATGATCCTGAAACACACCCGCATCGATGGCAATGTGATCGTTACCGACCTGCGGGGGGAAGATGTCATCTACAGCGGCAACAGGTTTCTGATTTATTCCCTGTATCCCGAAGCGAATATCTCGCTCTGGCTGATCGACGGCCGGAATAAGCAGAATTGTGTTTATGCGGTGGGCCACAGCATTATCAACCGGACATCCAGAACCGATGTAGGGTCGCTGATGCTGAAATATGGAGGCGGCGGCCATAAAGTTGTGGGCACCTGCCAGGTTCCCAACGAAAAGGCAGACGCGGTCCTTCATGAGTTGGTGTCGGCTATGAAAGCGGATGGATAAAGGAGCATATCATGAACGGAAAGGCTTTATGGAATGACGGCGAGGGGAAAACGGTTCAGGAACAAAAACCTAACAGTTGCAGCCAGGCCGCGCGGCGGGATCTCATCGTCGCAGGCGCGATCATGATCTCGTTTTTTCTCATCGCGAGCATAGCGTCGCCGCTCTGCGCGCAATCTTACCCGAACAAGCCGATCAGGTTCATCCTGCCCTATGCACCGGGCGGGGCGGTGGATACCATAGGACGGATCGTCGCCCAGAAGCTTGCCGATGGGCTCGGCCAGGCGGTGGTGGCGGAAAACCGACCCGGCGCCGGCAGCACGATCGGAACCGAAATCGCGGTGAAGGCGAGCCCCGATGGTTACACCATTGTCATCGGTTCGGCGTCGATCACCATCAGCCCGAGTCTCTACAGGAAGCTCAGATACGATGCCACCAGGGATCTCGCCCCGATCTCGATGGTCGCGCTGGGGAATCAGGTGTTTCTTGTTCACCCGTCGCTCCCGGTCAATGACGTCAAAGAGCTCGTGGCTTACGCCAAGGCCAACCCCGGAAAACTCAATTTCGGTTCGGGCGGCATGGGAAACCCGGGCCATCTCGCCTTGGAGTTGCTCAAAAGCACCGCCCAAATCGATATCGTGCATGTGCCTTACAAGGGCGCGGGTCCCGCGATGATCGGTCTGGTCGGCGGCGAGGTCAGCATGCTGGCATCCAGCATTCCGGCGGCGATCCCGCATATACAGTCCGGCAAGGCAAAAGCGCTTGCGCTGCTCGGCGACGAGCGCTCGGCGTTGCTGGGCAACGTGCCGACGTCAAAAGAGGCCGGGATGGACAACTGGGTCGTGGCCAGCCGCTACGGTTTTCTCGCACCCGCAGGGACCCCCCGCGAGATTATCGACCGCCTGAACGCGGTATGGACCAAGAGCGCCGCAATGCCCGACACCAGGGAAAAACTGAAGAACGTCGGAGTCGAGCCGCTCACGAGCACACCCGAGCAGTACGGCGAATTCCTCAAGACGGAGATTGCGCGCTGGGGCAAGGTGATCAGGGAAGCCAATATCAAGAGCTTCGATTAGCGCGCCTTAACTGAAAGATATGGCAATGACGGTAAAAAGGACCTGCCCGCCGATGGCGCTTTGCGCGGGGGACAGGCTGCACGGTTTTCACATACTCAGGGTCGAGCAGATCCCGGAGATCCGGGTCACCGCATACGAGATCGAACACGAGAAAACGGGGTCTGCAATCCTCCACCTCCACTGCGACGACCGCGAAAACCTCTTCTCCATCGGGTTTCGGACACCGCCGCGCGACTCGACAGGCGTGCCCCATATCCTCGAACACTCCGTCCTCGCAGGTTCCGAGCGCTACCCGCTCAAGGATGTCTTCAACGAGCTCCTCCGGGGGACGCTCCAGACCTTCATCAACGCCTTCACCTACCCCGACAAGACCATCTATCCGGTCGCCAGCCAGGAGCGGCGCGACTTCTTCAATCTCGCCCGGGTTTATACCGACCTGGTCCTGCGACCGCGGCTGCTGAGAGAAACCTTCCGCCAGGAAGGCCACCACCTCGAATTCGACGCGAACGGCGAACTAGGCATCTCCGGCATCGTGTACAACGAGATGAAGGGGGCCTACTCCTCGCCGGACACCTTGATGTACAAGGCTATCCAGGAAAATCTCTACCCGGAGACGCCTTACGCCTGCGACTCGGGTGGCGATCCGGAGGCGATCCCCGCTTTGACCTACGAGCAGTTCCGGGAATTCCACCGGATCTTCTATTCGCCTACAAACGCCCGCATCTTTCTCTACGGGGATATCCCGACGAAAGAGCACCTCGCCTTCCTTGCGGAGATGCTCGCCGGCTTCGACCGCGTTGCGGTGGATTCTTCCATCGGTCTTCAGGGTCGTTGGCATTCACCCCGCACTGTCCATGGTTTTTATCCGATCGACAAGGAAGAAAAGCCGGCCGGAAAAACAACAGTCAACCTGGCGTGGATGACGGCGGAGGGCACCGACAGCGAGACGGCGATGCTCCTGACGATCGTCGCCGACCTCCTCGTCGGCAGCGCCGCCGCGCCTCTCAGGAAGGCGCTCATCGATTCCGGTCTCGGAGAGGATCTCTCGCCGGTCACCGGCCTTGAGAGGGATCTGATACAAATCGCCTTCGCTGTGGGTCTTAGAGGAACCGACCCGGACAAAACCCCGCGGATCGAGGCCCTGATCCTCGACACACTCAAAGCGGTATCGGCGAACGGTTTCGACCGCGAGCTGATCGAAGGCACCCTGCACCAGATCGAATTTCACGGGCGGGAGATGGTCCGCGGCGCCTATCCTTACGGAATCGTTCTCATGGGACGCGCCTACCACACCTGGCTGTATGGCGGCAACCCCATTACTGACCTGAATTTTCCCCGCACCATCCTCGGAATCCGCCGGAAGTGGGAAACCGATCCGGCCCTTTTCCAGGGAATCGTACAGAACTGGTTCCTGGAAAATCCGCACCGGTTACTCTCGCTCATGGAACCAAGCACGACTTTTCAGGAGAATCGGGAAAAAGCCATCCGTGAACAAATGGTCCACCTCAAGGACTCGCTCTCCCCCGAAGCCCGGCAACTGATCCGGGAGGAAACGGCGGCCATGAAACGGTTTCAGACGGAACCTGACCCCCCCGAGGCGTCTGCAACCCTGCCCAGGCTAAGGATCGACGACATCTCCCGAGAGATCGAATCGATACCCACAGAGAGATCTGCCACGGACGGCGTTCCGGTATTGAACCATGACCTCTTCACCAACGGGATCGCCTATCTCGATCTGGCCTTCGATGTTTCGGATATCCCCGAGGAGCTGCAGCCCTACCTCCCCCTCCTCGGGAAACTCACCGTCCAGATGGGGGCGGCCGGCCTCTCCTACGAGGCGATGGCAAAACGGCTCGCCCTTCGTACCGGCGGGCTGTCGGTCAACCTGACCACCGGCCTCACCGTCGACGGCAAGCGGAGCTGGCAGAAGATGATTTTCTCCGTCAAAGCCCTCTACCGGAATGTGGAGGAGGCAATCGGGATCCTCCGGGACATCCTGACGGCAGGGGACCTGAACGATGCAGCCCGCATGCGGGATCTGATCCTCGAAAAGAAAAACAGCCTACACGCCTCGGTGATCCCTTCGGCGCATCTTTTCGCCGAGAGGGCCGCGGCAGCGGCCTTTACCCGGTCGGCCAGGCGAAACGAGCAATGGCACGGGCGGACCCAGCTTCGCTTCATCACCGGCACGGCGGACCGCTTGACCGATATCCGGGAGGATCTCCGGGCGAAACTGACCCTTCTGCGGAAGATGGTCTTCGTCAGGAATCGCCTGCATATGAATTCGACGGCCGACGAAGAGGGGTTGGGGCGTTTGGCCGGGACGACAGGCGCCCTTTTGGAAGCCCTCCCGGCCGGAAATCCACCGGTAGAATTGCCGGAACAGACCCGTCACGCGGAGCACATCGGTATCGCCGTCCCCGCCCAGGTCGCTTACGTCACCAAAGTCCTGGCCGCGCCGCCTTACGACGATCCGCTTTCTGCGGGCCTTTTCGTCCTGGCGAGGCAGCTGTCCAACGGCTATCTCTACCGGCACATCCGCGTTCAGGGCGGGGCTTACGGAGGCTCCTGCCGGTATGAACCGCTCGGCGGTCTTTTCGCCTTTCTCTCCTACCGGGACCCCCATCTGACGGAAACCTTAACCGTCTATACAGATGCTGTCGACTCTGCCATGCAGAACCCGATTGCACCGGAAGAGCTGGAAAAGGCCATTATCGGATCGATCGGCGCCCTGGACAGGCCGCTGGACCCCGCCGGCCGGGGATACACCGCCCTGATCCGGGAATTCTCCGGTCTGAACGATTCCGACCGTCTTCGTTTCCGCAACGAGGTGCTCAATGT
>MICN01000114.1 GCA_001829875.1 Syntrophus sp. GWC2_56_31
CACCGAAAGGATAGATTTAAACAGGATCGAGGGATTGAGACTCACCGCTTGATTTATTTTTTGGGGAAAAGACGGTACTCTTCAGTTAGAGATGGAGTCCTCAGAAAATGCAGATAAAGTGTGCGCAGGAGCTACAAGAGCTTGGGATCGCGATCTTCAAGGCAGCAGGGGCGACGCCCCGGAACGCCGAGGGAGTCGCGTCGTCGCTTGTCTCGGCGAACCTGGCAGGGCATGACTCGCACGGTGTGATGCGTATTCCAAGCTATATCGAGGATATCAATAGCGGGCGACTAGATCCCGCGGCTATTCCCAAAATCACCCGGGAGACGTCCGCGACGGCGATCGTCGACGGCGCCTCAACCTTTGGTCAGCTCGGCGCACGCCTGACCGCGCAGACCGCAGCCCGCAAGGCCCGGGAGACCGGCCTGGGCAGCGCTGCGCTGTACCGCGCCCATCACACCGGCAGGATCGGCGAATGGGCAGAGTTGGGTGCAAGCCAGGGCATGATCACCATGGCCACCGCCGCGGGAGCCTTTTTGCACTTGGTAGCCCCTTTCGGCGGCAGAGGCAGGGCGCTAGGCACTAACCCGATCGCCTGGGCCGTGCCGCGTCCGGGCGGCCAGCCGCCCATTCTGCTCGACTTTGCCACCAGCGCCGCCGCCCAGGGCAAGCTGATGTTGGCCCGCGCCAAGCGCGAGCCGGTTCCGCAAGGTTGGATTCTCGACGCCGAAGGTCGCCCCACGACCAATGTCGAGGACTACTTTTCCGGCGGCGCATTACTACCTATAGCCGCCCACAAGGGCTATGCGTTATCGGTCATCATCGAGCTTATGGCAGTCGGCCTGAGCGGCGGCGACTCCGTGGCGAAGACTGAATGCGGCAGTTGCCTCTTTATCACGTGTTTCGATCCCGGCGCCTTTCGGCCGAGTGACATGTTCGACGAGAGCGTCGAGCGCATCGCCGGCCGTCTCAAGGCGGTCAAGCCGGCCGAGGGCGTTGAGGAGATTCTGTTACCCGGCGAACCGGAAGCACGTGCCCGCGAACAGCGCTTGCGCGAAGGCATCCCTCTGCCCAAGTCAACCTGGGAGGCGATCTGCGCAGTAGCGCGCAATCTTGGCGTCGCAGCCGGATAGTTGCAAATTATTGATGGGACCGTCTCCAGTAAATCCTGACCAATGGGCTCAGCATGAGCAGCCCTGCAATCGACAATAAAGTTGCCGAGATAGGCCGTTGGAAAAAAACCAACAGATCTCCTCCTGAAGCGATAAGCGCCTGCTGGAGGTTCCGCTCGAGCATAGGACCCAGGATGATGGCCAGGACGAAAGGTGTGGAAGGAAGCCCGGCCTTTCGCAGCAAGTACCCGATCACTCCAAAAACCGCCATCACTCCCACATCAAACACCGAATTACTGACACTGTATGCCCCGACAACACAAATGACAACGACCAGAACCGCCAGGTACCGATAAGGGACTTTCAGCATGCGAACCCACATGCCGACCAGGGGGAGATTGAGTCCCAACAGCATGATATTCCCGATATACATGGAGGCGAGCAAACCCCAGAAAAGCTCAGGGTGCTCCCGGATCAAAAACGGGCCGGGTTTAATGCCATGAATCATGAAAGCGACGAAGATCATGGCAATTGTGGAATTACCAGGCACTCCCAAAGTCAGCAGCGGGATGAAGGAGGAGGTGGAAGCTGCATTATTGGCGGATTCGGGCGCCGCCACCCCCTCGATAGCCCCCCTGCCAAATTCTTCCGGGTGCTTTGAGATCCTTTTTTCGACGGCATAAGAGGCAAAGGAGCTGATAATTCCCCCTCCGCCCGGAAGGACCCCGATAAAAAAACCGATAAGCGAGCCCCGGAGTACGGACGCCCAGCACCGTCGCCAGTCCTCGAGAGTGGGATATAATCCCTTGATGGCTGTCTTGAAGACATCGCGAATCTCCGGGGTTTCCATATTGCATAGTATTTCAGAGATACCGAAGAGGCCCATCACCACCACAACGAAGTCAAAACCATCGACCAGTTTCGACAAACCGAAGGTGAACCGCTGCGCTCCAAAAACAGGATCGATACCCACCGTTCCCAGCAGAAGGCCGGCCACACACATAATGAGGCCTTTGATCACCGACTCCTCGGAAAGATACACGGCCATCAGCAATCCAAGGATGACCAATGAAAAATACTCCGGAGTTCCGAACTTAAGTGCGAATGCAGCCAGTGAGGGGGCAACGATCGATACACCCAAGAGACTGATGGTGCCGGCAATAAAGGACCCTATGGCGGACATGCCCAGGGCGCGGCCGGCCCTCCCCTTTCGGGCCATCTGATAACCGTCGATACAGGTGACGACGGAGGCTGCTTCACCCGGGATGTTCAACAGAATTGACGTGGTAGAACCACCGTACATGGCTCCATAATAGATCCCTGCCAGCATGATCAAGGCCGAAACCGCCTCCATTTTGAAGGTGATCGGCAGGAGCAAGGCGATGGTTGCCGCAGGTCCCAGCCCAGGCAATACACCAATCGCTGTTCCCAGAATCACGCCCACGCCGCAGTAAAAGAGACTCCCCGGCGTAAGTGCAATCACGAACCCGTTTCCAAGATTTGCCAAAAAGTCCATTCAAATTGTCCGTGTCGGCCTTTCGGGGCAGTCCCGTTATCGATCTATTTTTTATAGAGCTTTCCAAGCTCTTTATGGGCTTCGTATTCATCCCGCCAATACTTGGCAAACTCTTCAGGACCTTTGTAATGCATGTCATCTCCAAATTGTTCTTTGATCATTGTGATGACCGATTTATCTTCCGTCATCTTCTTGAAAGCCAGGGCCAGTTTTTCGACGATCGGTCTGGGTGTGCCCTTGGGAGCCATCACTCCCCGCCAATTGTGGTTCATCACATCGACTCCGAGCTCCCTGGCCGTCGGAATATCGGGCCAGAGCCCCTCCCGTTTTTCACCCAGGGAAGCAAGAATCCGCAGCTTTCCCGTTCTGATATGGGCCAACAGGGGCGCAATTGCCATGGCTGTCGCGTCGATCTGGTCACCCAAAAAGGCAATGACAACCGGCCCCCCTCCGTTATAGGGAACGACCTTGGCGGAGATGCCGGTCAGTTTTGAGATCTGCTTCCAGGCCACGTCGGAGTTCCCCCAGACGCCGGTCGTCCCGTAAATCAGCTTTCCCGGATTTGCCTTGCCCCAATCTAAGAATTGATTGAAGGTCTTATAGGGTAAATCGGACCTGACAACGATCATGGTGGTACTGTAGTTCAGCAGGCACACCGGAACGAAATCGTCCGGGCCTTTGGAACGCCCTTCGACGGCCGGTAGTGTGGTGCTCGATCCCGGCCAGCCCATCAGCAAGGTATAACCATCGGGCGCCGCTGCGGCGACCGCTTCCGTGCCGATCGCTCCACCGCCACCGGGTTTGTTTACAATGACGATGGGCTGTCCGAGATATTTTTTCGCCACCGTAAGGACCGCCCGCGCAGTCAGGTCGTGGGAGCCGCCCGCACTTAGCGGGATGACCAGGGTTACGGGCTTTGTGGGAAATTCCTGGGCCTGAACACTTTGAAAACCGAGAACTGAAAGCAAAACACAGATGAAGCAAAAGAAACTCTTTCGTCTGAATCTTCTTCTCATAATACACCTCCTTATATGAAATCCTTGATCTTGATCAGTTCCTGGCAGGCTTGCCGAAAGACAATCACATCGGAAGAGAAAACGACCACTTTGACGCCGGCCTCTATCAACCTTCGTGCAACGGGAACATTCGAGAGGGGGGTGGTGACGGTCATTACGGCGACGCCGGCCGCGTCGCACATCTTCACCATGTCCTGGAGAGCCTTGTAGAGTACGGGATGATCGTATGACTCGCCAGGGAGACCGATGCACTGGGAGAGATCCACCGGGCCGAACAGGATGATGTCAACCCCTTTTACCTTCACGATCTCAGGAGCGTTTTTGATCGCCTCCTCGCCCTCTAAAAGCAGGATGACGAGGTTGTCTTCGTTGGCCTTCTGGCAGTATTCTTTCCAGGAGAGGCAACCGAAATGGGCCGACCGAATCGCGGGACAGCAGCTTCTGATACCCTCGGGTGCGTATTTAACCGCGCTGATCACCGCTTCGGCGTCGGCAACGGTGTTGATGTGAGGAACGATGACCCCCTGAGCGCCGTTATCCAGTGCCTTGCAGATGAGGGCCGGACTGTTCTCATACACCCTCACAATCGGGGTCATTCCTGTCGTCTCGCAGGCCCTCACAGGACCCAGCGTCGCCCCCACGTCTGCAGGGCAATGCTCGGTATCGATGAAACAGAAGTCGAAGCCTACCCACCCCATGATCTCGACCAGAGACGACTGGGTGCTGAAGCTTTCGAGGCCGACAGCTACCTTTCCCTGTTTAAGCAGTTCTTTCACTCTGTTGGGTCTGATGACATTGTTCATGTATTCACCTCCTTTTGCAACCTGGTGTATTGAAATTTGTATTTTACCCACATAGGGACTTCCGGTCCGGGTCTTACCAGAATTTTACCAAAACTCCCGCCGGCAGCGGTACACCCAGCAACTCGGCAAAGATAAGGTAGCTGCCAACGCCAAGCATCAGAGCGATGACACTTAAGACCCAGAAAGACTTCGCTTCCAATATTCGCAAAACGATTGCTGAAAGCAGGGTCGTGGCAATGATGTACCCGGTGATTTCAAGCGCTGCAACATAGGCCGCGAGCCCCGCGATCAGAATCAGCGGCCCCCATAGTTTGCCAAAAGCCTGGGTTCCACTGCTCTTTCCTTGCCAGCCTTGAACGAGAAGTATCCCGGCCAGAACGATGAGGGTCACTCCCCCCAGAAAGGGGAAGAAGCCGGGTTGCGGTTCCATGGGTGTCCCCAGGCGCAGTCTAATCCCGCCAATCGTAAATACCATCGCAATGAACAGGAAAATAATGCCGACCAGTATGTCTCCAACCTTCCGCATTATGTCACCCGTGTAAAACTTCACCTTTGATCAGCAACTCAAATACCTGGATGGTCTTCGCTTGAGGTTACAGCTATCGATAAGACCCGTTATAGGATATTTCCCACGCACGGTATAAAGATCCGAAGAGGCTGTCAAGTTTTTATTTATGCAGTATAATGTCCAGGAGGCGATGGCCCGTCAATCGGGAACAACCCTGATGTCGGTATGTGCGCCATGAGGCGCTTCAAAGGTTCCCGGAAACAGCCGCCAGAGCATCATCTGATAGAGAACATTTTGTAATGTTGGTAATTTTTCAAAGACGTCAAAGTGTGGACTACGGGAAGTACCCCTCAGCTCCGATCTTCCACTGATAATGCCACCTTTCGAATAAGCGTCAATCCGAAGTTGTTCCTCAACCGATTATCAATAAATTGGTCAGAGAAGTCAATCTCCATATTCGCATTCGAAGCAAGGGCGGTTGATGAAAATCAGACAACTCTTACTCGGTAGCTTCTATTCCTGCCCATGAAGGCATGAAAGCGAACTGTATGCCGTACCGGAATAGTCCCCTCAGTAGTGGATAACCTTAACTTTCATCAATCGATATTCCGTATCAAAGGTATGGATGGATCTGTCTATGGGCGGCGATCGGCCAGCCATTTTCCGGCTGCCGGGCTGCCCAGCCGGGCGGCCTTTTGCATGTCCTCCCGGCACCGTTCTTTCTGGCCGACCCCGAAATACGCCGTTGCCCGCCAGTAGAAGACGGGAGGGAAAGCGGGGGCGATCGCCGCGGCTTTCGTGAAATCGGCGATGGCGAGCGTGTATCGCTTCTGCTTCAGATAGGCAAACCCGCGGTCATAGTAAGCCCAGGCGTAATTGGCATCCGCCTCAAGGGCCTTGTCGAAATCCTCGATTGCCGCGGCGTATTGGCCCTGCCTGCCCCGGATCAGGCCGCGGTTGTAAGCAGCCCAGGCGAAGCCGGCATCGATGGTCAGCGCGCGATTGTACTCTTCGACGGCCTGGTCCGGTCGGCCCAAGGTCCGCAGAGCCGCGCCCAGATGATACATGGCCCAGACATGTTTCGGGTCCAGTGACAGAGCCTTGCGGAAATCTTCGGCAGCCCTTTCGGCCTGGCCTTTCAGCCGAAGGGCGATCCCCCGGCTATAGTAGGCCCATGCTGCGTTCGGATCCTCTGCAATCGTTCTGGTAAACTCCCCGATCTCCCGGTCCTCCCATTTCTCCATGCCCCTTGCCGACCTTTCTATGTCCGGGGCCAGGGCCGTCGCCTTGCTGTAGTTCTCCGTTTCCCGGTCAAAATGGCCTTTCCGGCCGTAGGCCAATCCGCGCCTGTAATATGCCGCCGCATCGCTCGGGTCCTCCCGGATGGCGAGGGAATATTCCTCGATCGCCCGGTCATGTTTGCCTGTTTTGTCCAGTGCGACGCCGCGGCCGTAATAGGCCTCTGCGCACCGGGGCGCGCCTGCCAAAGCCTTGTCCAGCGCTGCCAAGGCTTCGTCATAGGCGCCCCGTCGAAGATCATCCATCCCCTTGGGCAGCCACTTCCCGGCTCTCAGACAGTGATCCGCCGCCATTCCGTTTGTAGTCAGGAGAAAGAACAAGGCCAAAGACAACGCAACATATTTTTTCATCTCTTCTTCTCCGTAGGTCGCGTCGAACTGATCGGTGTGCAGCTTTGTTGCATGTGAAGCTCCACGCCCGCGGGCCGGGGCTTGCGGGTTGCGCTCATAATCCCTTCACATGGGCAGGCGAACACTGGACGGGTCGGCAGGTCATAATTCTGCTAAAATCAAATAATCTTAGAGTATTCTGCTAACAGGATTCTCGATCATTGTCAAGATTGCCCGCAATAAATCATTGCATTAATAAACGCCGAAGAGTAATTTTGACTATCTAGAAAATAAAACAGTGCTCTCTTCAGGTCCCGTATCAGGTATGCGGCAGACCCGATCCGGGATCCAGTTTCCAAAAGGAAAGGAACCGGTCATGAAGAAAACCCTGGTCACTTCTTTATTGCTGTTTTTAGCGGCCCTGCCCGCCTTCGCCTACGCCGATGCCAGGGTGGAATTCTTCTCGCCCCAAGGCGTCGTGAAGGATATCCGGCAGGTATCGGTACGCTTTTCAGAGCCTATGGCGCCCCTCGGCGATCCGCGGATTGTCGAACCCTTTGCCGTATCCTGTCCGGAAAAAGGCACGGGCCGTTGGGCGGACAGCAGAAACTGGGTCTATGATTTCGAGAGGAATATTCCCGCCGGCGTGCTCTGTGCGTTTACCCTAAAGCCGGGGGTGAAAACCGTTTCAGGGCAGGTTCTCACGGGCGAGAGGCAATTTTCTTTCTCTACCGGCGGACCGGCGATCCGGAGCTCCCAACCCTACGAAGGAAGCGATCAAATCAGCGAAGATCAGGCCTTCCTGCTCACCCTCGATGCCCTGCCCGATGAGGCCTCGGTCATCGAAAATGTATCCTTCTCCGTCCAGGGTATTGGGGAGCGTATCGGCGTCCGGATCATCAAAGGCGAAGAGGAAAAAGAAATTCTCAAGGCCCATCATATAAAGGCCGACGCCATACCGCGAATCGTCATTGCGGCGCGGCAGAAATTTCCCAATCAAGCCCAAGTCAGCCTCGTCTGGGGACAGGGCGTCAAAACGGTCAGCGGCGTTGCCGGGGAGAAAGACCAGAGTTTGCCGTTTAAGACGCGCCCGCCTTTCATCGCCTCGTTCCACTGCCGGCGGGAGAATCCCCGCGCCGGCTGCATCCCGATGCTGCCCATGGATGTCCGGTTCTCCTCCCCCGTGTCGTGGTCCTATGCGGTAAGGACAACGCTCAAGGGGGAAAAGGGCAAGGTTTATAAAGCGACGCTTTCCGACGACGAGCGCGGCGAAGAAATCGGGGAAACCGAGAAGCGACCGGATTTGGCAAAGTTTGTCCGGAGCGTCCGTTTCAATGGTCCTTTTCCGGAGCATGCAACCTTATCCGTCGGCGTTCCCGAAGGCATGACGGATGATGCCGGTCGAAGCCTGACCAATGCCGACAGATTTCCTTTATCCATAAAGACGGGCGCCTATCCCCCCCTGGCCAAATTCTCGTCGCGCTTCGGCATCATCGAGTTGTCGGAGGGAGCCATCCTGCCGGTAACCCTCCGGAATCTCGAACCGTCCGTTACGACGCGGCAGTTGAAGGCCGGTGAAAAGGGTGGAGACGCGATCGAGAAATTAAAGGAGTCAGTCCTCGATGAAATGGTCAAGATCGGCGAGGCCGTCAATAAAATCCTGCCCGAACCGGCAAGAGACGTGGGCGACAAGATGGTGAAAGGTCTTAAAGGCAGGCTTCATCGGGTGAAAATGGAGAGGGAAGAAGCGATCATCCGGTGGCTCCGAATCGTTCACGAGGCCCGCCGGAAGGAATCGGTATTCAAAAGCGTCCCTTCAACAAAGCCGTTTTCCATCCCAAAACCCCAGGGGGGCCGCGCCTTCGAGGTCGTCGGCCTTCCCCTCAAGGCGCCGGGGTTCTACGTCGTGGAAATGGAGAGCCGGATACTGGGTGCGTCCCTCCTGGGAAAGCCGCAGCCCATGTATGTGCCGACGTCAGCCCTCGTAACGAACATGACCGCCCATTTCAAGTGGGGCAAGGAATCCTCGGTCGTATGGGTGACGACTCTCGATGCGGGGACCCCGGTGAAAGACGCCGATGTCTCCATACGGGATTGCGCCGGGAAAATGCTCTGGACGGGTAAAACCGATGCGAACGGCATCGCCCGCATCAAAGGCCCCCTGCCGGCGCCGAAGCCGCATTGCGACGCGTCATCAAGGCGCGAACGGGACGATGAGGGCGATCCGGGCGACGAGTCTCCCCGGCGCTGGATGACAAGCGGCGCTTTTGTATTCGCCAAAAAAGGAGCCGACCTGACCTTTATCCATACGAGCTGGGATCAAGGGATCGAACCCTACCAATTTAATCTTCCCGATTTATCCTATCGGGGGCCCATGCTGGCCGCTTCGGTGTTGGATAGAAAACTCTTCCGCGCCGGCGAGACGGTCCATATGAAACACTTTGTGAGAAAGCAAACCATGCGGGGGCTTTCCCTGGCGGATAGGGGGGGCTACCCGAAGGCCATATCCATTAAGCATGCGGGAAGCCGGGAGCGCTATGAGTTCCCCCTGCGGTGGGATGCCAATGGCGCCGCGGAGACAACGTGGGAGATCCCCAAGGGCGCCAAGCTGGGGGTATACGACATCCATCTGTTGAAAGAACCTTCCGCCAAACGCAAAGGGGCTAAACGTCCGGAAACGGCGGAGACGGATGACGCGCGCGAGGAAAATGAGGACCACATGACCGGCGCGCTGGCCTCGGGGTCCTTCCGGGTCGAGGAATTCCGGGTGCCCCTGATGAAAGGCCTGATCCAGCCGCCGACGGCCCCTCTGGTCAATGTTTCCGAAGCGGACGTGGATGTCATGGTCGCCTATCTTGCCGGCGGCGGGGCGGCCTATGAGGATGTCAAACTCAGAAGCGACCTGCGGCCCCGCTCCGTCTTCTTCAGCGATTATGAAGGCGTGACCTTTGCCAACGGCCGGGTTTCCGAGGGCATCTCCAAAGGGGTTTATGCCGAAGAGGGGGATGATGAAGAGTCGCCCTCCGAGGACAGACAGGCCGTGAGAAAAAAGGCGTTTAAGACGCTGGAGATCAAGCTCGATCAGGCCGGCGCGGCCCGGGCCAGATTGACGAATCTCGAGCGCGTGAGCACGCCCCATGACATCCATGCGGAACTCGAATTCAAGGACCCCAGCGGCGAAGTCCAGACGGTATCGCGAAATATTCCCCTTTGGCCGGCAAAGCTGGTCGTGGGCGTCAAGCCCGATTCCTGGGCGCTCTCCCGCGATGCGCTGAAATTCCATGCCTTCGCCCTGGGACTCGACGGCAAACCGGTGTCCCAGGCGCTCATCAAGGTCGATCTGTACCAGAAGAAGCACTATTCCCACCGGAAAAGACTGATCGGCGGATTCTATTCGTACAGCCATTGGACGGAAACCAAGCGCATCGGCGCCCTTTGCGAAGGCCGGACGGACAGCAAGGGACTCCTCGTCTGCCAGGTCAAATCGCCCCTCTCCGGCCAGGTGGTTCTGCAGGCCCAAACCATCGACGATGTGGGCAATGTGTCTTCCGCCCATCAGGACGTCTGGATTGCCGAAAAGGGAGACTGGTGGTTCCGCCAGACGGACAACGACCGGATCGACCTCCTGCCGGAGAAGAAGCGGTACGAGCCGGGCGAGACGGCCAAGTTCCAGGTGCGGATGCCTTTCCGCCGGGCGACGGCCCTCGTGACCCTCGAGCGGGAAGGGGTAGTGGAGACCTTTGTCAAGGAACTCTCCGGGGAAAAACCCGTCATTGAGATTCCCGTGAAAAAGTCTTATGCGCCGAACATCTATGTCTCCGCCCTCTGTGTCCGGGGCCGCGTGATGGGTGTCCAGCCCACGGCGACGGTTGACCTGGGCAAGCCGGCGTTCAAATTGGGGATCGCGGAAATCAAGGTGGGCTGGCGGGCCCATGAGCTGAAGGTCCAGGTGACGACGGAAAAGAAAGAGTACCGGATTCGCCAGAACGTGCCGGTCCACATCAAGGTCGTGCAGGCGGCAAACGGCGCCCCGTATAAGGGCGCCGAAGTGGCTCTGGCCGCGGTGGATGAGGGGCTCCTCGAATTGATGGCCAACGACAGTTGGAAACTCCTGGAAGCGATGATGGCCGAAAGGGGATACGGCGTCAGGACATCGACCGCCCAGATGCAGGTTGTCGGTAAGCGGCATTTCGGGCTCAAGGCGATACCCCACGGCGGCGGAGGGGGCAAGCAGATCACGCGGGAGCTGTTCGATACCCTGCTTCTCTGGAAAGCGCGGATTCCCCTCAACGAAAAGGGGGAAGCGGATGTTCAGGTCCCCCTCAATGACGCCCTGACCTCCTTTAGGATCGTTGCCGTGGCGAGCGGCGGTCCCGATAAATTCGGCACGGGTCAGACCAGCATCGTATCCACGCAGGACTTGATGCTCCTGTCCGGCCTTCCGCCCATGGTCCGGGAGGGTGATCGATTTCGGGCCGGCTTTACGGTGAGAAACGCCTCCGTCCGGCCGATGCGGATCGAGGTCAAGGCGAAGCTCACCGGCTCCCAGGATACGCTGAAGCCGATCGACGTCGATCTGGTGCCGGGGGCGGCGCAGGAGGTCGCCTGGGACGCAGCGGCGCCTGTCGGGAAGGAGCGCCTCGAGTGGGAGGTTTCCGCCGCCGCCGGGGACGGGAGCGCCGAAGACCGGCTCAAGGCAGTGCAGCATGTCGCTGCCGCCATCCCGGTGAGGACCTTCCAGGCCACGATCGTGCAAGCGGACAAGCCGGTCGCCTTCGACGTGGAAAGGCCGGAGGATGCCCTGCCCCACAAGGGCGGCATTCGGGTCTCCGCCTGCGCCAAACTGGTCGGGGGCTTAAGCGGCGTTTCCTATTACATGAAACAATACCCCTACACCTGTATGGAGCAAAAGGTATCGCGGGCGATCGCCCTGCAGGACGGCGATTTATGGAAAAAGGTGGTGGCGGAGCTCCCGTCCCATCTCGATAGGGACGGCCTTGTCAAGTATTTCCCCCGCATGCCTTACGGATACGATAGCCTGACGGCCTATATCCTTGCCATTGCGCACGAAGCCGGGTTGACGCTCCCGGACGACGTCGGGAAGAAGATGGTAAACGGACTTCGAGGCTTTATCGAAGGCCGGGTGATCCGTCATTCGTCCATGCCGACGGCGGATCTGTCCATCCGGAAGGTGGCGGCCCTGGAGGCCCTGTCGCGGCACGGCAGGGCCGAGGCAAAGCTGCTCGGCGCCATCAATGTGGAGGCCGATCTCTGGCCCACATCCGCCGTCCTGGACTGGATGAACGTCCTGATACGGATGGAGGCCATCCCGGATCGCGAGGCCAAGCGCGCTCAGGCGGAGCAGATCATCCGCTCGCGCCTGAATTTCCAGGGGACGACGATGCTCTTTTCGACGGAGCGGACCGACAACCTGTGGTGGCTCATGCAGGGCGGCGATGTCAACGCCGTCCGCACCGTTCTGACCTTCCTCGCCGATGAAAAATGGAAGGAGGATATGCCGCGGCTCGTCCGGGGGGCGCTCGGGCGGATGCGCCGGGGAGCGTGGGGAACGACGACGGCCAATGCCTGGGGTGTTTTGTCCATGAAGAAATTTTCGGACAGATACGAATTACAGCCGGTCACGGGAGTGACGGCTGTTGGCCTTGATCGCGACCAAAGGACGATCTCCGCCGATCAGACGGCGAAGAACGGCTTCGTCGATTTTCGCTGGCCCGACGGTAAAAAACCCCTCTCCATCCGCCACGAGGGCGAGGGAAAACCCTGGGTGACGGTCCGGAGCCTGGCCGCTATTCCCTTGAAGCAGCCTTTTTCGAGCGGCTACACGATCAAAAAAACCCTGACACCCGTCGTGCAGAAGACGAAAGGCAGGTGGAGCCGGGGCGATGCGGTCAGGGTCAGACTGGAACTTACAGCTCAAGCAGACATGACCTGGGTTGTCGTCAACGACCCCGTACCGGCCGGCTCCGGCATCCTGGGGACGGGCTTGGGGAGGGATTCGACCCTCCTGACCCAAGGCGAGAGGGCCGCGGGGTGGA
>MICN01000115.1 GCA_001829875.1 Syntrophus sp. GWC2_56_31
CCCATTGCAGGGCCTTGGTTCGGACCTCCGGAAATAGCCAGACATAGAGCCCCCCCGCAATAAGAAGCGCGCACACCAGCAGGGCCAGGATCTTCATGATCAACCGCCCCCACCGTCTCCGCGGCGGCTCGTCCTCCTGGAACTCCTCTTCATCTAAGTCATCTTCTATGTCATCTTCCCAATCAGAGGCCTGGTCGCTAAGTGCATCTTTCTCCAACCCTTCCTCGAACCCCTTGATGATCGATTCTTTGGCGTTCTCGGACGAAATCTCTTTGTCCACCGCTCTTCGGGGGAACGGCGGTATCTCCATTCTCTCGCGCTCGGGAAGCGACGGCTGTTCTTCGCCGAGGGAGAAGCGGTCTTCTGAAATGCGCTTGGCGTCGCTGACCCTTACAGACGGTATCTCGGACTCGGCGGCAGACCGGGGAGACAGGGGTTCGTCAACGGCAAAGCGTTCCTGAAAAAAAACATCCCGGCAGCGGCTGCAACGGACCCAGAAACCCTCACCTTCGACCTGTGTCTCGTCAAACCGGAACCGTGTTTCACACTTCCGACACTGAATAATCATAGTCCCTCCTTACTTACGCAATGTCTTTCAGCATGCAGACGTCGGGAAGAAAACGGAATTTTTCATTAAAATCAAGCCCATAGCCTACAACAAACTCGTCGGGAATAGCAAACCCCACATACTCGGCTGTAAAGGGAACCCGCCGCCGCTCCTTCTTGTCGAGGAAAGTGCAGACCCGAACCGAGGCCGGCTGCCTCTCCCTGAGGACATTAAGCAGATGGGAAAGGGTGAGGCCGGTATCGACGATGTCCTCCACGATGAGGACATCTCTCCCCGCAATCGGCGTTTCCAGATCCTTGGTGATCCTGACCTCACCCGAGCTCTGGGAGCCGCATCCGTAACTTGCCACCCGGACAAAATCGACTCGGCACGGTATGCTCATACCGCGGATCAGATCCGCCATAAAGATGAAGGCCCCATTAAGAACTCCGACGAGGAGGAGTTCCCGCCCCTCGTAATCCCTGGAGATCTGCTCGGCAAGCTCCTTGACCCGCCTTCCGATTGTCTCTCGCGGAAAGAGGAGTTCCGGTTTCATCTCTGCCACTCCTTCGACCTCCGGGGAAATGTTGCCTGCACATCGGCGTCGGATCACAAGGGGATCGATCCGGGCTGATGCACTAGTTCTATTAAACCACGCAGGCCGCCCTGTCAACGAAAATTGCTGAACTCGTAAAAAGTCGTAAAACACCCTGCGTTTGGGACGGCTTCGTAAAAAGGCCGCAGGCAAGGCGCGCGAATCCCAAGGAGTGAGGCGTACTTTTGGCGTACGTCGCAGCGACGAGGGATGAAGTGCAACGCAGCATCCGGACTTTTTACGAAGCCGTCAAAATTAGAAAAAATCGGTGCTGGTTGCGCTCCCGATCCAAAGATGATAGTACCGTCGACACATGGTAATGAATGATATGACCCCATTCGATGCAGGTGAACTTTTTCTTTCCGTCGAGAAGCCCAGCCGTTACACGGGCGGCGAGTTGAATTCCGTCCGGAAAGAGGATGCCGCGTGCCGCCTCCGTTTTGCCTTTGCTTTCCCCGATACATACGAGGTCGGGATGTCGCACCTCGGCCTGCAGATCCTTTACGCCATCCTGAATGCTCTGCCGGAGATCGCCTGCGAACGCTGCTACGCCCCCTGGCCCGACATGGAAAGGGAACTTCGCCGGCGCCGTCTGCCCCTCGCTTCCCTGGAGTCGCAGAGGCCTTTGGCCGCTTTCGACATCATAGGCTTCTCCCTCCAGTATGAGCTCTCCTTCACGAATGTCCTGATGATGCTGGAGCTGGGCGGGATCCCCCTGCACCGCAGCGAGCGTGGTGATGAACATCCCCTGATCATTGCCGGCGGCCCGTCCGCCTTCAACCCCGCCCCGATGAGCGCCTTCATCGACGCCTTCGTCGTCGGAGAGGGTGAGGAGGCGGTCACCGAGATCGCGGCCTCGGTACTTGCCCTCCGGAACCGGGGCGGGAAAAGGCGGGAGCAGCTTGAGGCCCTCGCCGAGATCAGCGGTGTGTATGTACCCGAAATCCATACCGGGGGTGAAAGGATCGTAAAGCGGATCATCACCGATCTGGACGCCTGGCGCGTTCCTCTCTGCCCGATCGTCCCTCTGATGAAGACGATCCACGACCGGATAACCCTGGAGATCGCCAGAGGCTGCACGCGCGGCTGCCGCTTCTGCCAGGCGGGAATGGTTTGGCGGCCCGTACGCGAGAGGACGCCGGCGGTCATCGAGGAAATGGCCGAGGCAATGCTCCGGTCGACGGGACACGACGAGATTTCCCTTCTCTCCCTGAGCTCCGGCGACTACACCCTGATCGAGCCGCTGCTCAAGGCGCTGATGGATCGTTATTACGCACGGCGCGTCGCCCTTGCGCTTCCTTCGCTCCGCGTCGAGACCCTCACCCCGAAATTAATCGAGTCCATCCGCAGGGTCCGAAAGACGAGCTTCACCCTGGCCCCCGAGGCGGGAACCAAGCGCTTACGGGACATTATCAACAAGGGCAATACGGAAGAGGAGCTCCTCGCCACCACAGCGCAGGTTTTCGCAGCCGGCTGGAAAGCGGTAAAGCTCTATTTCATGCTCGGCCTTCCCGGCGAACGCGAGGAGGATCTGGAGGGAATCGCCGACCTCGCCCGTAAAACCCTCCTGACGGCAGAGAACCGGGGTCAGGTCACGGTCAGCCTCTCGACCTTCATCCCCAAGCCCCACACCCCTTTCCAATGGCAGCGACAGATCGACTGCGCACAGATTCAGACCCGCCAGGAGTTTTTTCGCACGCGCCTGAAGAACCGGAACATCAGCATCAAGTGGCACGACGCCCGGATGAGCCTTCTCGAGGGGGTCTTCTCCCGGGGTGACGAGAAGACCGGGGAGCTCATAGAGACGGCCTTTCGCCTCGGCTGCCGCTTTGACGGCTGGAGCGACCGTTTCCGCTTCGATCTCTGGGAAGAAGCGATGCGAAGGACGGGGATCGACCCCGAATCCTATCTCCGGGAGCGCCCCTTCACCGAGGTCTTCCCCTGGGAGAGGATCGAGAGCGGGGTCAGCCGGGAGTTTCTTCTTGCCGAGGCACTCCGGGCCGATAAGGGCGAACCGACACCGGACTGCCGGACCGGCCAATGCGGAAACTGCGGCGTCTGCGATCAGAAGACCATTCGCACCATGACCGCCCCCGCAGACGCCTCCGTCGGGTCGCTCGTATCCTCGTACGCCGACCGGGAAGACGAAGGCCCGGAAAAGACCCTCCGTACCCGATTCACCAAACTGGGTCCGGCGCGATTTCTTTCCCACTTGGAGCTCTCCTCCGCCCTAAGCCGGGCGGTGAGCCTGACCGGGACCTCCTTCATCTATTCAAAAGGTTACCACCCCCATCCGAAGATCTCCTTCGCCGGCGCCACATCGGTCGGGATGGAGAGCCGGGGCGAATTTGTAGACATCCGGATTCAGGACCCTTGTGAGGAGCTTGGTCTTCTCACTGCCCGGATCAATGCGGGCCTGCCCGTGGGGATGAGGATTACGGCGATGGTTGAGTTGCCCCCGAACGCTTTTTCTCTGGCGGAACTCGCCGTGGGATTTACCTATGACCTTATTCTGCCAAGCGATTCAACCGATGAGACAATGGACCGGTTCGAGGCGAAGATCCCTGCATTCCTGGCGGCGGGGAGTTTCCGTGTCACGCGGGAAGCGAACGGGAAACCGGTCATCAAGGAAATCCGCCCTTTCGTCGCCGACCTGGCCCTTGACCGAACCGGTTGTCGTATCCTCCTTTCGGCGCGTTTCGGTCCCGAAGGGACGGTCCGGCCCGCCGAGGTGCTGACCGGCGTCTTTGGTCTTTCTCCCGAGGCCCTTCATAAGATACGGATTGTGAAGACCGGCACGCAGCTTGCCGATTTTGCCGGTATCGCCGACCGGCAAATTTTTTCCGGCGATCCCCATAAAATGTATTGACAAACGGCATCCATTTTCGATATAGTGCAAAGTCAAAATTTTTTTCACAAGGATATGAACCATGTATGCAGTAATCAAAACAGGCGGTAAGCAGCACAAGGTCTCCGAAGGAGACGTGATCGCCATAGAAAAGATCGACGGCGATAAGGGCGATGCGATTGTTTTCGATCAGGTTCTGATGGTTGAGAAGGAAGGCCAATTTCACATCGGAAGGCCTGTGGTGGAAGGCGCAAAGGTCACGGGCGAGATCCTCGCGCTGACCAAGGCCGCAAAACTCACCGTTTTCAAGATGAAGAAACGAAAAGGCTATCGTAAAAAGACCGGACACCGCCAGCAATTGACGAGTATGCGGATCAAAGAAATATCCATTTAGGCGGAGGAGATTATGGCACACAAGAAGGGGCAGGGAAGCTCCCGGAATGGACGAGACAGCAACTCCCAGCGGCGGGGCGTAAAGGTTTACGGCGGCGAGAAGATCAATGCCGGCTCCATCATCGTACGTCAAGTCGGAACCGTATTTCATCCCGGCAACAACGTCGGGTTGGGTAAGGACTACACCATTTTTTCAAAGATCGATGGCACCGTGAAGTTCGAGAGACTCGATAAGAAACGGAAGAAGGTCAGCGTCTACGCTGCGGCGTAGACATTTTTTCTGTAACGGAGGAATCGGGAACAATGGGCGAGAACGGACGCGAAACCGGGGTTGTCAAGTGGTTTAACGACAAGAAAGGTTACGGCTTCATCTCCAGGGATTCGGGAGAGGATGTGTTTGTTCATCACAGTTCTATCGTCGCGGAGGGATTCCGCAGCCTGGCGGAAGGCGACCGCGTCGAATTTACGGTAACTCAGGAGCAGAAGGGCCAGGCCGCCGTGGATGTGCACAAGATTTAGCGAACCGGATACTGCCCGGTCGAAATACTTATCCTCCATCTAAACCTGTTCATAGAACGTCATCCCGTGCTAGCCCGGCGGAGGTGTGTTTACCGCCGGGCTCCGTCCGTTTTTCCAGTCGCAGCGAACAAAAGGTGCGATCGTTATTGCACAACTTGGAAATTATGTCCCCAGCACACATCGGAGATTTTTCGGGGTCCCCTGCCCCCGCGGCGTAACACGTTCCGCCCACCTCTCCAAAAGAAAAGGGGCAAGCAAACGGTATGAAATTTATCGACGAGGCAAAAATCTATGTCAAGGCAGGCGACGGCGGCCGCGGTTGCGTCAGCTTCCGAAGGGAGAAGTTCGTCCCGCGGGGAGGACCGGACGGAGGGGACGGAGGCCATGGAGGAGACGTGATTATTCGGGCCTCACTGAGCCGGCGAACCCTCCTTGACTTCAAGTTTCGCCAGCACCACATTGCCAAACATGGCGGTCATGGCGAGGGAAGCAAACGGACCGGGAGGGACTCCGATAACGTCGAGATCGTCGTCCCGGTAGGCACGGTCGTCCGCGACGCCCAGAGCGGAGAACTCCTGTCCGATCTGACGACCGACGGCGTTGTCTTTGTCGTCGCGAAGGGCGGCATGGGCGGCCGGGGAAACGCGAGGTTCGCCACCGCCACCCGCCAGACCCCCCGTTTCGCGCAGCCCGGCATCCCGGGCGAAGAAAGGTGGATCACACTGGAGCTCAAGCTTCTGGCGGATGTGGGAATCATCGGTCTGCCGAACGTCGGTAAATCGACATTCATCTCAAGGGTGTCGGCCGCCCGTCCCAAGATCGCCGATTACCCCTTCACAACGCTTGTTCCCCATTTGGGCGTCGTCCAGTACGGGGATAAGGAGTCGTTCGTGATCGCCGACATCCCCGGATTGATCGAGGGAGCGCACGATGGGCTGGGGATGGGCATGCAGTTCCTCCGCCACGTCGAGAGGACGTCCGTCCTACTCCATATTATCGATATCTCTGCAGAATCCCACCAGGACGCCTGGCACGACTACGAAATGATCAACCGCGAACTGGAGCTCTTCAGCCCCGCAATGCTGAAAAAACGGCAGGTTGTGGCAATCGGCAAACTCGACCTTCCCACCACCCGGGAGGGGATGCAAAAGGATATTGACACCTTTGCAGAAAAAGGGGTAAAATTACTTGCCTTTTCGGCGGCAACCGGGGAAGGCGTCCCGGAGGTGCTCCGGGAGCTCATCACACTGATTCCCCCGCATCTCCCCTCGGTCGATGAGGAAGGCGGAGCGGCCCTGCCGGAGGATGGTCCATCATGAAACGAAAAGAGACCCTTGCCAATGTCCGGAAGATCCTCGTCAAGGTCGGCAGCGCCGTCCTGACCGGCGAGGAAGGCCTCGACCTCACGATCATCGAGCAGCTTGTCGACGATATCGCCACCCTCCGGGAGCGGGGTTATCAGGTCATCCTGGTCAGTTCCGGGGCCATCGCCTCGGGGAAGCACCGGATGGGTATCCAAGGAAAGCTCAAGAGCATCCCGCAGAAGCAGGCGGCGGCGGCAATAGGCCAGGGCCGTCTGATGCGGGTTTACTCGAATGCCTTCGGAAAGCATGGTCTCTTCGTCGGCCAGGTCCTCCTCACGATGAGCGACCTCACCGACCGGAAACGCTTCCTGAACATCCGCAATACCCTCTTTACCCTGCTGGAATGGGGTGTAATCACGATCATCAACGAGAACGACACCGTGGCTGTCGATGAAATCAAGTTCGGCGATAACGACCACCTCGCCGCGATGGTCGCCAACATCGTCGAGGCGCATCTCGTGATCAACCTGACGAACACCGAGGGGCTCTACGACCATAATCCGGCCGACTCAAAAAAAGCAAAACTCATCCCCCTCGTCACGGAATTCACCCCGGAGATCGAGGCCGCTGCGACCGAAGAGGCCACTCCCATCGGGATGGGCGGCATGAAAAGCAAGGTCCTCGCCGCAAAGAAAGTCACGGCCTTTGGCATCCCGTATATCATCGCCCCCGGCCGCCGTCCCGGGGTTCTGCAGGAGATTATGGACGGTAAAGAGACCGGCACCCTCTTCCTCCCGATGGCGGACCATCTGACAAGCCGGAAATACTGGATCGCCTTTACGCTAAGGGCGAGAGGGCGTCTCTTTGTCGACGAAGGGGCAAAAGAGGCCCTCGTAGCGGACGGCAAGAGCCTTCTCCCCTCTGGGGTGATACAGGTGGAGGGAGATTTTGTCCTCGGGGATCCGGTGACCTGCGTGGACGCGGCCGGCAATCCGATCGCCAAGGGGTTGGTCAATTACTGCGCCGAAGAGATCCGGAAAATCATGGGGCTGAAGACCACGAAGATCGAACAGGTCCTCGGCTACAAGGACTATGATGAGATCATCCACCGGGATAACCTTGCCGTCATGATCCATCCGGACGAAAAATCAAAAACCCGAAACCCGAAAACTCTATAGAATATGGCTGGAGAGAACACGGCCTTTTTTGTCGAAGGCAACCCCTTCCATCTCCAGGAGCGCCCTTTTCATCGGGAGGCCGCCGCCGAAGCCGCCGAGGCTGCCGTCGCTCCGGATCACCCGGTGACAGGGGATCACAAGGGGGAATGGATTGCCCGCCATGACATTCCCCGCGGCCCTGGCGCCGCCGGGAACACCGGCTTTTGCCGCAAGGCCCCCATAGGTCATGACACGTCCACGCGGGATGGCGAAGTCCGCCAACAGGACGCGGCGTTCAAACCCCCCGACGCCTTCAATGTCCAACTCGTCGATCGAAAAATCCACGGGTTCGCCCGTCAGGAATGCCCTGATCCGCATCAGGATTTTATCCCCCTTCCCCGATGACGGCACGGCCGCAGGGAAAGATTCCCGGATGCGCTCTCCTGCGGAAATTCCCGCTCGGGGAAGAAAGATCCTCCGGACATGACGCAAGCTCCCGGGGCATCTGACAATCCCCACCTCGCCCATGGGTGAGGCGATGATATCATACACGCAATCAAAATCTGTTTTCACCTTTTTACCTCCTTATCATTTTAAGCTCTCCGGCAGCGAATCGTAAAGACCGGCAATCCCGAAGAGAATGAAAATCATTGCGGCGAACCATTTGACAAACCGCTCGGGGATCCTCTTTCCCATGACGACGCCGATGATGATCCCGAAGGCGTCTGCGACCATCATCCCCGCCGTCGTCCCCATCCAGATGGGAATGATCGACTGGTACTTTGCGGCGAGCGCAATGGTCGCCAGCTGCGTCTTGTCGCCCATCTCCGCAAAGAAGAATGCCACGGCCACCGTCCAGAAAGGGCTGAATTTATACTTCTCGTCCTCGCCCTCCAGTTTGTCGCCGCGCAGCGTCCAGAGACCGAAGAGGATGAAGGAGGCGGAGGCGGCGACCTGGACGACGTTGAGGGGAACAACGTTCGTCAGCCAACTTCCCATGACGACGGCCAGCAGGTGGTTGAGAAGCGTCGCCGCCAGGACCCCGGCAAGGACCGTCCTCGCCGGGTAGCGGGCGGCGAAGGCCATCGCCAGTAGCTGGGTCTTGTCCCCCATCTCCGCGAGTACGACGAACAGGAACGATGCAATAAATACGCTCATATTCACCCTTTTTCCATAAAAAAAGCGAGACTTCAGTATGACAACGACCGTCACACCGAAAGTCTCGCTGATTGGCTCGCACCAACGGCAAGGCCAGGCTCTCGCCAGCATGTTGACCTTGCCCGGGCAGCTACTCCCCTTCAGGGCGGATGAACGCTACTTCAATCCTCCCGGAAAGTCAAGCATTTTCAAATGCAAAGATATTTCGCCCACACGACAGGCGGCGGTTCGTCCTCCTCTTTCAATCCGATCACCAGGGTCATGGCGCACCGATTCTCCGCAAGAATCCGGAAACCTCCATACACCTCGCTATTTGAGCAAATGGGTCTGTCCTGTTCGGATCGCATCGATGACCAGTTTTCCGGTCACTTTTAGCTTTCCCAATCTCCCTTTCTTGTGGGACATGATAATGTCGTAGAGATCTTCCTTCGTTTGCGGCGGTCTTACTTCTATAGGCTTCTTATGCAGGGCGATAGCCTTCTTAGGGCAAGTGGGGATACAGACGCCGCATCCGATGCAGCGGTTCAGGTCGATCGAGGATTGCTTCTTCTGTTCGGGTACGCTTGCCGCACCGACCTGGCAGCGCTTTTCACAAGTTCCACATCCATTGCACGCGTCGGCATCGACCGCGGCATAAAAATTTGAAGCCCAAAAATCCAAAGGTTTAGGCAAGAATTTCTGCATACCGAGCATGCCGCAGCAGCACCCGCAACACGAGCATATAAATTCCGCCTTTTCCGTATTGGATGGTTGAAGAACCAGCCCCTGTTTTTGATTTTGTTCAAGGATCGACATGGACTCATCCAGCGTGATTTCTCTTCCGATTCCACTTCGCAGGACAGCCTGGGCCATGCTGCCGACGGCAAAGCAGGTTTCTTTTCTATCCGTCACTCGACAGGGTGTGCCCCCCAATGCCTTTTTTTGGCGGCATATGCATTCGAAGATGGCATAAGGCGCTTCCGCCTGTTGCAGCAGTACGGCCACTTCATCGAATGTACTTACATTGTGTTGGGGTTGGATACTTTTTTCAATCGGTATGGTACGCATCTGGGGGAGTTTCGTGCTTAAAAATTCTATCCCGAATTTCCTGTCCGATGTGTATTCGTCAATATCTTTCAAAAACTCCGGGGTAAGCCTGCCGAGTTGAAATTCGAACATCCCCACAATAAGGGGGACATTGCAATACCGTTTTTTGCCATCCTTGACTTTTGATTCGATCCCCCCTTTTTTCTCAATACGGTCAAGCAGCTCCTCCAGTTTTTCCGATGATTCGACCAAATGCCCGGCTCTTTCAAATACCCTTTCGAGGGGTTCAAGCTTGTAGGTCAAACACGTGGCGATCTCAGCCTCGTGGGGTGAAAAAATGTGTTTTAGAATTCTTTTCTCGGCACCCGACCTCGTCGCGGGAAACCCCACCGCCTGACTGTCTAAATGGCGCTGCAGCCTGATATACGCTCGTTCATCCTGTTCCATATGACACCTCCTCTTCCTAGTAATTACAGGTCAATGGGTCTTCGTACGGAACCCGCCCGACACAAACCCAACCGGCAGCGGGGTGATGGTAAGGGCGTTTTGGACGTCCGGCCATTGATTTGCAACCATGCAAGCTTGCGCTCCCCGAATGACAAACGGATCACGTGCGCGTGCACATATCAGGCCGTATGATTTTCGAATCCGCCGGGATCACCGCCCCGCTGTCGAGCAGGATGAAAATCGGAACCGGTTTTTTCGTTTCGGGCATGACCCTCATAGGGTAAGAGTCCAAGGGAAGCTTCTTTCGAAAGAGAGCGACAAGGTCCGTCCAACGGCGCGCAGCGTCCGCGCCATCGCCCGCATAACCGGCTGGCAATGGAGCGTAGTGGAATTGCCAGTCCGGGTTGATGCAGATGTTATGTCCATTATTTCTTAAGCATCTTAAGGATATGCTTAGCTAATGAATCTCTAATCTCGTTATGTCGGAGGACAGGTTGCGATATTTTTGTCGCTGGATTTTGATACCAATCGTGGCGGCCTCCATGGCGAATTAAGACCCACCCGATCTCCTCAATGGCGTGGATTAAATCTTTGCGCTTCATGCAACGCGAAGCTCCCCAACATGAAGAACATTAGGTATGCTGCCGCTGGTTAATTCCTTGTAAATATCATTCAGGTTTTCCTTTAATTCATCAAGAGTCTCCCCCTGTGTTTTATAATCGGGGAACTCTTCAAGCCATCCGATGTACATATTTTCGTCCTGATAATAGACAAATTTTTTTGTTTCCATGGTTATCACCTTTATGAACGTTGGTTGTGCATAACAAAAAGCCCGCTGAGAACCCGTAGCAACCCCGTGATCCAGACTGGTTTGTTTTGCACTCATTTCTTTACTTCACTCATAACATCTTCAAGCAAGTTGTGGAACCACTTTTTCTCTTTTGCTGCATTGACAAGAATCCGCTTCCAGATGGACACAGGTTCCGTAATCGTCGTTTGGCTGCCCCAGTTTAGCCTATGTTTCGGTTTTCGATAATAACCGATCCTTATCCATTCTGATTCTTTTTCATCCTTGAATTCGATGAGATCAACCACATCCCAATAGGGTACAGTACCACTTTCGTTAGTGCTTTCAACGACCGCCCGATCTTTCAAGATGCCATGTTTGTCTCCCTCATTTCCAGGATACTTGAAAGAGACCCTTCTTCATATACAGGATAGAATCTTATGTAGTTCATCGGTCGTAGGATCAGTCCTACTTAATCTTCCTTCAGGCATAACGCTCTGCATAACCGGCTGCCGCGAGTGGCCGTGCGTGTTGATGCGGTTGTTATGGAAGATGTTCTATGTCTTCTAAATCCTTATGTCTGCCAACCGCCCGTTTGTTTGACTTCAGATCATCCAACGAAATAAAATTTACCGGGGTATCGTCAATTTCCACGATTTCGCGGCGCGAGTAACATTCATCAAATTTAACGCCGGACGCTCCGGTTATCACTTCAATCCGAACCGGGGGAACCCCCATACGGACAACCTTGTCTTTTTCAGTGAAGAGCCATTTCGTTGTTTCCAGTTCTGGCATCCCAAACGCCCGGAGCGCCTGTGCGGCCCTTTCGGCATTCGCCCCGCTGACTGCGATCCAAATATCCAGGTCTCCAGTCGCACGAGGGTAACCGTGGTACCCTACGGCATATCCGCCGACCACAAGGTACTCAACGCCGTGAGAGTTCAGCAATCTCAAGAAGTCTTTGAAGTCTGGATGAAATTCGATGGATGCCATAAACCATCCTCCGATTGTATTCAATTGCATTCAAGCGGTCGGCTATCGTTCGTGATAGCCAATACTGCTTTTCTTCACTGTCATCACCGAGATGTGTGACCATCATTACTGCCTTATTTATACGGGGCAGTTCGTTTTCCATCAGCGTTGTTCCTTTCGTTTTATCCATAACAGGACTGCGCACACCAGTCGGTCCACGATTCAGAACACGGGTGTAAATTGGATGGCACTATTATAGTGGCGCTTTCGATCCGGTCATTCCCTCAGCTCCAGAGTGCTTTTTGAAGCGTTCGGACGAAACTCGCAAACCAGTGATGTCGTGCTAAAGTTACCAGATAAGGTCCGTTAACCGAATCATTTTATGGGTGATTTGTCAATGGTTATTTCTCGGCGTCGAGGAACTTGCGGATGCGGTTTGCCACCTCCCCGCCAATGCCTTCGACCTGTTTCAGCTCAACAACAGATGCGGACCGGATGCGTTTGATATCGCCGAAGAAGATCAGAAGCGCTGTCCTGCGCGCGGCGCCGATCCCGGGAATCCGGTCGAGAAGCGAACGCAGGTCTTCTTTTTCCTTCACCTTCCTGTGATAGGAGACGGCAAAGCGGTGCGCCTCGTCCCTGATCCTCTGTAAAAGAAAGAGGGCCATGGGCCACCGAGAGAGATAGACCGGGTCCTTGCGGCCCGGCAGATACACACGATCCTCCCCCTTTCCGGCCGCGTCCAGCTTACGACGGCGGCCGGCGGGGGAAAGGGCGTCGCCCTTTTTGTCCGCGGGTGGAGATAGTTTAGTGATGATCGCGCTACCCGATGACCCGCCGGGTAATTCTCCTTGAGAAGGAAGGGGGTCCGGCGGAGATGCGGGCGGCTTCCTCGGGGGATTCTCGCGCTCCTTGGCCATGCCGATCGCGTCGACCCCTTCGATGCGCAGGTCCTTCAGGACCGCCAGGGCGACGCCGAGCTGCCCCTTCCCCCCATCCACCATGATCAGATGGGGGAGGTTCTCCCGCTTCTCATAGCGTCTTTTGAGCACCTCGTAGAGCATCGCGTAGTCATCGGCCCCGGGGACGGTCCGGATCCGGAACCGGCGGTATCCCTCTTTTCGCGGCGCGCCCGCCGCGAAGGTCACCATGGCGCCGACGGCGTATTTACCCCCGATGTTGGAGATGTCGAAGCACTCGATCAGAAACGGCACGTTGCGAAGACCGAGCTTTTCCTCGAGGAGCGGCAGGGTCTCCAGCGGCCGGTCGGCGGCGAGACGGGCGGTCCGGAAGGCGCTCTCGGCGTTCCGTTGGGCGATATCGAGGAGCGCCAGGGCCTCTCCCCGCTTCGGCGCGACAATCGCCACACCCCTACCCCGCTTCTCGGTCAGCCACTCCGCCACGACGTCGCCATCCTCCAGGTCCTCCGGGATGACGATATCATCCGGAATGTCCGCCACGCCGTCGTAATACCGTTTCAGGAGCGAGGAGAGGATTTCGCTGTTTTCCGCGCGGAGACGGATCAGGGGAAAGGCCTTCTGGCCGATCATCCGCCCGCTGCGGATGAAGAGTGCGGAAATCTGCGTCAGGTCTCCTTCCCGACAGAGACCGAAGATGTCCCGGTTCTTGCCGGTCGCGGAGACGATTCGCTGCCGTTCAAGAGTCTCCTCGATGGCCGCGATGCGGTCCCTGAGGGCGGCCGCCGTCTCGAATCGGAGCTCCTCGGCAGCAGCGTTCATCCGGGTGCGGAGGTCTCCGATGAGCGTCCTCTCCCGGCCCTCGAGAAAAGTGATCCCGTCCTCTACCAGACGTTGGTAGGCGGCCCCGTCGATCCGTCCGACGCAGGGAGCGCTGCAGCGTCCGATCTCGTATTCGAGGCAGGGGCGGCGACGTCCCTTCAGCTCCCGGTCCCGGCAGCTCCGGAGGGGAAAGATCGTCTGGAGGAAGCGGAGGGTCTCCTTCGCTGCGGCGCTCGAGGGATAGGGGCCGAAATAGCGTCCGCCGTCCTTTTTGGGACGGCGGACGAGCTGAAAGCGGGCGAAAGGTTCCGATGGGTCGATGCGGACGTGGTAATAGGATTTGTCGTCACGGAAATCGACGTTGTACCGGGGCCGGTGCTCCTTGATCAGGTTGTTTTCAAGGATCAGCGCCTCTTTTTCCGTCCCGGTAATGATGAACTCCAGATCCTGCACACGGGAGATGAGAAAGGGGATCATCGCTCGTGCATCGGTTCTGGCGAAGTAAGACCGAATGCGCGCCCTCAGGTCCCGGGCCTTCCCCACGTAAAGGACCTCTCCTGCCCCGTCCTTCATGAGGTAGATGCCGGGACTCCGCGGAGCGTGCTTGGCCTTGATGTCCAGGTCGCCGCTCATCGCATCGGACCTTCCCTATTTCTTCTTTTTTGCATCCATTTTTTTCTGTAGGGCGTCGCCGAGCGAACCGAATGAGCCGGGGGCCTTGCCCACATACTTCTGATAGTCCTCGAGCTCCTCCGCCGTCTCATCCTCTGCATCCCCGATCGGTGCGAGAGAAATACGGTTGTTCTCCCGGTCGATCGCTTCGATCTTTACCGCCATGCTCTGCCCTTCCGAAAGGACCTCGGAAGGGTGCGTGATTCGCTTTCCCTTCCCCAGCTTGGAGATATGGACGAGGCCGTCCACCCCGGGGAGCAGGGTCACAAAGGCGCCGAACTTGGTCAGACGGGCCACTGTGCCGGTAAAGGAGGCGCCCACGGGGAATTCCTTCTCGACCCGCTCCCAGGGATCGGGTAGGTTCGACCGCAAACTCAGGGAGATCCTGTTGGTCTCCCAGTCAAGCTTGAGGATGACCGCTTCGATTTCCTGACCGACGCTCAGCCGCTGATGGATATCGGTCACATGCTCCCATGCGATCTCGGAGATGGGGATAAGCGCCTGGATGCCTCCGATATCGACAAAAGCGCCAAACTTCTGGACCGAGACGATCTTCCCTCTCACCGGCATCCCCTCTTTCAGCGACACCTTCAGGCCCTCCCGCAGCTTCGCCTGCTCCTCCTCGAGGATCGCCCGGTGCGAGAGCACGATGTTGCGTCCCCGCTCACCGAACTCGATGATCTTGAAAGCGAGGCGCTGTCCGATCCACTGAGCCGGCGCCTCCGCGCGGACGAGTCCCATCTGGGAGAAGGGGCAAAATCCCCTGGAACCACCGCCCACCTTGATCTCAAAGCCCCCCTTCACCTCCCGCTCGACAAGCCCCTCCACGGGAATCCCGCCGTGTGCGGCGTCTTCGAGGAACGCCCGCCCCGCCTCGCCGGCCCCGACCTTCGTCGTGAAGAGCTTTTCATTGTGCTGTGAAGAGAGAAAATAGGCCCGAACCGAATCCCTTTCCTTCACGGTCAACTTTCCTTCTGCGTCGAGGAACTCCTTGCGGTCCAGATACCCTTCGTGCTTCCCGCCCACGTCGATGAAGACCCATTCCGGCGTGATCTTCACGATCACCGCCTCCACGCGCTGGCCGGGTTTCAGCCAGCCGCTGTCAGGCTCGCTTTCGCCCAGCAGCTCGGCAAAACTCTTCTCATCGCCCTCCGCTTCCATACTCTGATTGCTTTCTTCCATTATCATCCCCATGCAAATAAAATTTTCGGCATCTTGCCCCTGTTCCCCTTGCGCTGTCAAGGGCAAATCACAGCCCGTACTTCTTTATCTTTTTGTACAGATGCGTTCTGTGTATGCCGAGCAAGGCGGCGGCGGCGGTCTTGTTGTTGCCCGCGGAGGCAAGAGCGCTGATAATGGCGTCTTTTTCCGCCGCGTCCATGACACCCACGAGGGAGGTGCGCACAGCGCCTCCCGCCGCCTCTTTGCCCGATCGCAGAAAAAAAGGGATATCGTAAGGCTGGATGGTGTCCCGTTCCAAAAGGCAGGTCACACGGCTGAGCACATTGACCAGTTCTCGGATATTGCCGGGCCAGTCGTAGTTCAGCAGTATCGCTTCCGCTGCCGGGTGAATCTTTATTTCCGGGAAGGAGGTGTTCTTGGCTATGCCCGCAAGCAGGGCTTTCGCTATGATAGCGATGTCGTCCCGCCGTTCTCTGAGCGGCGGGATATGGAAACGTATGACGTCGAGACGGTAAAAAAGATCCTTCCGGAATCGGCCGTCGCTCACCATCTCCTCGATGGGTTGATTGCTCGCGGCGATAAGCCGGAAATCCGATTTCACCGGGGCAACCCCGCCGATGCGCTCCAGCTCTTTTTCTTCCAGCACGCGCAGGATCTTGGGTTGCATTTCATAAGGCATGTCGCCGATCTCGTCGAGGAACACGGTGCCTTTGTCGGCGAGTTCGAGTTTACCGTACTTGCCCGATGAACCGGCGCCGGTAAAGGCCCCTTTTTCGTACCCGAAGAGTTCCGATTCGAGCAGATCCCTGGGGATGGATGCGCAGTTGAGGCGGACAAAAGGATGCAGCCTCCGATGGCTTCCGTTGTGAATGGCCTGGGCGAACATCTCCTTGCCCGTGCCCGATTCGCCGGTAATGAGCACCGGAAAGTTTGTCGCCGCCGCCCGCTGCGCCTCTTTTTTCAGGTTCAAGATCAAGGGGTTTGTTCCAAGGATACTGTCGAAGGTGTACCGTTCCGCGCGGAGCGTAAGCAGCTCCTCTTCGACCATCTTGAGTTTGGACTGCAGAAAGGCGAGTTCCTTGGCGAGTTTGCCGACATCGCTGACGTGCTTGAACATGACCTGCCCGAAGACGGCGACCACCTTGCCGTCCCGCTTGATGGGGATGCGCTGGACCACCATGTTCTGTCCCCTGATCTTGTGCGCCTTGTTGATTTCAGCCTCCCCGGTCTTCGCCACGATGTGCATCCGGGTATTTTCCACCACCTTTGTGGCATGTTTTCCTATCTGCTCGGCCGGATCGATCCCCAGAAACATGCCGTAGGGTTTGTTGAAAAAGATGACATAACCGTCCGCATCGGTAACGATAACGCCGTTGTAGATATTGTCCAGAATGAGTTCAAGCAGAGCGAGACGGTCTTTCGCAGCGGCGCCGTTTCCCCCGACTGAGCCTTTTCCCTGCATGGGCCTGTCCTCTTTTCTGTCTCTCGACGTATACAGTGGATCGTACCCGTATCTCTACACAATGTATCAAATATCCTACATGACGCGATGATACACCCTGTCTCCCGGTAAAGGCAAGTAGAAAATAATCATTTGAAACCATTCCATTATTTTCATATCCTGCCCTGCCGATAAAAAGTGGCACGGGCTTCGCGTACCATAGCGACACACGCCCCGCAGGGGGCGCTTCGACAAGAATTCACTTTGACAACTTTGAAGCTACTCAGAAGGTGAGCCATGACTGCATATATCAGGGAACCCGAGATACGGCAGGAAGATATCCTGAAGGTGGCGGACAAGGATTTCAACATCAATAACGTCTGCATCGTCACCGGCGCGGGCAGCGGCATAGGGAAGGCGACGGCGATCGCCGCCTCCGCGAACAACCTGATGACCGTAGGGCTCGATATCGACGCCGCGGCGGGGAAGAAGACGCAGCAGCTCGCCCGGAAGATGGGCGGTCAGATGATCTTCATCAAGACCGACCTCACCAAGGACGGCGACATGGAGTTCGCCGTCCGGGAGGCCGCCAAACTCGGCAGCATCAGATACCTCACCAATATCGCCGGTATCCAGCATATCGATTCCATCGACAACTTTCCGATGGCAAAATATGACCAGATGATGAGCATCATGCTGCGGGCCCCCTTCTACCTTTCCAAGCTTGTCATCCCCCATTTCAAGAAGAACGCCGACGGCAAAGGGGTGATCGGCAACATGAGCTCCGTCCACGGCCACATCTGCACCCTCAATAAGCCGGCATACAACATCACCAAATTCGGGCTTCGCGCCCTTTCTCAATCGATTGCGGCGGAGGGCGAAGGGAGGATACGCTCCTTCACGGTGAGCAGCGGCTTTGTAAAGACGCAGCTTGCCCTGAATCAGATCCAGGCCCAGGCCAAACAGCGTCATATCACCCCCGAGAGAGTGGTGAAAGACGTGATGATGGGTAAATCCCGGATCAAGGAGATGATGTCGCCCGTGGAGGTCGGCAATCTGTTTATTTTCGGATACTCGCGCTTTGCAACCTACCTCAACGGCGGCGATCTCCTTTTTGACGGGGGAATGACGCTGACATATTGATTGGGAATTGTGGTCCCTAAGACGGGCACGCGGTGATTGATTGGAAACAGATTTCAAATCTTTACCCACAAACAAGGAGGGAATAAAATGGATCTCAGAAAAACAACAGCGTTCTTCGTAACGGTTATTACATGTGTATTCTTTTTTGGCATGACCGGCGCCAAGGCAGCGGAACCATACAATCTCGGCGTAGCGCTCGGTCTCACCGGCGCAGGGGCATTGTACAGCGCCGACGGGGTAGAGGGAATCAAGCTGGCGGTGGAAGAGATCAACGCCAAGGGCGGCTTTCTCGGCCGGCACAAGATCGAGCTTTTCGTACGCGACAGCCAGACCAAGCCCGATGTGGGGGTCCGTGAGGTGAAAGACCTCATCCTCAGGGACAAAATCAGGGCCGTCATCAACGACTATTCCAGCGCGGTGGCAATGGCGGTAAAACCAATTGCGCAGGAGTACAAGGTGCTCCATATCGCCTCCATCAGCAACTCCGAAAACATCACGAAAATCAACCCCAGCCCGTACACCTTCCAGGTGGTTCCCAACACCTACATGCAGGCCAAGGCCGTTGCCGTCGCGATTGCGAAGATGGCCAAAGCGAAGGGCTGGAAGGAGTATATCACCATCGCCTCGGATTATGAATGGGGGAGATCGACACAGGCGGAAACAGTCAAATTCCTCAAAGAGACTGCGCCAAATCTCACACTGAAGAAAGAGTTCTGGCCCCGCCTGGGCGAGGCGCAGTTCACTTCCTACATCACCGGCATCATGGCCATGAAACCCGATTTCGTCGTCGGCAGCATCGCATCCAATGATAACGTCGCGTGGATGGAACAGGCAAAGACATACGGGTTCTTCGACAAGATCCCCTATCCCGGTTCGCTGATCACCGTGACCGAGCTGCAGCTCCAGGCAAAGACGCTCCCCCGCAATATCATCGCACTGACCAGGGGACCGTTTTTTGCGCACATGGACATCCCGATGATGGCCGATTTTGTCAAAAACTACCGCGCGAAGTACAACAAGTTCCCCAGCGACTGGGCCGTCCTTAGCTATGACGCCGTATATGCGCTGAAACAGGGCGTTGAAAAAGCCAAATCGATCGAAACCGAAAAAGTGAAGGATGCGATGAAGGGGATGACGGTCAACCTGACAAGGGGCAAGCTGACCTTCCGGCCAATAGACAATCAGTTAAGCTGCTCGTCCTACACGGGCACGATCGCCGACGACCCCAAGTACCCGTTCCCGATCTACAAGGATATCGTCGAGATCAAAGGCAGCGAAAGCGAACGTCCCGAGAAAGAGATACTGGAAGCCAGAAAGAAAAAATAACCCCTGGGGAAACCGATGTGGATATCACCTCGCTGTTTACGCAGTTTCTAAGCGGACTGACCTACGGCACGATACTGTTTCTCGTTGCCGCAGGTCTGTCCCTTATTTTCGGCGTCATGAACATCCTCAACTTCGCCCATGCGGCCCTCTGGCTCATGGGCGCCTATTTTTCCTACACCTTCTGGAATCTCATGCAGGAGCATTCATTCGCGTTCTGGCTCAGCATACCGCTGGCCGGCTTTGCCGCAGCAGCGGTGGGCTGGCTGATGGAGGTCGTGCTGATCAAGCGGATCTACAAGCGTGAACTGTACGAGCAGCTTCTCATTACCTACTCCGTAGCCCTGATATTGAGCGATACGATCAAACTCACATGGGGCGTCACGAACAAGCTGATCGTCCGACCCGAGATGCTTCGCAAGCCGGTCTTCATATTTGGAGCGCCTCTCGATTCCTACTTCATCTTCGTCATCCTTGCCGGGGCCGCCGTGGCAATCGGGCTATGGTGGTTTCTGAAATACACCCGCTACGGCCATATCGTCAAAGCCGCCGTCTACAGCCGGGAGATGGTCGGCGCGCTGGGCATCCCGATTCCTCAGATCGACACATGGGTTTTCACGCTGGGAATATTCTTGGCCGGTTTCGCCGGGGGGATACAGGCGCCGATCGGCTCGATCACGCTGGGCATGGATACCGCCATCATCATCCAGGCGTTTTGCGTGGTGGTGATCGGCGGATTCGGCAGCCTGATGGGAACCCTCGTCGGCTCGCTGATTGTGGGGGAGGTCCTCTCCTTTACGATCCTCTTCTGGCCCGAGGGGGCGATGGTCCTGATTTTTGTAATCACCGCCGCCATCCTGATCGTGCGACCCTGGGGACTGTTCGGCACACCGATGAGGACATGACCGATGAAAAACAAATACTTTTTCGCTACTATCCTGTTTATGCTCGCGGTCGTTTTGCCTTTTATCGTACCCGTGTTCTGGGTTCATGTGCTTACCGAGATCCTCATCCTTGGGCTTTTTGCCGCCAGCTTTAACATGATCTTCGGCTACATGGGGCAACTTACCTTCGGCCATGCCGCCTACTACGGCATCGGCGCCTACACGACGGGTCTGCTGATGGTGAAGGCCAATGTCCCGATGCTTGCCACCCTCCCGCTGTCCATGCTTTCGGCGGGTCTCTGCGCCGCCCTACTGGGCTATTTCTGCGTCAAACTCCGGGGCATCTACTTTGCCATCCTTACGATGGCCTTCGGGCAGCTCGTCTATTACATCATCTTCCAGTGGTACTCCTTCACCGGCGGCGACAACGGCCTGCAGGGCATCGTGCCGCCTGAGTTTCTCGGTAAGGCGGCCAATCCCTACTACTTCTTCACGCTGATCGTCGTCACGATCGGGATGATTGCGCTCTGGATCATCAGCGAGTCGCCTTTCGGCTACACGATGCGGGCGATCCGCGACAACGCCGAACGAACCGAATTCATCGGCATCAACGTCCAGCGGTATATGCTTCTCAACTTCATCATCGCCGCGATGTTTGCCGGGCTTGCCGGCGCGCTCTGGGGGCCCTTCAACCGCAGCGTCGCCCCGGATCTCACCAACTGGATGCATTCGGGGATACCGGTGTTCATGACGGTCATGGGCGGACCCTTCAGCTTCCTCGGGCCGCTGGTCGGTTCCGCCATATACACCTTTCTGATGGCCACGGTGACCAGCTTTACCGAGTACTGGCCCCTGGTGAGCGGCGTCATCATTATCCTTGTCGTGCTGCTGATGCCGGGCGGATTCCTGGGGCTGATCGACGAAAAATTCCCGTTTCTGATGCGGAGGGGTAACGGCACAGGAAAAACGGACGGACAAGGACGGCAGGAACGATGAACGATACGGACCCCACCATTTTGAAGATCAGCGGACTGAGCAAGTCGTTCGGCAAGTACGCCGTGCTCACCGATGTCAACTACAGCCTCCAGAAGGCAGAAATCGCGGCCATCATCGGACCCAACGGCGCCGGCAAGACCACCTTTTTCAACCTCATCACCGGCTACCATAATGCCGACAGCGGGACGGTCCTTTTCCAGGGCAGGGCGATCACCGACTGGCCGCGCCACCGCATCGCCCGCGCCGGCATCAGCCGCGCCTTCCAGGTGAGCAACATCTATCCGCGCCTGACGACGTACGAAAACGTCCGGCAGGCCATCCTGGCGCAGAAAAAGCGGACGCTCGACATCTTCACCCCGGCCAGCGGGCTCGCCCGGGAAAGCACGCTTGAACTGCTGGAGCTGACCGGGCTTCTGCCGAACCGGGACACCGTTGCCGGAATCCTCTCGCAGGGCGACAAGAAGAAACTCGAACTGGCGCTCGCGCTCGCGGGAAAGCCGGAAATGCTTCTTCTCGACGAACCCACGGCCGGCATGTCGTCCGAAGAGACGCACGAGACGATGGAACTGGTGAAACGCCTCAATGCCCAGATCGGGCTTACGATCCTGTTTACGGAACATGACATATCGGTCATCTTCGGCTATGCCCGGAAGCTGTCGGTGTTGTATCAAGGGATCCTGATCGCCGAAGGGACCCCCGAAGAGGTGAGAAGAAACGAAGAAGCGCAGAGGTGCTATCTCGGTGAGGACATATGATACTGGAAGTTTCGGGCATAAACACGTATTACGGCACAAGTCATATCCTTTTCGACCTGTCGCTGCACATGAAACGCGGCGAGTTGGTGTGTCTGCTGGGCAGGAACGGCTCGGGCAAGACCACCACGCTGCGCAGCATCATGGGCCTCACGGCCCCAAAGACGGGTAAGGTGCTCTTCCACGGCGAGGACCTCCGGGGCAAGCCTTCCTATATGGTCGCCCGCAAGGGCATCGGCTACGTCCCCGACAACCGTCTGATCTTCCCCGACCTGACGGTGCGCGAGAACCTGGAGATCGCCCGAAAAAACTCCGAGCATTACACGGGCGAGCCCTGGACGGTGGAAAAGGTGTATGAGAGCTTTCCCCACCTGGAAAAGCTGGAAAAACATCTCGGAGGGCACCTGAGCGGCGGCGAACAGCAGATGCTCACCATCGGCAGGACGCTCATGGGCAATCCGGAACTGATCCTCCTCGACGAACCCGTCGAAGGGCTGGCGCCCCTGATCGTCAGGGATTTCGCCGAAAAGCTCATCAAGCTCAAAGAGATGGGCGTCACCATTCTCTTTTCCGAGCAGAACATCCGGTTCTCCCTCGCGATTGCCGAGCGAGCCTACGTCATCAACAAAGGCAGGATAGAATACGAAGGCACGATCGCCGAGCTGAGCAGCAATGAAGAGATCAAGAAGAAATATCTGATGATATGATCCATGGGGAACCCATGCTGAGCAAAAAGGGCAGTTATGACGAGCTGTATCGGAGTTTTCGCTGGCCGATCCCCGAGTACTATAATATCGGTGTGGATGTCTGCGACAAGTGGGCGGATGAACGTTACCGTCTTGCCCTGATTTACGAGGACGAGAGCGGCCGGACCGAGAAATACGCCTTCTGGGACATTAAGAACCTCTCCAACCGTCTGGCCAATGCGTTTCGGGCCTACGGAATCACCCGCGGCGACCGGGTCGCCATTCTCCTCCCGCAGTGTCCGGAGACGGCCATTGCGCACATCGCCATCTACAAGCTCGGCGCCATCGCCGTTCCCCTTTTCACGCTGTTCGGCCCCGATGCCCTCGAATACCGTCTCGTAAACAGCGGAACGAAAGCGATCATCACCGATGGGGCCAATATCGAGAAGGTTCTCCAGATCCGGGATCGCCTGACCGATTTGCAGCTCCTGTTCGTCACCCGGGGGAAACCGGAGGCCGGCGTTATCGATTTCTGGGGGGCGCTGGAAAAAGGTGCAACCCGTTTAGACCCGGTCCCGACGAAAGCGGACGACCCGGCCCTGATCATTTACACATCGGGCACCACCGGCCCGCCGAAGGGGGCCCTCCACGCCCACCGCGTGGTCCTCGGCCATATACCCGGCGTCGAGTTTTTTCACAACTTTTTTCCCAAAAAAGAGGACGTCTACTGGACGCCGGCCGACTGGGCCTGGATCGGAGGGTTGATCGATGTCCTCCTGCCGAGCTGGCACCACGGCGTGCCGGTCGTCGCCTACCGTGCCAGAAAATTCGACCCGGAACAGGCTTTTCACTTCATTGCCAAATATGGAATCCGTAACGCCTTCATGCCGCCGACCGCTCTCAAAATGATGCGGCAGGTGAACGATCCCCAAAAACGCTATGATTACAGTATGCGGACGATCGGCAGCGGCGGCGAGACCCTGGGCGAAGAGCTCCTCGACTGGGGCCGCCGGGTCATGGATCTGGAGATCAACGAATTCTACGGCCAGACCGAAGTCAACCTCGTCGTCGGAAACTGCTGCGAAATCATGCCCATCCGCAAAGGCTCGATGGGAAAGCCGATCCCCGGCCATCGCGTGGAGATTGTCGATCACGAGGGAGCCATCCTCCTGCCGGGCACGGTCGGCGAGATCGCCATCCTCCGCCCCGACCCGGTCATGTTCCTCAACTACTGGCGAAATGAGCAGGCCACACGGGAAAAGTTCATCGGCGACTGGTCGCTCACCGGAGACCTCGGGAAGAAGGATGAAGACGGCTACCTATGGTATGTCGCCCGAAGGGACGATATCATCACCTCCTCCGGCTACCGAATCGGCCCCGCGGAGATCGAGGACTGCCTGATCAGGCACCCCGCCGTGGCGATGTCCGCTGTCATCGGAACACCCGACCCGGTCCGGACAGAGCTCGTCAAGGCTTTCATCGTCCTTAAACCGGGGACGCCGGTCACCGAAGATCTGGCTACGGATATCAAGGAGTTTGTGAAGACGCGCCTGGCCGCCCACGAGTATCCGCGGGAGATCGAGTTCGTAACCGAACTCCCGATGACGACCACCGGCAAGATCATCCGGGGCGAGCTGCGCAGGAGAGAAATCAATAAAAGTCTGCCCAAGAAGTGACCAAGCCGAAACATCTGAAAATATTGATCGGGTTTTGCGGCAGATGCGCTTGCGTAGCCGGTTCTACCCGTAATGCGCAACCGCGATTGCGGGCAATATGAAGTCCGCCGGTTACCGTGTTCAGGAAGTTACGGATACCCACGCTCATTTAAAAAATCAGCCCTATAACACCGTACATTTAAATGGTTATCCGCAAATCGAAAGAAAGTCCACCAAATTGTTTCCCTTCGAGTATTCGGGATCATGGGGAAGAATGGCGTGAACCATGTTTTCCATCTCTTGATAGCTGTATGGCAAATCTTCTCCGTTGTCTGGGTTTTTCTATTGACAAACAATGACGTTCGCATGTTTCAGCCAGAAATCAATGGGCTATTCCTAAATACACGGTCTGCAACTTGCTCTTGGATTTGGCAATTAGGGTAGAGAGCACTTTCTTGGCTTTGACAGATGGCCACCGGTTCATACAGCCCTCTCCGGCGCGCCCTTTTCGGAATGCCTAAAAAGAGTAAGCTCTGATTGTCGCTTTGCGTCAGACGGGCAGCCGCCGCTCATCCGCCGGAACGATGATCCCCTCTTCCGTAACAATCCGCTGCGCTTTCGCGTCGTAGAGGCCTGTCGGAACCTCCGGCACGATCTGGCAGGCGAAGACCGCCCCGATCCGCGCCGCCCGCGGGGCTTTCGGCAGGAAGCGGTCGTAGTAGCCGCCGCCGTAACCTACCCGGTATCCCCGCCGGTCAAAAGCGACAGCGGGGACGAGGACCGCATCGATTTCTCCAGGCGTGACAACCCGGGGCTGATCGGCTTTCGGTTCGCGGATCCCATAGTGGCCCGTCTCAAGCTCGTTGAAACTGTCGATCAGGCATGGCGTCATCTCCCGGCTCTCCGGATGGCAGAGGGGAACGACGATCCGATTCCCCGCCGCCCACCCCCACTCGATCAGCCCGTCGGTCACGACCTCGCTTCCGAAATTGAGGAAAACCATCAGCGTGGAGGCCTCCCGGATCTCCCGGAGTTCCATCAGCCGCCGAACGATCTCGCGGCTCTTCGCCGCAATCGCCTCTGTCGGCATCGCATTTCTTATTGTCATGATCCTTTTTCGGATCTCCCTCTTGTCGGTCATCTCATCCATTTTCAAATCCATCTCTACCCCCGCTCACACCTCGCCGCCCATCTCCAGCATCATCTTCGTCAGGTCGCGGATGCGGTCCCGCAGCGCCGCCGCCTTTTCGAATTCGAGCGCCCTGGCGGCCAGCTTCATTTCCTCTTTAAGTTTCCGGATGACGACGGGCAGCTCCCTCTCGGAACTATACGCCGCCTGCTCTTCCGAAACGGTCTGCACCGTCACGTAATCGGCCTCATAGATGGAACCGAGGACGTTGCGGATCTCCGTCCTGACGCTCTCCGGCGTGATCCCGTGCTGTTCGTTGTAGCCGGCCTGGATCCGGCGCCTCCGCCGGGTCACGTCGAGACAGGCCCGGATCGAGGCGGTCTGGGTGTCGGCATACATGATCACCTGCCCCGCGATATTGCGGGCCGCCCGCCCGCTCGTCTGGATAAGGGAGCGCTCGGAACGGAGAAACCCCTCCTTGTCGGCATCGAGGATCGCCACGAGCGAGACCTCGGGAATGTCTAGCCCTTCGCGCAGAAGATTGACGCCGATAAGGCAGTCGAACTCGCCCATTCGAAGGTCGCGGATGATGTCCACCCGCTCGAGGGTATGGATGTCCGAATGGAGATATTTCACCCGGACCCCCAGTCCTTCGTAGTAAGCCGTCAGGTTCTCCGCCATCCGCTTCGTCAGTGTGGTCACGAGGACCCTCTCCCCCTTCTCCGCCCGGCTGCGGATCTCGCCGAGAAGATCGTCCACCTGGTGGGTCACCGGTTTCACGATGATCTCCGGATCCATCAAGCCCGTGGGACGGATGATCTGCTCCACAGCCCGCCCGGCGGCTCGGCCCATCTCGTAGAGGGCCGGCGTCGCCGAGACGCAGATCCGCTGGTTTTCGAATGCCTCGAACTCCTCGAAGCGGAGCGGCCGGTTGTCGAGGGCGGAGGGAAGGCGAAAGCCGTAGTTGACAAGGGTCTCCTTCCGGGAGCGGTCGCCGCGGTACATTGCATTGAGCTGGGGAATCGTTGCATGGCTCTCGTCGATGAAAACAAGGGCGTCCTTGGGCAGGTATTCCATCAGCGTCGGAGGCGGCTGACCCGGTTTGCGTCCGGTGAGATGGCGGGAGTAGTTCTCGATCCCCGAGCAGTAACCCATCTCCTCCATCATTTCGATATCGAAGTGGGTCCGCTGCTCGAGCCGCTGTGCCTCCAGGAGCTTGTTTTCCATGTTCAGTTCGCGGAGCCGCTCCCCCAGTTCCTCGCGGATCGCACCGATCGCCCGTTTCAGATTGTCCTGCGTCGTCACGTAGTGGCTGCCGGGATAGATCGCTATCCGACGGAGCCGTTCGATTTTCTTCCCCCGCAGGGGATCGACGATGGAGATCGCCTCGACCGTATCACCAAAGAGTTCTACCCGGATCGCCTTCTCCTCTTCGTATGGGGGAAAGATCTCCACGACATCCCCCCGGACGCGGAAGGTCCCCCGGTGGAAGTCGATATCGTTCCGCTCATACTGGATCTCAACGAGACGGGCAAGCATCGCATCGCGCGGAATTTCCATCCCCTCCTCCAGCAGGAGGAGCATCCCATGATAGGCTTCCGGAGAGCCGAGGCCGTAAATGCAAGAGACACTGGCCACGATGATCACGTCCCGTCGCTCGACGAGAAAGTGGGTCGCTGCGTGGCGGAGCTTGTCGATCTCATCGTTGATTGCAGAATCCTTCTCGATGTAGGTATCCGTGCTGGGGATATAGGCCTCGGGCTGGTAGTAATCGTAATAGCTTACGAAATACGCAACGGCGTTTTCCGGGAAAAGGGTCTTGAACTCGCCATAGAGCTGAGCGGCGAGTGTCTTGTTATGGGCGATGACGAGGGCGGGCCGGTTCACTGCGGCGATGACGTTCGCCATCGTGAACGTCTTCCCGGAGCCGGTGACCCCAAGAAGAACCTGATACCCCTGCCCTTTCTCCAGCCCCTCCACAAGCTTGGAAATCGCCTGCGGCTGATCCCCCCGCGGCTGAAACTCACTGACCAGATGAAACGCCCCCATATCCTCCCCCTCCGGGGGTTCATCCTGTCACAATTCCCCCGTATTGACAAGGGAACAAGAACAGGACACCGGTCACCGACTCTATATGTAAAAATATCTCATGCAATTTTCAAAAATCTGTAGTATGAAATGCCCGAAAGAGGGATGCCTGTCAGAACACACAAGGAGACGGTATGCAAGAAAAAAATTTGAGACAAACCTTGATGGTCATTGTCTCTACTATTTTCGTTTTGCCGTTTTTGGTTATCGCTTACATTTTTTATGAACAGCAAATCACCTTATCTCCAAGCAATATAGCCCTTTTTATCCTTATCTTGATACTCGAAGCTATGGGTATCATATTGGTTCGTTACGTCTTTAGTGCGGTTACCAACACTGCTGATTTCCTTAAAAAAACAGCGGAAGGCAGCGAAAAATTGTCGTTGAATCTTCACCAGGAAGCAGCGGAATTGAATGAAATATCCTCCTCTGTGAATCGCATGCTGGAACGGTTTGAAAGAACCACGGACTCCCTTAATCAAACGAAAGAGGCATTGCAGGTCAGCGAAGAGAAATACCACAACATCCTCGAATACATCGAAGAAGGCTACTATGAAGTGGATTTGGCCGGCAATATTACTTTCGTCAATACCTCTGTGTCGAAAATGCTTGGTTATTCAACCGAAGAATTAAAGGGAATGAACAACCGTCAGTATATGGACGAAGAAAATTCCGCGAAGGTTTTGCTTGATTACAAGGAAGTATATCGAACAGGTATCCCGGTAAAAAATTTGGATGTGGAGTTCGTAAGGAAAGATGCGGATAGGGTGTATGTGGGAATATCCATTTCCCTCATGAGGGATCCTATGCAGCAAGCCATCGGCTTTCGCGGGATTATCCACGATATCACCGAACGTAAGCGGATGGAGGAGGAGATAAAAGGCCTTTCGATTACCGATTACCTCACAGGTCTTTACAATAGAAGGGGATTCATGACCCTGGCCGATCGCGAGTTAAAGACACAGGAAAGAACAAAGGGTGGATTACTGCTGCTGTTTGCCGATGTGGATAACATGAAATGGATCAATGATACCCTTGGCCATGAGAAGGGTGATCAGGCTCTCGTAGAAATTTCGACGATATTCAAACAGGTTTTCCGAAAATCTGACATTATTGCCCGTGTTGGGGGTGACGAGTTTGCGGTCCTCGGAATTGGCGCCTCGTCGAAAGACTTTGATACATTTCACAGTCAGCTGCGGCACCATCTTGACATATACAACGCCAATGAGAACAGGGAGTACAAACTCTCGTTGAGTGTGGGGATGGCTTACAAAGATCATGAAAACACCTGTTCCCTCGATGACCTGATATCCAAAGCCGATGGATTAATGTACGAACAAAAGCGGAGCAAGCGGTGTAGAGATAATTAGGGACAGAGCCCCTATTTTACCACGGGAAAATAGGGGCTCTGTCCCTAATTAAATTTCTTCATCTCCGACAGCTTCATGAAATGCTTCTTCTCCTCGAGGATGATCCTATCGATCGCCTCCCTCCGGTCTGCCGGCAGCAGTTCGCGGATCTCCCGGTAGTAGAGAAGGGAGTCGAGCTCGCGCCGAATAGCAAAATCGATGGCGGACTCTTCATCCTTGATCGCCCCCAGCTCGCCCGCAAGCACATCCGTCTTGAAGACGAGGCGGTTGTCTACGTAATTGTGGAGATAGGCGGCATACTCCCCGTCGTAACCCTCCGGGGGGGTGGACTGGTCCATCCCCGCCAGGATCTCCGAAAAGGTTTTCTGATGTTTCACCTCCTCGTCGGCCAGTTGCCGAAACAGAGACTTCGTCTCTTCCTTGCCGGCAATCTGCATGGCGTATCGGTAAAAATTCGCTCCGTTTTCCTCGATCCGTATCGCCGCCTCGACAATGTCACCCGCTTCAAAAACAGCCATGTTCAACCTCCTTTAATCACTCAACAGAAAATTCAATCTTGAGAGAAAGACCGATGCCTTCTACAGCCACCTTCTTCGTCTGAAGTAAATCAGCATGAAGATGGCAATGACTATCATCACACCCCAGAGGGCGAAGTACCCCCAAGGCCACTCCAGCTCCGGCATGTGTTTGAAGTTCATCCCGTAGACCCCGGCGAGGAAGGTCAGCGGCATGAAGATGGTCGCGATGATGGTGAGGACCTTCATGATCTCGTTCATCCGGTTGCTGATGGAGGAGAGATAGATGTCGAGCATCCCGGAGAGCATGTCCCGGTAGGTCTCTATCGTGTCGATCACCTGGACGGCGTGGTCGTAGACGTCGCGGAAATAGATGACCGACTGTTCACGGATGAGCGGCGAGTCGGACCTCCCGAGGCCGCCGAGCATCTCCCGGAGGGGCCAGACCGATTTCCGAAGGAGGATGATCTCCCGCTTAAAGGCCTGGATGGCCCGGAGGGTCTCGGGCGAGGGGCGGCCGACCAACGCATCTTCCAGGTTTTCTATCTTCTCTCCGAACTTGTCCAGAACGACAAAGTAGCTGTCCACGATCGCGTCGAGGAGGGCATGGGCCAGGTAGTCGGCTCCGGCCTTCCTTAGGCGGCCCTTCTCGTTGCGGAGCCTCTCCCGGATGGGGTCGAAAAGGGTCCCCTTTTTCTCCTGAAGCGATATCATCCAGTTGGGTCCGAGGACAATGCTGATCTGCTCGGGGATCAAACCGCCGCCCGCATCCTCATGAAAAAGCCTCAGAACGATATAGAGATAATCGCCATGATCCTCGCTCTTCGGGCGCTGCTCGGTGTTCAGGATGTCTTCGAGGATCAGTGGGTGGAGGCCAAAGACGCTTCCCATCTGATCGAGAAGCGGGATTTCCTGGAGACCGTCGATGTGAATCCAGGCAACGGCAGTCCCGTCGGGGGGAGGCAGGACCCCTTCCAGGGAATGGATTTCCCTTTCCTGGGAACGGGATTCGTCATATTCGCAGATCAGGATATTTGCCTTCTCCGCATGCCTCTGCCCGATATGAATCAGGGATCCGGGAGGAAGGCCTGTCTTGACGGATCGTTTTCTTGCGGTTCCGGGCATGCTCCTTGCCTCCGGTCATTGTCTACGTTTCAGAAAGGCGTATGGTCTGCTAAGGACATGGCGGTATTTTAGCCTATCGTCCTCGGAAATACAATGAAAAGCTCGACGCGTTCGGCCGCCGGCAACCGTTTTTTCTCTTGACAAGCACGACGGAATCACGGACATCATTCTCGTGTCCTGCGGAAGGAAGATTTTCTGACATCTGTCCGGAGGTTCCATGAAGTATATTCTTGCAGCGACCGAAGACCGGGCTCGCACGGAGATCGTCCGCACCGCCTTTCGCCGGTCATTTCACGTGGATGAGGCCTCTACGGTTCGGGACAGTTTCGACATCTTTCGAAAGCGGCGGTATGAATTCATCTTCATCGATCTCGATCTGATCGGCGAGCGGCAGCGAGGGGACGGCGACCCTCTGTGGAAACTCAGAGCGGCGGTCCCCTCTGCGGAGGTCATCGTCATGACCCCGCCGGAACGTATCCGGGAGGCGGTCGAAGCGGTAAAGGCAGGCGCCGCCAATTACATCACCACCCCCCTGAACGCCGACGAAGTTCGATATGTCGTCGAGAGTATCCATGAAGGCATCCGGGCGCAGTCGGAACTGGACTACCTGCGGGACCGCTTCTGGCAATCCGATTCCCTCGACGTTGTCCAGACCCGGAATCCCGCCATGCGCGCCGTCTTTGAGCAGGTTCGTCTTGTCGCACCGACCAAAAGTACCGTCCTTTTGTCCGGGGAGACGGGGACCGGCAAAGGGGTTCTGGCAAAGCTCATCCACCGCCACAGCAACCGGCGGGAGGTTCAGTTCATCGGCATCCACTGCGGCGCAATCCCCGACACCCTCCTCGAAAGCGAACTCTTCGGGCACGAGAAGGGGGCCTTCACCGGGGCCGCCCGACGAAAGCTGGGCAAGTTCGAACTGGCCCACGGCGGGACCATCTTCCTCGACGAAATCGGTACAATTACCCCAGCCGCCCAGATCAAACTCCTGCAGGTCCTCCAGGACCGGACATTCCAACGGGTGGGCGGAGAGGCCCTCATCGAGGCCGATGTGCGGATCATCGCCGCCTCCAACGAGGACCTCGCCCGGATGGTGGAGAAGGGACTCTTCAGGAGCGACCTCTATTACCGGCTGAACGTCTTTCCCATTACGATCCCGCCGCTTCGTGAACGCCGCGAGGACATCCCCCAACTGACGGAAATTTTTCTCAAGCAGGCGAACCGCTTCAGCCATCGAGGGATACATTATGTCCATCCCCTTGTCATGGACGCTTTTCAGCGCTATCCCTGGCCGGGCAACATCCGCGAGTTGCAGAACCTCATCGAGCGGGCCTGTATCCTGGAGACCTCCTCCACTCTGACAATGGCGAGTTTCCCGGCCGAGCTCTCCGCCAACGAGCCTGCAACGACGCCGATACCCATAGAAACACGATTTACGCTGGCAAAAGTCCGCGCTCTGGCTGTCGAAGAGGTGGAAAAACGATACCTCCGGGAGCTCCTTACCCGGAACAGCGGGAGGATCAACCGGACGGCGGAAGCCGCCGGCATCACGGTCCGCCAGATCAATAAATTAATGAACAGATACGGGATGAAAAAGGAGGAATTCCGTTAGCATTCAGCGTCGTGAAGGGGGGGGCGCCGTCCGCGTCTTAACGACGACCCGTATCACCGGCGCTTTTCCTCCCGCAAACTGGATATCCTGCGGATACCTGAGCGCAGGCGTGAAAACCTTCTGGACGTCGAGCAGCGAAAGGTCGAGCGGCTCGGTCAGGATACGGATCCGTTTGCCGCGCAGCCTGCGGGGAATGAGAACCTTCGCTTCGGCGGGGGTGACCGTGATGTTTTGGACGGCAAGCCCCTGCGGCGGGGAGCCCTCCGTCAGTACCTCGATCGGCACGGTCAGAGGAAAAAGCCGGGACGCGATGACCTTGATCCGTTCCGGATTGATATCGGCGATCGAAAGGTTGGAAGGGACCTTCACCATTTCGCGTTTCAATGTGATCTCATGTGCGCCGGGTCGAAGCTGTTTCAGGTCGATGGAAATCTTGAGACTGTCCGGATGCAGAAGTTGAAAAGCCTGGCCGGGGCCGATCAGCGTGACCTTCGCCTCGATGATTTTGGGTTCCTCCAGGACCCATTCGACCGGGGGGTTCAGGTATTGGATAGGGACGACAAACTCACGACGGATCGTCTCGCGCTGATAGCCGAAGACGATCCAGAGAATACAGGCCAGGACGATGGCGATCACTTTTTCCCGGGGATTTTCCTTCAGCCAGCGAAGGATCGGCCGCGGTCTGGCGAGGGGCGCCCGCTTCTCAAAGAAAGCCTCCAGTTCGATGCGGAGCGCCGAGGCGTTGGCCATCTCATGAATCCTCTCCCCCTTCGCAAGCGAGATACTGCCCCGTTCCTCGGAGACGACGATACATAGGGCGTCCGAACGCTCCGAGAGGCCGAGGGCAGCCGTATGACGGAGGCCAAGGTTCCCATGCTGGGCCGCGTTTGCCGACAACGGCAAGTGACTTCCGAAACGTATCACTCGGTTGCCTTCGATGAGAACAGCGCCGTCGTGTCCGATCGAGTGGGGGTCGAAAATGCTCTCCAACAGGGACTGGCTAAGGAGGCCGTCCAGATGGTTTCCTCCGGTCAGGTGTCGGTCGAGAGGATCCTTCCCCTGGATGACGATCAGGGCGCCAACCCTTTTATGGGCGAGGTCGGCGGCGGTCTGAGCGATGATTTCCGCGCTTTCATGGAAAGCGGCGACCGCGAAGACCCTCTTCCTGAACCGCCCTAACATGGCCAACCGCTCGAAGAAGCGGCGAAGGTCCTCCTGGAAGATGACGACCAGGACGAACAGCAGGATCGTGAAAAATCCCTGCAGAACCAGCGTTGTCAGGTAGAGCTGAAAGAAGCGGGCAAGGAGATAGACGGCCCCCATCAGGGTGATGCCGAGGAAGACGAATCGGGAGGCCCGGTCCTTGAACCAGATCAGCAGCGCCGATATCATGATCGAAATGATCGCGATGTCGAGGATGTCCTGGAACCGGAAATTTTGGAGCATCGTCAGGGCGTTCTGGATCATATGACATTCTCGTCTTTTGGCCCATCGGAAGCGGGCAGGCCGGTCTGAGGGTTAGAAATGACTGCGAAGCGCGCGTGTGTGATGACTATAAACAAAAGGGTTATTGCATGTCAAGAAGATATCGATTTTTTCTATCTGATTTTCGCTTTGTCTTTTCAACGGAGTTTGGCTATAGTGAGGCGCGATGATCGAGGGCATAACGAAAGAAAAGATCGGCCGCGTTGCTGCAATGATCAGGGAGGCGAAACACGTCGTCGTATTTACGGGCGCCGGTGTCAGCACGGAATCCGGCATCCCCGATTTCCGCAGTCCCGGAGGCCTTTGGACGAAGTTTGATCCGGAAGATTTCACCATCGACAAGTTCCTGTCAAATCCGGAAACGCGCCGGAAGCAGTGGCGCTTTCTCCTATCCAGCGATCTGCTCAAGGACGCCGACCCCAATGCCGCCCATAAGGCCATAGCCGAACTGGAGGCGCTGGGCCGCCTGGACTGTGTCATCACTCAGAATATCGACAACCTCCACCGGAAGGCGGGAAATCATTCCAACAAGGTCTACGAACTGCACGGCAACATGCACTGGATACGTTGTCTGAAATGCAGCAACCGCTATCCCCTGGAGGAGATCCTCCGTGAAAGCGGGGTGTCGAGCGAAGTCCCTTCATGCAGGCACTGCGGGGGTATTCTGAAGCCGGATGTGATCTTCTTCGGCGAGTCGCTTCCGGAGGAGACTCTCCAGGATGCGACCCGGCATGCGAACCGCTGCGACCTCATGATCGTCGTCGGCTCGTCGCTCGCCGTCTATCCGGCGGCCTATCTGCCGTTTTATGCAAAGCAGTCGGGGGCGAGGCTCGTCATCATCAACCTGACCCCGACACCTGCGGACCGGACCGCAGACGTCGTCATCCACGCCGCGGCAGGGGAAGTCATGGGGCAGATCCTTGCCGAGGTGAAAGCGAGGCTGTCGGAATGTGTCTGATCCTCTTCGCCTGGAAAATGCATGAGAACTTTCCCCTTATCCTCGCAGCCAACCGGGACGAGTTCTACGAGCGGCCCACTGCACCGGCCGCTTTCTGGGAGGACGCACCGGGCCTTCTCGCCGGCAGAGACCTGCGGGAAGGAGGAACCTGGCTTGGGATCACACGGAAAGGAAGACTGGCGGCGCTCACCAATTACAGAGATCCGGCGACTCTGAAAGACGGCGCCCCGTCGCGGGGAAAGCTTGTCGCTGACTTTCTCCGGGGACGGCGGACACCGGAAGCCTATCTCCGCTGGCTGTCGCCAAAGGCGGCGCAATATAACGGCTTCGGTCTGCTCGTCGGAAACCCATCCGAGCTCTACTACTTCTCGAACCGGGGGACTCAGATCCTTCTGTTGCCGGGTGTCCACGGAATCAGCAATCATCTCCTCGACACGCCATGGCCGAAAGTGGAACGGGGGAAACAGGCCTTCAGAGATCTCCTCGAGAGGGAAAAGGCCCCCTCGCCGGATACGATGTTCGCTCTTCTTGCCGACCGGTCAAGGCCGCCCGATGAACAGCTTCCCGATACGGGGGTGGGGCTGGAAAGGGAACGGGTTTTCTCTCCACTTTTTATTGAAAGCCCTCTCTACGGAACACGCTCCTCGACCGTTCTGATGATCGACCGCAGCGGGCGCGTGACTTTTGTCGAGCGGGTGTTCAACGGCGACTCCGGTCCCTGGATGACGTCCCGTTTCGATTTTCAGATTTCGTAAAAGGAGTGTTGCTTTATGGCGGGTCGTGAATATCCGGATAGTCCGAGGGTTGGGGTGGGGGCTGTTGTTCTAAGGGAGGGCCGCGTCCTTCTCGTCCGCAGAGGGGTGGCGCCCGCCAGCGGTCTGTGGGCTATTCCAGGCGGCGGGCTCGAGCTGGGAGAGACCTTGCGGGAAGCGGCTGAGCGGGAGATCATGGAAGAGACCGGGATAACCATCCGCGCCGGGGAGCCGGTCTTTACCTGCGATGTCTGCCATCGGGACGATGACGGCCGTGTCCGCTTCCACTATGTGATCGTCGATTTGGCGGCGGACTACGTGAGCGGCGAAGTGCTGGCGGCCGATGACGCCCTCGAGGCACGCTGGGTGGCGCCCGAGGAGATAGAAAATCTCCCCGCCACAAAAACCACGATCAGATTGCTTAACCAGATCGGTTTTCTCCCCCCTCTCCCCGAATAGAGCTTCCCGTACATCATTGATCGGTCTTTTTTTACGATTTCGTAAGAAAATCATAAAAAACCCCTTGACAACTTCCGGATGGTTTGATAGGTTCGAACCGTCGGGACGGTTGCTACTCCGTTTCATATCATTTCAAGGAGGGGGGAAGGCATGATTATTTTCAATGGCCAGACCTACTTCACCATTATCGATGCGGCGGCGGAGTTTGGCGTATCAGCGAAGACGATCCGCCAGTACATCGCAAAGGAGATCATTCCGGAGCCTCCCGTCATTCAGTTCGGGATTCGCCAAGTCAAGCATTTCCCAAAAGCATACATGGATATAGCTAAAGAGCGGCTGAAACATTATCGGACTGCCAGGAATGGCAGTCACGTAAAAAGTCAGAACTCGCTGCTTTTGGACTTATAATCGCTTGATTCGGATCTACAGGAGTTGTTAAATGGCGCGACCGAGTGAAATTACATCGACACAAAAGCTCCTCAGGGTCATCCGTAAAAAAAGGGACAAGGGACCCGTCGCATCGGATCCCGCCGAAACTCCGTTCAAAAGAAGCAGTCGTTTCAAACTTCCTTCGCCGGCCTTTATTGCACTTCAGAAATCATCCACGGTCGGTATCGATATCGGCCGTGACTATCTTCGTCTGGTGCGGGTCACCGATAGGGGGCGCGGAACCCGGCAGATACTCGACCGGAGACGACTGGCCGTGCCGCCAGATACTTCCGTCGATACGCCGGAATTTGCTGCATTCCTGAAATCCGCACTGGGATCGGTATGCGGGTCTCCAAAGCACTCGCACCTTTGGGGCCTCATGTCCTCGGCCAACGTCGAAGTGCACCATATCAGCATCCCCAAGGTTGCCAATAAGCTGATCGGCAATATGGTCTACTGGACGGTCAAGAAGGAGTCGCCCTTCAACGAAAAAGAGACGATCCTTGATTTTGAGGTCCAAGGGGAGGTGGTCGAGCAGGGAGTCCCCAAACTGGCCGTAATGGCATACACTGCCCCCCGCCAGGAGATCGAGGACCTCAAGAACCTTTTTTCCAGGATCGGCTGGCCCCTCACCGGCATCACGATCGCCCCTTTTTCGGTGCAGAATCTCTTTAGGACCCAGTGGATTCCGGTTTTTGACCTCACCGTCGCCGGCCTCTATATCGACATAGATTTCTCCCGTATCGATATCTATGCCGGTGGGAACCTTGTCATGACCCGTGGTATCAAGGCCGGACTGAACAGCATGATCGATGCCTTGATAGAGCAGGCCGGCGAAATGAAAGCGCGTCCGGATGCACAGCCTCTCACCCCGGAGCAGGGACGTGAGATCATCCGGCGCCTGGGTGATGCCCCCCCCCCGCGAGAAAGCGATGTCGGGTTCGGTCTCCGGAAAGAAGCGATCTTCAAGATGATCGAGCCCGCCTTGGAAAGGCTGGTCCGCCAGGTGGAGAGGACCTTCGAACACTTCAATACGACGAGGCCCGGAAACCGGATCGACAGGATTTTCATTTCCGACGCTATAAACATCTCCCCGTCGGTCGTCGACTACATAGGAGCCCAATTGGGGACGGCGAGCGCCATCCTGGACCCCCTTATCGACGAAGAATCAACCACCTGTCCGGATGTAGACGATCTGCACCATGTTTCGGAGCGAATCGCCTTCGTACAGGCCCTTGGCCTCGCCCTCTCGGACAACGAACGAACGCCGAACCAGATGCTCACCTACAAGGACAAGGAACGGGAAGTGAGCATCAAGCGGATCAATAGGGCCGTCTTCGCAATCTTTATCGCCTCTGTCCTGACCTGCACGGCCATCTTCGCATACCAGACCTATGCTATCAGCAAAAAGAGGGAGGCGATCGCAGGACTCCAAGCGCAGCTAGCCCAGTTAGGCCCCACGGTCGACCGCAACCAGATTTTGGCACTGGTTGCCAAATTGAAACAGAGGAACGAGCTCTCCAGGGTTTACGCCGACCGGTATCTGGGGTTGGTGCTGATCAGCGAGCTCGCAGCCCAGACGCCGGCGCACATCCGTTTTACCGACATGAAGATCTCCCTCGGACCGGCGACCGGAGTAGATGCCGGGAAAAAGGAGGCCCCGAAAGCACAGGTGGAAGAGATCACCTTGGAGGGTCTGATCCTGGGTGAAAAGCAGATATTCGAAACTTCCCTGGCGGCGTTCACGATGGCTCTCGAGGCGTCGCCGCTCTTCAAGCAGGTCGCCGTCCAGAAGAATAGCGTGGAACCCTATCTCAAAGGCGAGACGCTTCATTTTATCCTGAACATGAAAGTGGCGGAGCAAATCCATGGCTGAGCTGAAAATGACCGACTATATACCGCGGCAGAGCATCATCTATTTCGGGTTCTGCCTGGCCGGCGTCATTATCTTCATCCTGGCGGGGATATTGCCGAACATCTGGACGATGGAGGAACTGGGAAGGCAAGCCACGGATACCCGGTTCCGGCTCGAGGAAAAGCGAGCGCTCAGCCCTCTCAAGAAGTCTCTCCATGATAGGAGCATGAAGAAGGAATCGGATGTCCTTCCCCTGCCGGTGAAAGGAAAACTGGCGAGGACCGAGCTCAATACGCTTCCACTCACTTTCGGCGCCTTGGCCAAGAAGAGCGGGATGTCCATGACGTCGGCGATCCCGAATATCAGCGCGCTGACCGGCGACGCCTCGTCGCTGTCGGTCAACGTCGTCCTGAAGGGAGATTTCATCAACTTTCGGAAATTTCTTATCCAGCTCGGGGGCACTCCCTCTGTGCAGCATATCGAAGAGATCACGCTTCAGCAGAAACCGGACAGCAAGGAGTTCAGGCTGAAGATTTGGGTAGCCATCGGATGAACAGGCGGGCTTGACATGGATAAATTCGGTAAGCGAGAAAAGATCATCCTGGGAATGATGGCAATCGTGATCCTATACGCCGCCTTCGATTTTCTGACGTCGGGCAAAAAGGACCAAGGGGTGGATATGGGTCAGAAGACCGCCGAACTGAACACCTTCGTGACCGACATCACCACGAACATGGCAAAGGACACATCAAAAGATCCAGGTGCGCTTGTCTTCAGCCGGGCGGAAAAGGAATGGACGCAGGACCCTTTTCTGGGCAACAAGGCCTATAAATTGTGGACCGAGGCCAAGGCGCCTCCCAGAGATACCGCCCCGAAAATCGAACTCGCCTATACCGGTTATCTCGAGGTCGGCCGGAAACGGATGGCCATCATCAACGGCGTGGAATATCGGGAAGGCGAATCCCTGGAACTCCAGGGATTCGTGCTGAAGACCATCTCCCCGACGAGGGTCGCCATCGAAAACCGTGCGACCAAGAAGTTGCTGACTTTTTCGCTGCAGGAGTAATGGAGGCATTAATGGATCATATCAATAAAACATGTCGACGAGCTCTGGCGGGCGTCATGATATCTGCTCTTTTGATATTCGGTTGTGCGGCCGAACAGGCCGTAAAGAAGGATCCTTTCTTTGACAAATGGACGACGATGGCGAATACGGCAACAGGCCATTCGCCGGCCCCGCGCGAGAAAAGCTCGGCCGTTATCCAGGAGCTGCTCAAAGGCGGCGCAGAGACGGGGAGAGAAGAAGCGACCGCACCGGTCAGAAAGCTCCCGACTCAGATGGTCAGCCTCAAGATGCGCCAGGCCGACATCAAGACCGTCCTGCGCGCCCTCGCCCGGATCGTCGATCATAATATCCTCGTAAAAAGCGAGATTCAGGGTGACGTGACCATCGATTTCCGGGATGTCCCCTGGGACCAGGCCTTCAAAAGTCTGCTGGGCACCAAGGGCCTGACCTACGCCTGGGAGGGCGACATCCTCAGGGTTTTGACCTTCGAAGATCAGGAACTTGATCTGAAACGGAAGACCCAGGAGCTGGGCGTCAAGTGGGTTGAACCGCTCCTGACCGTCATCGTCCCGATCGATTACGCAAAACCGAAGGACCTGAAAGAGAACCTCGAAACCTTCCTCACACGGAGCAAGGAGGACAAGCCGCGCGGGGCGGTCCGCGTGGATGAACACAGCAACTCGCTCATCATCTCGGCGATCAAGGATGACCTGGTCCGGATGATGCCGATCATCGAGAAAATCGACAAACCGACTCCCCAAGTCCAGATCAAGGCCAATATCGTCGAGACGTCAAAGGACACGGCCCGGAACCTGGGGATCCAGTGGGGCGGCATGTATGCCCGCCAGGCCGGGAACAGCAACCTCTTTATTACCCCGGGCGGCTCGGCAGGCTCGACCACGCCTCCGGGGAGCGCCCTGTCGGGGGGCTATACGCCCACCACCGGCGCCACGGGGATCAGCGGCCAGGGCTTCGGCGTCAACTTCCCCGTCGCCTCGAGCGTCATGTCCGGAGGGGCAGCTTCTCTGGGTTTGCTGTTCGGCAGCATCGGGGGCAATCTCCTGGATCTCCAGTTAACCGCCCTCCAGAACGAGAACAAATTGAACATCCTCTCCAGCCCCTCTATTACAACACTCGACAATCAGAAGGCCTTCACGGAAAACGGGCAACGGGTCCCCTATTCGACGCTCGACACCAGCGTCAATCCGCCCGTAAGGACGGTAAAATTTGAGGATGTCGTGCTCCGCCTGGAGATCACGCCGCACGTCATCGACGGTGAAAACCTGTTAATGAAAATCCTCGTGAAAAAAGACGAGGTGCACCCGACAAAAAACGTCGACGGAAATCCTTTCATCATTAAAAAGCAGACGGAGACCACCTTCATCATCCGGGACGGCGAGACCATCGTTATCTCCGGCCTGACGAAGCAATCGGGAACGGACGCGGTCAGCGGCGTCCCCGGCCTGAAGGATATCCCCGCCCTGGGCTGGCTTTTCAAGGGTGAAGGAAAGAACGAGACGATGGAGGAGGTTCTCATCTTCATCACACCGAAGATCCTTCCCGCCCTGTCCAGGGCGGAAACGCCGACCCGCGGGACCGGGGCGACCAAGTCGGCGCCGTGACCGTCTCGCTGCCGGAAAAATGGAATATAATTCGGTAACGTGATATGGTTCGAATAGCATGGACTACTTCAAGATACTCAGCCTGAACCGGGAGCCGTTCTCCAACTCGCCGGAGCCGGACTTGTTTTTCCTATCCACGGAACATCTGGCCTGCCTGCAGCAATTGGAGCTGGCCATACGTCTGCGCCGAGGTCTCAACGTGGTCATGGGCGACGTGGGTATGGGCAAGACCACCCTCTGCCGACAGCTTATCCTCAGGTTTACGGAACCGGAAACCGATTCCAATGAGGTGCAGACCCACCTCCTGCTCGATCCCTCCTTCAGCAACACCCGTGAATTTCTTTCCACTGTCGCAACGACCTTCGGCCTGCCCGGAGCGGAAACAGCGGAAAGCGATTGGCATCTGAAGGAATCCATTAAAAATTATCTCTTCCAGAAGGGTGTGGACGAAAAAAAAACGATCGCCCTGATCATCGACGAGGGGCAGAAACTTCCCGGCTTCTGCCGGGAGGTCCTCCGCGAGTTTCTGAACTATGAAACGAACGAAAACAAACTCCTCCAGATCGTCATTTTCGCCCAGAACGAATTCAGGCGGATACTGAAACGTCATGCCAATTTCGCCGACCGCGTGAACCAGTACTATTTTCTCAAACCTCTCAATTTCAGGGAAACGAAGGCGTTGATCCGCTTCCGGCTTTCCCGGTCCGGCCGTCCGGCGGAAATGCCGGCCCTCTTCACACTCCCCGGCCTGTGGGCGGTATACCTCGCCACTGGAGGGTACCCGCGCAGGATCATCACCCTGTGTCACCGGATACTGCTCACGCTGATCATTCAGAACAAGACCGGCGCCGGCTGGACCGTCGTCCGCTCGACCACCCGACGGATGCTGCCCCGCACGACCCGGAAGAGTCGGTGGGTCACGGCCGGCGTTCTCACAAGCCTGGCGCTGGCGCTGACCGCATTCTCCTTCCTTTTACCCGATCCGCCGGATACGGTCAGGCCGACAGCGACCGCTGTGCAGCCGATCGAGACCTCGACAAAATCGAAAGCGTACGTCGGGTCAGCCGCAGGGGTCCAGAATGACGCCGCCTCGGAGCAACCGCACCTCCGGCCGGTCGCAGACCGGACCGCGAGCCTCCCAGCGACCGCCAAGACGACGCAGGAGAAAACGGCGCCGACGAAATCGCCGGGCGCATCCGAACGGTATCGGACACCCCCCGCTCTGCTTGGGAGCCTGAAGATCCGCGAACACGATGAGGTTCTCCGGTTTCTGCTGGAGATTTACGGCAACACCGAAAGCTACCGTTTCCAGGCGGTTATAAGTGCCAATCCCCATATCGTCGATATGAACATCATCCAGCCGGGAGAGACGATCGTCTTCCCAGCCATCGCGGCACAGGCACAGATGTTGGCGACGGCAGGATACTGGATACGGATTGCGAAGAAAGGCAGCCTCGAAGAAGCGTACCGGATCTTCAAAACCTACCCGCAGGAGCAACTGCCGATCCGACTGATCCCCTCATGGACCCAAAAAGACGGTTTGGCATTTACGATTGTCCTGAAGAAGGGTTTCTCCAGCGAGGCAGCGGCGCAGAACGCCATTCCGACTCTGCCGTCGATGTTTGCTGCGAGCGCGGAAATCATGAAGACACCGGAAAGGGATACCGTCTATTTCGCCTATTGAGAAGGTGTGAACCTATGATCGTCAAGAAAAGACTGGGGGAAATGCTCGTCGAGAGCAAGCTCCTCACGGAAGAGCAGCTCGGGCAGGCCCTTGTCGAACAAAAGAAGGCCGGCCTCAGGTTGGGGCAGTATATCAGCCGTCAGGGGATTGTCAGCGAGGGCGTTATCGTGGATGTCCTGAGCAAGCAGCTCAAGATCGAGAAATACCGCCCCGACCTCTATCCCCTCGATATGACCCTCTCCCACCTGATCCCGTTCGAGACAGCCCAGAAATTCATGATTGCACCGCTCCGAAAGAAGGGGCGCCTCCTCACGATCGCCATGACCGACCCCCTGGACATCAACGCCCTGGACACCATCGAGGTCATGACCAACTCCGAGGTAGAGCCGGTCGTCTGTACGGAGCGCGAGTTCAACCAACTGACCAGCGGCATCTACGGGATGCAAACCGGCATGAGCGGCGTTCTCGAAAAGATGGACATCGAGGCCGAACCCGAAGCGGTAACGGCTCAGGAGGCGGCCGCGGAAGAGATTCAGGTCGCATCCCTGCAGGACATGGCCGGCGAAGTCCCGGTGATCCGCCTGGCCAATTCCATCTTCGCCTCGGCGATCCGCGACGGGGCGAGCGACGTCCACATCAGCCCCCAAAAAACCAGCATCCAATTGCGCTTCCGGATCGACGGAAAGCTCCACGAAGTCCCTTCGCCTCCGAAATCACTCGGTCTGCCGCTCGTCGCCCGGATGAAGATCCTGGCCGACATGGACATCACGATTTCCAGAATACCCCAGGACGGCCGGTTTACGCTCAAGATGGAAAAGAAGGAGATCAACGTACGCGTCTCTTCCCTGCCCACGATCTACGGCGAGAATGTCGTCCTGCGACTTCTGGACATGAGTTCGGGGGTCTATTCGCTCGACCGCCTGGGAATGATAAAATCGGACCGCGACAAGATCCAGACAATGATGCGCAAAGCCTACGGCATGATCCTGAGCACCGGCCCTACCGGAAGCGGCAAGAGCACCAGCCTCTACTCGATACTGAACGAACTCAATCAACCGGATACGAACATCATCACGCTCGAAGACCCTGTCGAATACCGGATCGACAACATCCGACAAGTCCAGCTCAACCGGAAGGCGGGAATGACTTTCGCGGGCGGCTTGCGTTCGATCCTCAGACAGGACCCGGACATCATCATGGTCGGCGAGATCCGGGATTCCGAAACCGCGTCGATCGCCATCCAGGCGGCACAGACGGGCCATCGCCTTTTGAGCACCCTCCATACGAACGATGCGGCGGGCGCCATCACCCGGTTCATCGATATGGGAGTGGAGCCGTTTCTCGTCGCGTCGGCGCTTCTGGTCTCCTTCGCCCAACGGCTGGTTCGGACGGTCTGCCCCTACTGCAAGGAATCTTACAAACCGTCGGAGGCCGCCCTTGCCGCCTGGGGCCTCGATCGTGTCGAAAATGCCAATTTCCAGCACGGCAAGGGCTGCTATCAATGCAAGAGCAGCGGCTACAAAGGGCGGACCGGGATCTTCGAGGTGCTCGTCAATGATGAGGAGCTCCAGGAGATGATCCTGACGAGAAAAACGGCGCAAGAGATGACGCGGACAGCCGTGGAGTCGGGAAAACTCCGGACCCTGAAGGAGGATGCAACCAGTAAGGTCCTCCAGGGAATTACAACACTCGAAGAGGCCGCCTCGTCGGTGATGGTTTAGGCGCCGATGGCATAGCGTATGGCGAATTACTCCTATCTGGCAATCAACGAAAGAGGCGGGAACATCACCGGGACGGTCGAGGCCGATTCCCCGGAGATGGCGGAAAGCATCCTTCTTTCACGAGGACTTATCCCGTCAAAAGTAACAGCGGCCCGCGCGACGGGCGACGGCGGATCGTTCTTCGCGAAATTGCAAGCGGGCATGAACAAGGTCAAAATCGGGGATCTGGTCCTCTTCACGAAGCAATTCCGGTCGATGATGCAGGCAGGGGTGCCGATCCTGAGGCTCTTCCAGGTTTTGGAAAATCAGTGTCAGAACCAGGTATTGAAAGAAGCCGTTGTGGCGATCTGCCGCGATATCAAGGCCGGCTCATCTCTCCACGAGGCGATGAAGCGGCATCCCGCACTCTTTTCACCGCTCTACCTCAGCATGATCAATGCCGGCGAGGTCAGCGGCACCGTCCCCTCCATCCTCGAGCGCCTGATCAAGATTATCGAGCACGAGGCCAAGATCAAATCGGATATCAAGTCCGCCCTGCAGTACCCGATAATGGTCCTGGTCGCCCTGGCGGTTGCTTTTTTTGTCCTGCTGACCTTCGTCATTCCGAAATTTGCCGCCATTTTCTCCAAGTCGGGTATAGAAATGCCTATACCCACAAAGATCGCCATGGCTCTCTATCAGGGGCTGGCCGATTACTGGTACATCCTGATCGGCGGCGCAATCGTCCTGATCTTCGGCCTGCGAAGCTACATCAAGACCGAGAAAGGCCGCTACGTGCTGGACGCTTTTTTTCTGAAATTCCCCCTTTTCGGACCTCTCTTCCAGAAGGCGGCGATGTCCAGATTTGCCAGCATTTTCGCGATCCTCCAGGCGAGCGGCGTTCCCGTGATGCAGGCGCTGACGATACTCACCGACACGATCGGGAATAAGGCGATCTCCACCGAAATACAAAAGGTTCGCGAACGGGTCCAAGAGGGGCAAGGGATCTCCGGACCCTTGCGCGCGGCCAAATACTTTACGCCGATGCTGGTGGACATGGTGGCGATCGGCGAGGAATCCGGAAACATCGACGAGATGCTGGGCCAGATTTCCATCCACTACGACGACGAAGTGGAATACGCTGTCAAGTCTCTCTCGGATATGATCGGTCCCATTCTGATGGTAGGCTTGGCGGCTGTCGTCGGGTTTTTCGCCCTGGCGATCTTCCTCCCCATGTGGGACATGACGAAAATGGTCAAATAGCAATAGGTGCGAAAGAGATGGGTGACCGCATGCAAAAACATCAGCAAGGTTTTACACTGATCGAAGTCATCGCCGTTCTCGCCATCCTCGGCCTCCTGGCGGCGATCGCTGTGCCGAAGTATTTTGAAATGCAGACCAAGTCGCAGCAGAGCGCCGTCTCGGCCGCTATCGCCGGTCTGTTATCGACGGCAACCCAGGAATATGCCAAGGCGCTGTTGACGACGCCCTCGGTCACCACGTATGCCCCGACATC
>MICN01000116.1:0-14958 GCA_001829875.1 Syntrophus sp. GWC2_56_31
AGCGCCTAAAGCCCCGGCGGTCGAAACCCCCAAGGACAAGACGCCGCCGTCTTTCCGCGGCTCTATGCCGCCGTTTCTGAATACCAAAGAGAAGATCTGGCTGGATGAAAAACTCGACAAAGCGATGACCAGGTCGAAGCGGGGCAAGAGCAAGAGATAGTAACTGCACTTCCCAAGTCGGAAAATGGTTCTTTCGGAGGCTTGTATGGTGCGAACAGATCTGAGCCGTGACCCGGTGGTATTTGAGGAACTGACCTGCGCCTTTTGCAGTGGCCGGGGCAGAGATCCTTTCGATATCATGTCTTCCCTTTCCACATGTTGTGTTTGCGGGGGGAGCGGAAAAGTCCTGGTCAAGGCGCCGGCGGTTGCCTGCGCCCATTGCCGGGGAACAGGGGCCGTCAAAACCCTTACTTGCACCACCTGCGACGGCAGGGGCTTCGTCCCCCAACCCCTGTCGCCAACGGTCTCATGTCCTCTATGTAAAGGATCGGGCGATGACGCCTCGGCCCCGGCAATGGCCTGTCTGAAATGCCGCGGGACCGGATGGATGATGGAACAATTCAGGAAGGAGAACAGAGTTCATGAATAAGAATGTCGTAAGAATCGTCAGCACATCCACCGTGCGCGAATCGGCCGGAGAAGACAGCGTTCAGCCCGAGCCAAGCGATAGTTTTATTTCCTCACCCTATGTAGAGCAGGTCACGGAGCGGGCCCTGGCCTATCTGGTAGCCGGTTATCCCGTCCATTTTTCCGGTGTGGCGGGAACGGGAAAGACGACCATGGCCTTTCATGTGGCGTCCAAACTGGGACGGCCCGTCACCCTGGTCCACGGTGACGATGAATTCGGCAGTTCCGATCTGGTGGGCAAGGACTCCGGCTACCGGAAAAACAAGCTGGTCGACAATTATATCCACTCGGTCCTGAAGACGGAGGAGGAGATGAAAAGCCTCTGGGTCGACAACCGGTTGACCACGGCCTGCGAGCGCGGGGAGATCCTCATTTACGACGAGTTCAACCGCTCCCGGCCCGAGGCGAACAACGCGCTGCTCAGTGTCCTGTCCGAAGGGATTCTGAACCTGCCGAAACTGCGCCGCTCCGGGGAGGGCTACATGGCCGTGCACCCCGAATTCAGGGCGATCTTTACCTCCAACCCCGAAGAATACGCGGGGGTCCACAAGACCCAGGACGCCCTGATGGACCGCCTGATCACCATCCACCTGGAACACTATGACCGGGATACGGAAATCATGATCGTCATGAAGAAATCGGGACTCCCTCGGATCGATTCCGAACGGATCGTGGATATCGTGAGGGAACTGAGGAGTTTCGGGGTGAACAATAACCGGCCCACCATCCGGGCGGGAATCGCCATCGGCCGGATCCTTGCGTCTCAGAACCGGCGCGCCCGTGCAGATGATGTGTTTTTTCAGATGATCTGCCGGGATGTACTGGCCACGGACACCGCCAAAATCACCCGGGGCGGCCAACCGGTCATGATGCAGAAGGTGGAAGAGGTGATCCGCAAGTTCTGCGGGTCCGTAAAACCGGCTAAGGAAAAATTCAAGGAGGATCGCCAATGACGAAGAGGATTATGAGAGGCGTACAGGACATCAGGACGCGTTCCGGCAGTGCGGATGAAGGCGCGATTCCTTACAAGGCCTATATGAAGCTGAGCATTCTCGAAATGGAAAAGTTCCGCCGCGGGAAGGAGAAGACGAACGCGTTGGTTATGGTTCATCATATTGATCAGCGCTTCCGGGACATCGAAGCGGAAAGGGAGAAAATCATGATTGCACTGGAAGCCAAGGGGATTCGGCGCCGGCGCCTGCCGGGCCTCGAGGAGCCACTGACGACAGCGGCGCCCCGGACAACGACGGGGCCGTTCAAGATCAAATACTGAAAGGGCGGGACATTATGCTGACCATCTGTGATTCACACCATATTCCGACGAACCGTTGCGTGCCGAACCACCGGGCCTGCCGGACGCATACGGGCTTTTTCCTTGGCGCCGGCGAAGCGCGGCGGGTTCAACACGAAATCATCGCCCTGATCAACCGGCGGTTCCGTTTTGCCTGGCTGATCGGGCAGTGGGCACGACATGAAGATGTCTTGAAAAGCCGAAGAGCGGCCTTCCAGGGATAGTCTCCTGTACGAGCTCCCGAGATTTCGCGCACAAGTCTTGATGAACCAAGGAGGAGTAAAATGAAGATCAACTGTCTATCCTGCGGTCACACCATCGACCTCGATGAGACGTACAGCGACTATACGGGGCAGGTAAAGTGCTATACATGCAGCGCTTTGCTGGAGGTGAAGTTGGAGGAAAGCCTTATCAAGTCTGTCAACTTCCTCAAGTTGACACGCAGCGCCGCGGGCGAAATATGAGGTCAAGCCGGGGATGACATTGGGGCGGGATTCCGGATCGGGCGTGGAATTATCTTGTCACAGGAATGACAGCCAAGAGGAAGCACAAAGGGGGAAGGGAGTATGGGCGGTAAGGGAACGAAGAATGAGGGGAAATATCTCTATGCCGTCATCCCGGCGGCAAGCGACCGGGAGTACGGAAATATCGGCATAGACGGGGAGTCGGTTTATCTCATTGTGGATAGCCAGGTCGCCGCGGTGGTCAGCAATTTCAGCAATGGGAAGATCCGCCCGGAACGCCGCCATATCGCGGCGCACCAGTCCGTTCTGAAGCGGCTCATGGAGGAAGAAACGCCTCTGCCCATCACTTTCGGCGTCATCGCGGAAGGGGAAAACAAGATCAAGCGAATCCTGTCGCTCAACCGAAAGTCCTTTGCCGAACAGATTCGCCGCGTCCATGGCAAGGTGGAGATGGGATTGCGCGTCGCATGGGATGTGCCCAATATTTTTGAGTATTTTGTTAACACCCATGCGGAGATCCGATTGGCGAGAGACCAGTTCCTGGGGAAAAGTCGTGTCCCCACCCAGGAAGACAAGATCGAAGTCGGACGCCTCTTCGACCGGGTCCTTCAGGAAGACCGGGAGGAACACGCGGACAGGGTGGAGGCGATCCTCTCTCCCTCCTGCTTTGAAATCAAGCGGAACGTTCCCCGGACCGAGCGGGACGTCATGAATCTGGCCTGTCTGGTCGGGCGGGAGGCGGTGGACAAGGATTTCGAGGCGGCCATATTCGAGGCGGCGCGCGGGTTCGACAACAATTTTACCTTCGATTTCAACGGCCCCTGGGCGCCCCACAATTTTGTGGACGTGGAACTCCGCACCTGAAGCAATTGCCCGACGGAGTCTCGCATCCACCAACGTCTCTGCGGAGGTTAGAAATGTTCCTGGTCGATGATATCCTCATGGCGCCCGCACGGGGCCTCCTCTGGGTCTTCAAGGAGATCCATCACGCCGTGGAGCAAGAACAGGCGAACGAGGCGGAGGCCATCACGGCCAAGCTCAGCGAGCTTTATATGATGCTCGAGACGGGGCAGATGGCGGAAGCGGAATTCGACGCCGCAGAAAAGACCCTCCTCGATCGTCTCGACGCTATCAAGGAGACGGCCGCAGACCAGGGGAATGAGGAAGACGATGAAGAGGTTGTCATTTTGGAAAGGCGTCCCAAAAGACGGCGCAGACGAAAGAGGCCTGATGCAGACGTAAAAGTATTTGACGGCTGCGCAAAAAGGAGTCATTCCCGCGCAGGCGGGAATCCAGGGTTCCAGCCGGATTCCAGGCCAAGCCCCTAAGGTCTCAAAGAGGTTTCGAGGCCTGTGAAATGACAACTTAGACCATATACGGAGATATTTAAAGGTCTCATCAAATGATACGCTTCGGGAGGTTAAGGATCGATGAGCGGCGCGTCAGGGGAACCTGGTTTTTTAAGCGATGGAAACATGCGGCTCTTGCTGTTTGGCGGCAAGGGGGGCGTGGGGAAAACCACGGCCTCGGCGGCAACGGCGCTGGAGCTCGCCCTCCGTCATCCTGAGAGATCGCTGCTTCTGGTTTCCACCGATCCCGCCCATTCCCTTCAAGACAGTTTCTCCGGGGCCGAGCCGCCCGCCAATCTAAAGGTCCTGGAACTGGACGCGCAGGCCTATCTCGACGACTTCCAGGAGAAAAACCGGCAGCGCCTCCGGGAAATCGCCTCCCGGGGAACCTTCCTTGACGAAGAGGACATCAACCGGTTTACGGAGCTTTCCCTGCCGGGGATGGACGAGCTCATGGCCTTCCTGGAGATCAGCCGCTGGGTCAAAGAGGGGGCCTATGACGCGATCATCATGGATACGGCGCCGACGGGGCATACCCTGCGCCTGATGGAAATGCCCGACATGATCCGGAAGTGGCTGGAGGCTTTGGACGCGCTACTGGCCAAACACCGGTACATGAAAAAGCTCTTCCGGGGATCTTATGAGCGGGACGACCTCGATCACTTCATCGAAGGGCTCGCCGCCTCCGTCAAGCAGATGGAAAAACTACTCAAGGACCATCGGCAGTGCCGGTTCGTCCCGGTTATGCTGGCCGAGGCACTAAGCATCGAGGAGACGCTGGATCTGATCCGGGAGTTGCAGCGCCTCCGCATCGGCGTCGCGGATGTGGTCATCAACCGCCTCTACCCGGAAAGTTCGTGTCTAACCTGCCGTCATATCCGCACCCGCCAGTTGCAGGAGCTGGACCGCATCTTTCACGAGCCGGTTTTTTCCCATCTCCGCCTCTGGGGGGTTCCCATGCATCCCGAGGAGATACGCGGCATGGAATCGCTCCGCTCCTTCTGGGAAGGCCCGATGGAAGTATTGCCGGCCCCGGTAGAAAAACCGTTATCCCTGCCTCCGTTAAAGCCCCGCGTCGACAGCCCCATCCCCCTGCCTCCGCCCGAAACGGCGATGCTCGTATTTGCAGGAAAAGGCGGGGTCGGGAAGACCACCCTGGCCTGCGCCACGGCCATGCGGCTGGCCCGTGCCTATACAGGGAAACGGATTCTCCTTTTTTCGGCCGACCCCGCCCATTCCCTCGCCGATTGTCTGAACATGCCACTCGGTCCCAAGCCGAAGCAGGCGGCGCCGGGGCTATGGGCCATGGAAATGGACGCCATCGCCGATTTTTTCGCCCTGAAAAATCAGTACCGGAAGGAGCTCGCGGATTTCCTCTCCCGATTGATGCCGAACCTCGATCTCACGTTTGATCGTGAAGTCATGGAACGGATCATGGATCTGTCGCCCCCGGGGATCGATGAGCTGATGGCCCTGGCGGCGGTGATGGATTCCCTGACCCCGGAGGGCTACGACCTCCTGATCCTCGACGCGGCGCCGACGGGTCACCTGATCCGTCTGTTGGAGTTGCCGGAGATCATCGAGGGATGGTTGAAGGCGTTCTTCAGCCTTTTCCTGAAGTACCGGAAAATCTTCCGGTTGCCGGGGATCTCCCAGCGCCTGGTCCGACTATCCAAGGATCTGAAGCGTTTGCGGGCGATCCTGCGCGACCCGTCGCAGGCTGCCCTCTACGCGACCAGTATCCTCACGGAGATGTCCTTTGCAGAAACGACGGATCTTGTCGCCGCCTGCGGGCGTCTGGAAATTCCGGTTCCCTGCCTGTTTTTAAACATGGCGACGCCGGACGGCCCCGATCCCCTCTGTGCGTCTCTATTTCGCCGTGAGTCGGTTGTTCGGGGGAAATTTGCCACGGCTTTCCCCGGCGTCCGCCAAACAGTGGTGTACTTGCAGAGCGATCCCCGGGGAATCGAAAATCTCGACGCGCTGGGAGCGATTCTGTACCGCGCCCCACGGGATGGGTCCACGAAAAATCGTCGTTCCCGCACGCTTTGTCGTCATTCCCGCGGGGGCGGGAATCCAGAGATCGTCATTCCTGCGCAGGTGGGAATCCAGAGATCGTCATTCCCGCGCCGGTGGGAATCCAGGATTCAAGGCTCTGGATTCCCCCGTATCAAGAAGTACGGGGCAGGCTTGGTCAAGCCCGGAATGACAGATGGCAAGGCGCAACATGTCTGATTATGAACTGGATGAAAAGGAACATATCAGTCTTTGCGAAACCCTGGACCGTGTGCTCAACAAAGGCGCCGTGATCGTCGGCGACGTCATGATCTCCGTCGCCGACATCGATCTTATTTACATGGGCCTGCAGGTCATCCTGACCTCCGTGGAAACGGCCCGGCGCGAGGAAGGTCTGGTGCTATGAACGTAACCGCAGAAAAGGGATTGGGAGTGAGAAGCGAGGAGTTCGAGTGTTTTCACAACTCAGACTCTTCACCTCGCGCATCAGATTCTTTAAGGAGGGTGACATCGCCGGCCATGAGCGATTTTGCAAAAACCATGGCGCCGCGGGCCAATCGGGCCTCGTCCCGCCGCATGAACCTCGATGCGGAGAAGAAAAAAAACGGTCTGGCCCAGCTTGTTCTGACCGTCGTCAAGCTCCTCCATGAACTCCTGGAGAAGCAGGCGATCCGTAGGATTGACGGGGGCGGCCTTACGGATGAAGAGATTGAGCGTCTCGGTTTCACGTTGATGCGTCAGTCCGAGGAGATCGCGAAGATCGCCCGCGAATTCGGTCTCGAAAGCGATGATTTGAATCTGGATTTGGGACCTTTGGGAAAATTGTTATAGCAGGAGGCAGGAAAATGGCAGTCCAACAACGCGCTCGACACTCACTGGAAAGTACAAATCTTGCGGATCTACTCGAAAGGATCCTGGACAAGGGAATTGTAATCGCCGGCGATATCCGGATCAACCTGGTCGACGTCGAGCTCTTGACGATCCAGATCCGCCTCGTCATCTGCTCGGTCGATAAGGCCAAGGAGATGGGCATGGACTGGTGGGTGAACAACCCCGCTTTCTGTTCCCGTGCCAAGAACCAGCAGGCCATCCCGGAGGCGATGGACAGGCTCGAGGAACGCCTCGCCCGGATCGAAACCTCCCTGGCCGCCGGGGCATGATAGCGAAGGCAAGTGGAATCCAAAGCAGGGAAGAGGATAACGGCTCGTATTATTAAAAAGGGGAGGCAATGCAAAACTCAATAATAAGGTGTCACCCCCGTGAAAGCGGGGGTCCAGAAGCTCTTGAAAAGACTGGATTCCCGCTTCCGTGGGAATGACAATCTCGGACTTATGTAATTGGCTCGGAGGGAGGATAGAACCATGCCGACGGGAAAAATAAAATGGGTCAGCCAGCAGATGGGCGCCGGGTTCATTAGGAGCGACGAAGGCAAAAATGTATTTTTTCGCCTCAGCGCCATTCGCAGCAGCGAAATGAAGACTATACGAAGAGGGCAGTGCGTGAGCTTCGATATCGTGGAGAATCTCAAGAGTATTTCCCCGACAGCAGCCAGTGTTAAAACTTCGGATACAATGGATGACTGATTCATTAAGCTTGATCTCTTGCCTGTTCTGCACACCGCCGGCGACAGTTCCGCATGGGGCGTGGAGGCCTGGCAAAAGACGAGACTCTCGATAAACCGTCTGATAATCGATGGTTTCGAGAAAGGAGGAATGATTGTGACCATAAGACTTTTATTATTGATGATTACGAGCACCCTGCTTTTCCCGCTCAACATTTCTTTCGATAAAAACCTCCCCCCTCGTGAGGTGGAGAAGAGAGACCCGTTGATGGAAGTGTCGAGATATTCGCTTCTCTACCACGGCGCTCCCGATGATCAGATAGAAACGTTATCGAGAGCCGTGGCCAATGCCTGTAGAGTCGCAAACCGCCACATCTCGCCCGAACTCATTGTAAGTTTGATATACACAGAGTCAGGGTTCAGGAAAGATGCGGTGTCGCCCAAGGGGTATATGGGGTTGATGCAGACGCCTTGGGCGAGTACCAAGTGGCCTGACATCGATATCATGTTGGGCGTCAGAATTCTGGAAGAAAAATTACGCATAGCAAAAAACAATCTGCCCCTGGCTCTGGCTCTCTACAAGGGGGGAGATAATCCTTTGGCTCATCGATATGCTGCTGAAACCTTGAGAATTTATCAAGACTTGTTAACGGCTGTCGAAAAAAATAGGACCTTGACCGCATCTCAGAGCAAACCTGATACGGGAGCAGGAATTTCCGATATCTTTACATCATTCGCCGGGATAAAAGTTCAACTGGTCCTGGTCCACGCCTTGGTGATTCTTATTATCGGGGCGGCTTTAGGATACCGGGGTGCAAAGTGGAGGGATAAATTTCGCGGCGCCAGATGGAAAAACGCGGAAGGCAGGATGAGAAGGGAGATGACCCCCCTCATCTGAGCGCTGAAGCAACGGGAACATCATGAACGGAAAAAAGAGAAACGAAGAAAACGGGAATCATGCCGGGGCATGATTGGGTAGGAAGAAAAGAGGATTGCTATGAACACAATTCGCACGGGCATTGAATCCGAAACTCCGGCTGTTGCTCTGCGCCGGCGGGCGGAGGGAACCGCCAAACGAAATGCCTTCCTGATACCGGAAGACATGGAATCGCTGTCCATCGAGGCGGCGCGGCAGATGCTCCACGAGCTGCGGGTGCATCAGATCGAGTTGGAGATGCAGAACGAGGAGCTGCGCAAGGCGCAAATGGAACTGGGCGCCGCGCGGGCGCGGTATTTCGACCTCTACGATCTGGCCCCGGTGGGCTATTGCATCGTCAGCGAAAAGGGGCTGATCCTGGAGGCCAACCTCACCGCCGCCACCCTGCTGGGCGTGGCGAGAAGCGCCCTGGTCAAGCAGCCATTGACCAGGTTCATCCTGAAGGAAGACCAGGACCTCTACTACCAGCACCGCAAACAGCTCTTTGAGACCGGTGAACAGCAGGCGAGCGAATTGCGGATGGTGAAAAAGGATGGGGCGGCATTCTGGGTGCATCTGGAAGCCTTCTCCGCGTTGAACGCCGAAGGCGCGCCCGTCTGCCGCGTCGTGATAAGCAACATCACCGAGCGCAAGTTCGAGGAGGATAAGCGTGAGTTGACGGCGCGCTTGATTCTGCTGGTCAACACGCCGGGCGATTTCCGTGGACACATGTCGGACCTGACCGCTTCCCTGCAGGGCTGGTCGGGGTGCGAGGCCGTCGGCATCCGCCTGCGCGCCGGGGACGACTATCCGTATTACGAAACCCGCGGCTTTCCGACCACGTTTGTTCAAGCGGAAAATCAACTCTGTGCGTACGGCCCGGACGGAGAAATCCTGCGCGATGGCGCAGGCAATCCCGTCCTTGAGGGCATGTGCGGCAACATCCTGTGCGGCCGGTTCGACCCCGCCAAACCGTTCTTCACCGCCCAGGGGAGCTTCTGGTCCAACAACACCACCGCTCTGCTTGCCAGCACCACCGAAGCCGACCGCCAGGCGCTCACCTGCAACCGGTGCAATGGCGAGGGGTATGAGTCAGTGGTGCTGATCCCCCTGCGCACCGGTGATCAGGTTTTCGGATTGCTGCAATTCAACGACCGCCGTCCAAACCATTTCACACCCGAGCTGATTGCCCATTTCGAAAGAATGGCCGACAGCCTGGCCATCGCCCTGTCGCGGCGTCAAGCCGAGGAAGCGCTGCGGGAGAGCAACGAGTATCTGGACAACTTGATCAACTGCGCCAATGCACCGATCATTGTTTGGGACACTGAGTTTCGCATCACCCGGTTCAATCGTGCATTCGAGAAACTGACTGGGCGAACATCGCGGGAAGTCATCGGGAAATGTTTGGAGATCCTGTTTCCACCTCTGCAGGTTGACGCTTCGATGTCCTTCATCCGAAAGACCCAACCGAGCGAACGCTGGGAGACAGTGGAGATCGACATTCTCAATGCCGACGGCACGGACCGGACGGTGCTGTGGAACTCGGCCATCGTGATGGCGCCGGACGGAAAGACTCCGATTGCCGTCATCGCCCAAGGCCAGGACATTACCGAGCGCAAGCGGGCGGAGGAGGAACTTCAGCAGACCCTTGAAAGTCTCAGGAAGGCAGTTGGTGCGACGATACAGGTCATGGCATCCGCTGTGGAAACAAGAGATCCCTATACGGCCGGCCACCAGATCCGGTCGGCAGGCCTTGCCCGCGCCATTGCCACAGAGATGGGATTACATCAGGATAAAATCGACGCCATCCGGATAGCCGGATCAATCCATGACATTGGAAAACTATCCATTCCAGCGGAGATATTGTCTAAGCCTACAAAACTATCTGACATCGAGTTTTCCCTGATTAAAGAACACGCCCGTCAAGGGTACGAGATTCTCAAGAATGTGGAATCCCCCTGGCCCCTGGCGGAGATCGTGTACCAGCACCATGAACGGATGGACGGCTCCGGCTACCCAAGAAATCTGAAAGGGGATGATATTCTCATGGAGGCCCGCATCCTCGCCACGGCTGACGTGGTGGAATCCATGGCGTCTCACCGTCCTTATCGCGCCGGCCTGGGAATTAACGCCGCCCTGGAGGAAATTGAGAAAAATAGAGGACTCCTTTACGACAATACTGTCGGAGATGCCTGTTTAAGATTGTTTCGGGAGAAAAGTTTCCAGCTTGCGACTGCCTGATTTTCAGTTGTATAATGATCTCCAGCATCGCCGAGGCTATGCGCCGCGCCCAGGCGCGGGCGAAACAGGAAAAAGAGAAGGCCGAGGCCGCAAACCTTGCCAAGAGCAAGTTCCTGCCTGGTCAGTCTTGATGTGGCCCGGATCATCAGGATCATTCACCGCATTTCCGATTTTATTTCCGATCGTCTTATCGTTTTATCGAGAAACGGGAGTCCAAAATGAATGAACCGGCCGAGAGAAACCCGGAATGGATCGACGAAATATTCTCCTTAAAGCAGCGGATCCGGGAACTGGAACAATCGGAATCAGAACTTAAGCAAGTGGAGGCGGAACTTCGCGAATCCGAGGGAAAATACCGAAACATCCTTGAGAACATCGAAGAGGGTTACTTTGAAGTCGATCGGGCCGGCGATTTCACATATTTCAACACTTCTCTTTGTCGTATCCTTGGTTACACCAGAGAAGAAATGTCTGGCATGAATTACAAGGTATTAACGGACTCCGAAAACGTAAAGAATGTCTCTCGGGCTTTTAAGAAGATCTATGTAACCGGGGTTCCGTCAAAGGGCTTTGAGTGGGAAGCGATTAGAAAGGACGGAGCCAAGAGGCGTGTCGAGGTGTCGGTATCTCTTATAGCAGAGCCAGGGGAGAAACCAACAAGGTTTCGTGGCATTGCCCGCGATATCACTGAGCGCAAGGAGGCGGAGGGAAAACTTAATCAATCCGAGGAAAAATACCGAAACATCCTCGAAAGCATAGAGGATGGCTACTTCGAGGTAGATATTGCCGGAAACCTGACCTTCTTTAACGACTCGGTTTGCCGAATGCTCGGATATTCTCGCGCTGAACTGATGGGCATGAATAACCGTCAATATACCGATAAAGAAAACGGCCAAAAGCTGTTCCAGGAATTCAATAAAGTTTTCAGGACAGGGGACCCTTCGAAAGGAGTAGGTCATGAAATTATTAAAAAAGATGGGACCAAACTATACATCGAGTCATCTGCATCTCTCATAAGGAATACATCCGGTCAACCGATAGGGTTTCGCGGCATCATGCGAAATATCACCGAGCGTAAGCGGGCGGAGGAAAAGCTCCAGGATACCCTGGACAGTCTCAGGAAATCGATAAGCACGACCATCCAGGTCATGGTATCGACCGTGGAAGCAAGAGATCCATACACTGCAGGTCATCAGCGCAGGTCTGCAAATCTTGCCCGCGCCATTGCCACGGAGATAGGGCTTTTACAGGATAAAATCGACGCCATCCGCATGGCCGGTTCGATTCATGACATCGGGAAAATATCTATCCCCGCGGAGATATTATCGAAGCCTACGAAACTATCTGAGATCGAATTTTCACTCATTAAAGCACATGCCCAAAGAGGATTCGAGATGCTGAAAGACATAGAATCGCCCTGGCCCTTGGCCGAGATTGTCTACCAGCACCATGAGCGGATGGACGGCTCAGGTTATCCAAGGAATCTGAAAGGGGATGAGATTTGCATCGAGGCCCGCATTCTTTCTGTTGCCGACGTGGTGGAAGCCATGGCCTCACATAGGCCCTATCGTCCTGGCTTGGGAATCAATGCGGCTCTTGAAGAAATCGAAAAGAACAGGGGAATCTTTTACGACAGCGCCGTCGCAGATGCCTGCCTGAGATTATTTCGGGAGAAAGGTTTTCAGCTTGCAGAGGCATGAGTCTAAACAGTAAACGCCGCATGAGGCTGCACAAGAGATGAGGGGAGGTCCCGTAGCAGATTTAGAAGCTCAAGCAGGTGGACAAAATACGGGCGATGATAAGGTAATGTTGTGTGGATATCCTCATCCAGGAACAATTTCAGTCCCCTCCTGATCCAGGTACTGCATACGTTCCAGAGAGAAGGACGCCCGGATGATGTAATGCGCCAGATTTTCCATGGCCGTATCATCAGTAGGAGAGATGCGGTTGCTGCAGAAGACATGGAACCCGGAATGACGCCATGTTGCGAGCATGGCGATCATCTCCTTCGTGATCTTTCCCTTGTTCAGAAGCATCCTGAGCGCTTTATGCCGGAAGATGGCCTCCATCTGAGAATATCATGCCGCCATAACGTAGAAAGATCGTTCTATTTATCAAGAGAGATTTTGCGATATTCACGTGTCATTTACCGCTTGCATAGTTTTGAAAATACTATAAAATTAAAAGGGAAAGATGTCGAAGTGAGAAGGGAGGTGGATCCGATGACGCATGCTGTTTCCATTCCGCGGGAAGCCGCTGAAGCGCTGAGAAAAGCCAACACCGGCATGGTCAACGACGCCCTTGCCCTGATTGGACTGAACGGTGGGATCAAAGGGGTGCGGCCCGCCCGCGGGTCCGAAGATGCAACGGTCGTCGGAAGGGTCGCCACGGTTCTCTTCGGCGCGCCGCGTCCGGACAACCCCAAACTGACCATGTATCAGACCATTCGCGATACCCCCGCCGGAAGCGTTCTGGTGATCGACGGCAAGGGCATGGACGTCCATTTCACGGGCGACAACCAGGGAGAATGCGCGAAACGTCAAGGACTGGCGGGGATGGTGGTCTACGGCGGGGCGAGAGACATCGCCGGCTATCGGGCCATGGGCATGCCCCTGTATTGCATGGGCTCGGCGACGGTGGACAAGCCGTCAGACATACAAGTCATCGGTTACAATGTTCCCATTGAAACAGCCGGTGTGACGGTCCGGCCCGGCGACATCCTTATCGCCGATGAAGACGGCGTGGTCGCTATCCCCGCTGAAGCCCTCATTGCAACTCTGGAGAAGCTGCAGATCATCTTCGAAGTCGAGAAAGCGATGGAGACGGCCATCGCGAATTGCGTCACGGTGGAGGAAATCAAGGCCATCATCGCCAGGAAAAAGCGTTCATGATCCCGTTCGGGTCCAGCATCGCTTTCATGCGCTTTATAAAATCCAGATAACCAGGATCGAGTTTTTCGGTCAGGACGGGCAGAAAATCCGTTCCCACCCGGTGAGGGACGGCGCCGATTTGCATCAGTGCGTCCATCGGTCTGGTGCAGACGCAGGTTCGGCCCAGGCTCATTAATATTCTCCGTATTGTCAAGCTGACGCCACCTGATAGATAACCGGCCTGTATTCTGGCGATGGGATAGGCTTTCCCACTACTCGCGCAGCCTCAAGCCATAGTTTTTTGGCCTCTTGAACTTCATGCAATGCCTCGTCAGGTGTCGCACCAAATGCGGAGCATGCCTCAAGGTCGGGGATATCGGCGATGTATCCGTCGTCATCCTCTGAATAGAAAATATTGATATGATAATCGCGCATTACTCATCCTCCAGTTTAAGATTATGTTTCTCAACCAGTTTTAGGAGCTGGCGTATTTGATACGGTTTTGCCTGGCCTTTGACATTCTGAAGGTTCACGAGTTCAGGGATATCAGGATGGAAGAAAATGTGGTGGCTGCCTTCAGTTCTCGATAGCTCAAAACCGAAGCCTCTAACAAGATATACCATGTCTGAGAATCTTATATTTTTAGAACTACCAATTATTTTTTTAAGCAATTTTTGTCTGTTCATATTTCATATCTTACTGGCCGAACGATAAGGGTAACCTGCCGCAAACATGCGGAGTATAGAGCGTTAAAATACCAAAAAGCGTTTTGCGGTGCAATGCCTTTGAAAAACCGCCACGCTGTTTGCAGTAAGGTTGACTCCAGTGTTAGGCGATGATTACCAACCATGCCAGGCATCTTTAAGCTCACCAACTTGATATGTTTCCACCCATTCTTTGCTATTGAGCCATTCTTCCACAGATAATCGGTCTTCCTCTTTTAATGTGCCTCTACTATAATTTGCCATAAATCCATCGATTTCTTTCCCATCGATATTTCCACCCCCTCCAAATGCCCATCCCTTAGATTCCACAAAATCAATCCATTCATCCAATGCGCTATCAAATGTAACACCTAGATTCTGATTTATAATAAATTTCAATTCGAAGCCAAATTCCTGAAATTTCCCAACTCGAAGCTTCTTTCTCAGCCTTCTTTTCCTAGGCTTATTAAGCTCTTCTGGATGAAGATTCTTCATATAAATCAACCATCCTCATTTTCTCTATGATGCAGATAATACACATTTATCTCGATAACTGTGTGATTCAGCAATACAAGATGAAATTCAAATCTTGGCGTATGATCCCCTATATATCTATCCCAATTTATTTTCGTTTCAAGAAACGTCACTCCATCAGAAAAATTACGCAGTTTATGTAATAGAGCTATCTCCCATCCATAATCATTGTTGATTTTTCTACCGAATGTGATCATTTCTTTTCTCGCACCCTAACACCCTAAATCAGCGGCGGGGACAATGACCTTTGCCAAAATTGCGCCGCGCTTATTCCCCGTCCGCTGGATTTGATTGGGCCGGTATCACCCGAACTGGTACCCCATCTGCACCCAATAGTGCCAATCCTCGACCGCCTGTTTGGTTTGTTCGTCCGTGGAATTGATGG
>MICN01000116.1:14976-17796 GCA_001829875.1 Syntrophus sp. GWC2_56_31
TTTCTCGCACTCCTCTTCAGGAGCCATCCTAAGGACGTCAACCTCGTCTTTAATCTGCAATGGCGAGATAGCACGCTTTGTGCTACAAACTGCTGTAAATGGAAACTGAATCTTCTCTTCGAGGTAATAATACCATCCCATCGCTTGTTCTTCAGGGCCGTAAGCATCGACGATGATCTCCATCTCTATGCGTTCCTCTCGGTCCTTATTCTTTATAGGCTTTGTCTTGGCCATGTCTCAACTTTTCGGTAGGGTAATCAAGAGCCTAACGACGCTGCGGATCAGCGGCTGACGTACACGCGAGCTTGCTCGCGGGGACGGCTGCCTGCTGCAGCCGCTTGATGGCCAGGCGCGTTTAGCGCCGGCCAGAAAGCGGATGGCAATTCGCAGCGTCGTTGGCTCGGCGCGTAGCGTCCGAGCCAACGTCCGCGTGAGCGGCCGCACTAGGGCTTAGATTTTGTCAACATCGTTACTCGTGGTCCGATCCACGCGATTGTTAGAAAGGTGCCAGCAGCGAAAGCGATCTTACTTAGCACGCGTTTCGTAGGCAGCCCAACCTCCAATTGCAGCTAACGCCTTTTCAAAACCACCATTCGAGCCTCTGATATTCAGTCCAACGAACAGAAAAAAACCATCACCGTACTTCACGCTTCCGATAACGATTCGCCGATCGTCATCCGTTCGTAAAAGTGACTGCATCTGACGGGTCTCGACCGGATACGCACGAAATACATCCGCTCTGGATGGTATACCTTTTCCTGCTATGTCTCCGAATTGTTCAATCTCGCCGGGGGTTTGTTTTACCAAACATGATGCTACGCTGGGACCCATATCTGGAACAACAAAGGGCAGAGCGTCTTGAATCAGCGGCACCCAATCATAAGTCCATAATCCCGGTTGTTCTTCTCGTGCCTGTCCGGCACGACCAGCTAGATGACTGGTGTTTGTGGCCGGGTTGTGCTGGTAATAGAAAGGAAAGCCCGCTACATTGACCCATACTCCTCCAGCGAAGACGTATCTGCGCACAGCAGAAAATGTAGAGTACAGTCCAGGCTCCTCTTCTGGGTAAGTCTCACCGAATGGGTTAATAACGATATCAATATTTGACAATTCCCAAATGCGGCAAACAGGAGCATTCCTCACCTTCCAACTTGGATGGTTGCCTCGAAGGGATTGTACCCATTGTTGAGGAATGCGGTCTGTATAGATTGGTTGAGGTGGAGATCCGGAGTCATTCTCAATGCGCCCGTCAAGGACTAGCACGCAAGGTTTCCGGAATCGTTGCGCCCGTCTTTTTTGATGCCGTGCGTGCAAGTACTCTTCAAAAATACTTGTGTAAGCCAATGCATACGCAATAGCTACTAACGGAATTGTAGCTGCGAAAACGTACCATATGTAGGATCTCCCGGTTTCAAAACTCTGCAGGATACTTATGGCCAGTGTTATCAAAGCAGGGGCAAGCACCAGCAATAAAAGCCTTTCAGCAAGAATTCGAAACCGATTGAAACGTATTTCTTTGCGCATATTCGTTATGGATACCACTCTCCTTGGATGTATTCGGTCCTTCTAACGTGAGCGTCACCCGGAGCCGGCTTTTTCGGCGATCGGGTGGGCGCTGTGGTTATGTTGCCTTTGTTTCATATGTTCAATAAACTCATCCTTCTTACTGGCAACTTCGAGTTTTTCCAGATAGAAATTCCCACTGCCTATTAACCAGAGAAGCTTATCAACTGCATATGCCGTTGTTTCATTACTTTTGGCTATTCTCTCTAAAAGCCTCAGCGACAGATAGTCTGCTTTCGAGGAGTTTTTCGGAACAGTGCCAAGCAGCCCTAACTCGACAAAAACATCCTTTACGTGAGTGTCTGGCTTGCCAAATTTCACATAACCCATTTCCTTTAGGAAGTCACATGACAAAGCAAACCCAAAGCCGTCGATTTCGTAACTCAGTAACATTGGCAAAAAGGGTCGCATTTTGTCATCGTCATAATATGTATCTACAAATCTGTATAACTGGCCCTGATTCTCAAATTGGCTCAGAAAAACTGAAGAGGAAATTATTGTTTTGCAGTATCTTAACCAAAGGCTATTCTTTCCGGTGTGAGGGGGACGTTTCAGCAAAGGCCTAATCTCCTCAAATAGTTTCTCAGCCGAGTAAGTCCGATATTTTTCACAGGTTTTCTTAGGGTCAAAATCGAACAGGACTCCACTCAAAGGCTCAATGTTCCCCTTTATCCCACTTATAGATTTACCTATAACATTTGGACTCATTTGCACGTTTTGTGCAGACTCCAAGAGAGCTTTGTAGATTAAGCTTAGAGTGTTCGGTTTCGTTCGTTTATCTTCAGGAAACAAGTGTTTGTCGATAATGGCATGCGATATGCCATGTACGTCCATAAGAAATGCATACGCTTCTCGATATAGTTCTTTGTCGAACTCAAAATTCTCAAGCAGCATTCATTTCTCCTTTTTCCTCAACATAACGTTTAAAAGTTTTTACGGCGCGGAGCCGACGTAAAAACTTAAGTTGAACAAACCCTCTCGCGGGGATTTGCAACTCTTTGGAATTTTAGTCGTCTTGTTTACCTGTTTGAGTGTTACTATGGGGGAATTTTTCTACGAAATCAAGAAATAAATCAATCGAGTCAGATGTCACATGATCATATTGGGCGCAGATCATGGCAGGACACGGAGCTTTCAATCGGGCGAGAGTGTCAGAATCTGCCATTTGGACGCACCTGTGGAATAGCGAAAACCAAGAGGTATCGCTTGCCGGTGATTGAATCTGCACATTGTGAGGTTTCATGCACAGAGAGATCA
>MICN01000117.1 GCA_001829875.1 Syntrophus sp. GWC2_56_31
GAGGCGCTCCGGGAAAAGATCGACCCCACCCGGTATGTGACCGGCGAGATCGGCCTTCCGACCTTGAACGATATCCTCACCGAACTGGCGAAGCCGGGTCGCGATCCCCGCGCCAGGTTCGAGGCCTTCCGTTTTGCCGAAGGGATCGAAAAGATCGAGGACCTCGCGGCCGGGATGAAACTCCCCGGGATCGTGACGAACATCACCGCCTTCGGCGCCTTCGTGGACATCGGCGTTCACCAGGACGGCCTTGTTCATCTCAGCCAGATCGCCGACCGGTATGTCAAGGATCCCGGCGAAATTCTGAAGGTCCGGCAGGCCATCGAGGTGACGGTCCTCGCCGTCGATCTGGAGCGAAAGCGGATCTCTCTGACCTTGAAGTCACACCCGGATGCGGTCGATGGGGCCGCCGTCAAGGCGAAGGGGAAACGGCGAACGGGAAAGGAAGGCGGATCCGTCGGGGGAAAACCGCCGAAGCCGCGCGACGAAAGGTCCGGAAAGGAAAAGCCGGCATCGAAGGGAGGACCCTTGCCAAGAGCGGAGCGCGGAAATCCGCCGCGGGAAGAAACCGCGCAGGAAGCGCCACGGAAGGAAGAGCCGCCCAAGAAGATCCAACCGCGACAGGACAGGGGAAGGCCCGATCAATCCCGGCCGCAGCGGGGAAGAGCGCGCGACGAAAAAGTCCCGTTCAACAACCCCTTCGTGGCCGTTTTCGGAAAGAAACCGGGATAAAACATGACGACCTCGCGGCCTACGGCTCGCCGATGGCCATATCGAGGGCTTCCAAAAGGAACTCGACGTCGTCCCGGGTGATGCACATCGGAGGCTTGATCCGCAGCGTGTTGGAATGAAGCCCTCCCTTGCCCACGAGCACCCCCAGGTCCTTCAGCCGTTCGAAAACGCGCAGACACGCCTCCCTCGCCGGTTCTTTCGTCCGGCGGTCCTTCACCAGTTCGATCCCCGTCATCAGTCCCCGACCGCGCACATCGCCGATGATCTCATGCCTGGCCATGAGTTTCCGGTACCCTTCCATCAGCTCATGGCCCCTCTCCAGTGCGTTCTTCTGGAGGTTTTCCCGATCGATGACCTCCAGGACGGCCATCCCGGCTGCACAGGAGACGGGATTTCCACCGAAGGTGTTGAAGTGAATCCGGCTGGAGAGAACAGCGGCGATGCCGGGCGTCGTCACGACGGCAGCCAGGGGAACGCCGTTGCCGATGCCCTTGGCCATGGTGACGATATCGGGAATGACGCCGTGGTTTTCGAAACCCCAGTAATGGGTCCCGGTTCGCGTGAAACCTGTCTGCACCTCGTCGGCAATGCAGAGCCCACCGGCGTCTCTGATATACCCATACGTCCTCTCGAGGAACCCTTCGGGATAGACGACGGCGCCGCCTACTCCCTGGATTGACTCGGCAATGAAGGCGGCGACCCGGCCGGGGGTGGCATAATCGATCACGTTCTTGATTTCTGCGGCATACTTTGCCCCGGCATCCGGATCGTCATAACCCCAGAGACCCCGATAGGGATTGGGATTGATCGCATGGTGGACTCCGAAGTGTTGGGGAGTGTTGTACTTCCAGGCGCTGTTGGCGGTGAGCTGCATCGTGGAAGCGCCGCCGCCGTGATAGGCGTTCTGCAGGGCAACCACGTCGGTGTTGCCCGTATAGAGCCTTGCCATCAGAAGCGCCATGTCGTTGGCTTCCGATCCGGAGTTCATAAAATAGCAGACACTCAGATCGCCGGGCAGCTTGCCGGCCAGCATCTCGGCATATCTGGCAACATTCGGATGGAGGTAGATCGAGGTGATGTGCTGGAGCCGATCCGTCTGCTCCTTCACCCTCTGCACCACGTAGGGATGGCAGTGTCCGACGCTGATCGTCACGATGCCGCCGATGGCATCCAGGTAGCGGCGCCCTTTGTCGTCAAAGAGATACTGCATCGACCCCTCGACGATCATCAGGGGGGTTGTGTAAAAAGGGACCGATGTGGGGGTCATATAGCGGTTCTTCAGTCTGAGAACCTCATCGTAAGTAGGACCCTCATAGGGTTTCGGCAGATGGTCGCAAGGCGGTAATTTAGGAGTATCCATAGACATTTTTACTCATGTTTTTTTGTACCATAAACGATGATGCGATCAATATCCAGCCATTTCTTGACGACCTGGTAAAAAGGGTTTTTCTTACGAAGCCGTCATTTCTTGACAGGACACACTGCCAAAAGGTCGGCTACCAGAGCCTCATGCATGCGTATGCCGCAAACAGGCCTTATGCCGAATCCATCGCTTACCAACCCTGGCAGGGGATTATCATCGACACCCTGTTTAGGCCTCTGGCGGATCACCTCTATGCCGTCTATCCCATGTTTGCGTTTCAAAACGATTCTACTACGGACAATGACAAATACCCGGGCCTTGATCGATTCAGGCGACTGTGCGGGGGGCTCGAACGGATCCAGAAGGCAAACGAATTCTACCAGCGCCACAAATGGGGTATCGTTGTCGCCCATATCATGATTCTTCTATCGATTCTGATTATTATCCTCGCTTAAGCGTGAATTATAGCCTCTGCGCCAGGTAGATGAAGACGGGAAGCGGGGATGCCATCTTGATCGCTCTGAACTCCCTCAGAACCTCCCTTCGCTGCGAGGCGCCCAGCAGCGGAGAGAGGTAGACAACCCCTTTGCCCTTTGTCGTTTTTTCTTCCGTAAGCATTGTTTTTATTGCCTCCACGTTTCGGGATGGGAGATCACCGCCCAAAACAAAATTGCAGCTTACTTCGATATTGCGCCGGCATCGGTTGACTTCCTGCATTTTTCGGAAGGATTCCCTTACTTTTTCTGCCCGCAGCGGCTTGCCCAGCCTGTCCAGCGTTTCCTGATCGGGCGACTCCAAGCCCACATTTATCGAAGTCGAGTAGGGCAAACGTTCCAGTCCCTCAAACAGGGAATCGTCCGCCGCAAGGAAAGAATCCACGCCACCGAAGATATACAGACGCGGTCTTCCCCGATGATACGACGCAGACAGATTCAGTAGATCGTAGGCCATATCGGCCGTGCCGGTCAGAAGTTCACCCCCCGCCGCCAGGGCATCATTCTGCCCCAGTACTACAGAGTTATAATTGACCAGATCGGCGCCGTAAAAATCCTTCACAGCCCTTATCTGGGCTGCGATGCTTTGCCTGCTTCGCACCCTGAAGTCGCCCGCGCTTTTAAAAAGGCAAAAACGGCAGTTAGACTTGCACCCTTCGGTCACAATCAGGGGGATGACTTCATAATCCACATCGATGGTGTCGGGCGGCAGCACCGGCAGGTTCGTGCCGATAATGCGGTGCAGGGTCTTGGCATCTTCCGCCAGCGTTACCCTGTTTCTGGCTGCGACTTTCTTGAGGAAATCGCGCGGCCTGTCGCACAGCGCCGACGCGGCGAGTCGGCCCGCTGCTTCTACCAGTCCGTCGAAGGCATCCAGCGCCTGCCCGACATGACGGCCTTCCAATGGATTTTCTGTAAAGAGGTCGCTCTCGTAAATGCCGTTGAACGGCATATAGTAGTTCTTGATCAGATCGTAACTGAATTCGTAACCGGAGGTGCCGTAATAAATGAAATCGTTCCCTTCCGTTCTTTTCAGCGACGATTGAGGATCGGGCCATACCGACATCGTTCCCGTGAGCCTTTTCAACCCTCCCCGGAGGTTAAAATCAACCCTGTACCCCCGCCAATTGACCTTGACGGGGATGCCGTACCATACGGGAAAGCTGAACTTCCCCCAGTCATCCCGACCGGCACAATCGAAAATGACCTCCATGTCTTCCAATTGGTAGCGTTCCATAACAAAGATCACTATCTCGGTTCCATTAAACTTTCAAGCAAATTGAAATATAGAGACGGCTTCATAAAAAGGCCGCAGGCAAGGCGCGCGAATCCCGAGGAGTGAGGCGTACTTTGGCGTACGCCGCAGCGACGAGGGATGAAGCGCAACGCAGCATCCGGACTTTTTATGAAGCCGTCAGAAATAGCGGTTGAACTTGTCCGCAAGCATGGTATCATGAACGCATGGGACTGATGAACCGTTTGGAGCGGCTGACCGGCGATAAGAAGCCGGATAGCGGACCGGCACATCCCGGGGACGGGTCGCGGGCCGACGAGATCCGCGTCCTGCGGGAGCGCGTCGATGCACTCCTCTCCCGAAGACCGGATGAGCGGGGGCAGCCGGCGAGGCCTTCCGGACGGAGCCGGGGCGTACCGCTGGGGGAGCTGGTCTCGGGAACGGAGACGGCCAACGACGCGGGTCTGTTCTTTTGCTCGCACCGTCTCGCCGGAGGCTCCTACCGCCACGGGATGAGGTGCATCGGGGATATTGCGGACCTCGACATGGGCAGGCTGGCCGTTCTGGCGAACGATCAGGCCCTGCGGGGGCTGGATTACCGCCGGGCCCTCTTTCTCGATACGGAAACAACCGGGCTGGCCGGAGGAACCGGAACGGTGGCCTTTCTCATCGGTCTCGGGTGGTTCGAAGGGGACGGATTTGTCACGCAACAGCTCTTTGCCAGGGATTACGGCGAAGAGAGGGCGACGCTCCTGCATCTGAAGGACCAGCTTCGGGGAAGGACGTTCCTCGTGAGCTTCAACGGCAAGGCCTTCGATGCCACGCTCCTCGCCGCCCGGTTCATCATGAACCGCCTTCCGGATCCTTTGTCCGGGCTACCCCATCTCGACCTTCTCCACCCCGCTCGCCGTCTTCTGAGCCACCGTCTCGCCGACCGACGCCTGGGCACACTGGAAGCGGCGGTCCTCGGGTTCGAGCGGGAGGGGGACATCCCCGGCAGCGAAATCCCTCAGCGCTACTTCGACTGGCTCAGAAGGCGCGACGGTCGCCTGATGGCCGACGTGTTCGAGCACAACCGTCTGGACATCCTTTCGCTCGCGGCCCTTGCCGCTCACCTGACGGAGCTGATCGATCCCGACTTGGAGAACGCCGGATTCCATCAGGGCGACCGCCTTGCGGCGGCGCGGCTTTTTCTGGCCCGCGAGCGTCATTTCGAGGCCATCCGGCTTCTCGGCCCCCTGAGCGGGTGCGCCTGCCCGGAGACTGCGAGGGAGGCGGCCCGGGAGCTCTCCCTCCTCCACAAGCGGCAGGGCCGATGGCCGGAGGCCTTGACGATATGGGAGGAGATGGTCCGGCGGGACGGTGAGGATCTCTTCGCTCTCGTCGAACTTGCCAAATGGTGTGAACACCGGCGGCGCGACTTTGACCGGGCCCTCGCGCTGACGATGCGCGCCTGCTCTTGCGCAGCTCGCCTGTCGCCGCAAGAGTGCGCCGACCTCGCCCGCCGCCGGGAGCGCCTGGAAAAGAAGCTGACGACGGGAGGACCCGCTGCGTCAAATAGATCAGCGCCTGCCTCAGTGTGAATGTGAAGTTTCACACCCGGTTATTTAATCCTTGACACGCAGAGGGACTTTTCTTTTTGTTGAGAATGACCTCGTCCGGTGGATTCATCCCCCCCGCGGGATGAGGCGAAGCGGTTCGCCGACGGCCGCCCAATAGGGCAGAGCAACGAAGAGCACTACCAGATAGGCTACAAGGGTCATCCACAAACCAAAGCGAAAGATTTCCGTCGCTGTGAGGTGGCCGTGTTCGTGGACTAACAGGGACGATGCGCTCTGCGCCGGATAGTACAGGACGGCATCGCCGGCGATCATCACCGCCAGACCGCAGATGACGGGGTTGATTCCCGCGGTCGCGCCGATCGACATGGCGATCGGGATGGTCGTGGCGAGAAAACCCGTGATATTGGGGATAAGCAGGCGGATCGGGGCGGCAATGAGGAGCAGCAGAACCAGGACCAGGATGGGCTGCTGAGAAAAAGCCGGCGTGCTGCGGACGATGCCCTCGGCGATCCAGGCGCTGGCGCCGCTGTTGGAGAGCGCACGGGCCAGCGACAACGATGAGGCCAGCACAAAGAAGTTGGCCCAGCCAAAATTTCGCTCGAAATCCTTCCAGGTGAGCACCCCGATACCCGGCATCATCAGGCAGGCCCAGGCCAGGATCGCCGGCAGGGCCGGATTCCAATGGTGCCACGCATCGGTGAGCCAGAGCAGAGAAGCCCCGATGGTGATGACCAGCGTCCGTCCCTCCTTCCCGGAGAGCGGGCGGGGCGCCGCTTGCGGTATGCACGGCAGGGGATCGTTGAACCCTTTCCTGTGGAGGAGATAGATCAGAACCGCGCCAACCGTCAGCAGGGCCCCATAGGGTACAACCATAAGCACCAGCCACCGGCCCCAGCAGATCCCGCCGATCAGCGACGCCGCCAGGACCGGCGTGATCCCTCCGGTCAGCAGGACGGTCGAAGCGAGCCGGTTGATGGAGTTGAGCGAGAGCATGACGGCCTTGACCAGCGGGGCGCCCCGTGGCACCCCGCTCAGATCGAGCGCCTGCTCATACACATGGACAAGAATCCCCGTGCGGGTCGTCGCCGAGGGAAGCAGCAGCGTGAGCAGCGGGAAGGAAAGCAACTGCTGCAGGAAAAGAGCCCGTGCGCTCCCCCGACAATACCGCAGAAAAAAGCGCGCCACCCGCTCGGCCAGACCGCTTTGCGAAACGGCCAGCCCGATTGTCAGCACCCCGATGAGGAAGTAGGCTACCGGTTCGGCAAAACCGACCAGCGCTTGCCCAAATCCCGGCACGCCGCCCGATAGCGTGAGGGCGATGACCACCAGAAGCCCCGTCACGGCCGCGGGGATCGCGTCGGTGCACCACAGGCCGATCGCCATGGCGGCCACGGCCAGTACGCGCTGTCCAGCCGGAGGAAGACCGGCGGGCAGGGGAGCGGCCATCAGGGCCGCAGACACTCCGACCAGAAAAACGGTGACCGAAAGGGCCCGCCACTCCTTCTTTGTCGCTGTCGATCCGTGGTTCCGGACCGATCGCTCTTCACCATTTCGCGTCTGTTCCATGCGATCCGCCGCTTTGATCGAAGTTACCTGCACCAACCGGGTTATGCACAAAGGCCTCTCACCGAGAGGAGGCCGTCCCCTATGATGAGCGAATACATACCAGAAGGAGGGATAGGTGTCGAGTGTAAAGGCTTCCGTTTATTTTCCTTGACCGGATACCGACGTTATGAGAAAAGCCCGTATTAAATGCTATGTTAATGCGATCATGACCAGTACAACGAAGGTTGGACAGACATATATTCAATTTGCCCAAGCGGATGCATAAGTTGAAATTGCCAAAAAATTATCTTGCCGTTACAAGCGATTTTTATATCAAAGTGGGGATTGCGCTGGTCGCAATTCTTGTTGTTCTCAATATTGTCCTTTTGACCCTTTTCTTAAAAGAGCGAGAAAACAACAAGACGGCGATGCAGGCTCTTCAAGCGACAAACAAGAGCCTGGTCCTGCTCCAGGAGTCGTTGGGCGGGACGGATATGCAGAAGGCCTTTGTTCATATGGCTGAGGCGAGGCGTCATATCGATGTTGCTCTATCGGCGGCGCCTGTCGCAGCTCCTGAGAAAGCGGCCGCCGAACCTGAGACCCGAACGGCGAAACGGCCGGCCGGGGAACAAAGGGCGCCTGCCACACCGGCGAAAACAGCCGGGTTGAAGATAGCGGTTGACGAAACGCCGGCGCCCCTTGTCTGGGCAACGGCAGGCGAGTACGCGCTGATCGGCGAGAAGGAAAGCAAGCTCCTGCATCTGTTTAAATTCCAGGATGAACGTTTTGTCCTCATCAAATCCTATCCCTGCATCATCGGAGCGAATGGCGAAGACAAGAAGAAAGCCGGGGATTATGCCACGCCAAAAGGGAGTTATTTTACCCTGCGGTATACAGCGGGAAGCGCTCTGCCCGAGACTTATGGGGAAGGGGCTTTCGTTCTGAATTATCCCAATTATCTGGATCGCAAAGACAGAAAGGACGGCACGGGGATCTGGATCCATGGACACAGCCCCGGCAAGGTTATCGGTTCGGGAGACCTCTTGAATACAAAAGGCTGCATCGCCATCTCCAATGACGGCATAAAGGAACTCAAAGGTCTGCTCAAGCCCAGCGGGACCCATGTCTCTATCGTCGATAAAGTCACAATCGTCAAAGAGAGTAAACAAAGAGAATTCCTTCAGGAAATCCGCAATTTCATGGATGCCTGGCGACAGGCATGGGAGAGCGGCGATACAGGGAAATATCTGACTTATTACTCAAAAGATTTTACCAACAGCGAAGGCATGAAATTTGACGCCTTCAGACGTCACAAGGAACGGGTGAATAGACATAAAAAGTTCATTCGCGTGAGCGTGGATCAAATGGCCATCGTCTTGCCGCAGGAACGGGAACGACAGGTTGCTGTGGTAAGATTTGTTCAGAAATACCGTTCCAGCAACTTCGAGATTGATTCAAGAAAAATCTTCTACCTAAAAAAAGGACAAGCAGGATGGGCAATTTTCGGCGAGTCTGCCTTTTAACGGTCGCGGTGTTTCTTGCTGTCTGCTTCAGCTTTCATGGTCTGGCAGTCGACGGGAACCGGACAGTCGCGGGATCTCAAACCAGGACGTATTTTCAAGAAACCAGGCAGGAATTGACCATCCACACTATCGAGGGAAGACAAAAGGGGCCGACGCTGCTTATCATTGCAGGAATCCACGGCGACGAAGGGGCAGGCTGCCTGACTGCGGAGCGGTACATAGACGTCAAACTGGAAAAGGGAAATCTGATCATCGTACCCCGCCTGAACGGACCGGCCGTCGATTCAGGAAAGCGATGCGGTCTGGGAGGCGATATGAACCGCCTCTTCAATCTCCCCCCCGGCAGTTCGAATCCCGATGCCAAACTCGTTAATTTGGCAAAACAGCTGATAAGGCAGTCGGATTATGTCCTGAATCTCCATCAAGGCCACGACTTCTACAATCCGCGCTGGGTATCCCGCAAGCGAAATCCCTCCAAATGGGGACAGTCCAATGTCATCGATAAAGCCACGTATCATCTGCCGAGCGGTCGAAAGTTAGAGTTGGGAAACTTCGCAAAGCAGGTCGCCAACCGGACCAATCAGAGAATCTCCGACGGAGATTTCCACTTCACGGTCAACAACACAAACACCTCGGGAAAACGCTCACGACATCGGGAGCAGAGAGGGTCCCTGACCTATTACAGTCTCTATCACCAGCAAAAAATTGCCCTGGGACTGGAAGCGACGAAGAACTGTTCGCTGGCGGAGGCCATTTCCTATTTGACGATAGCGATCAACGCCGCCATCGAGGAGGCGGGAATTCGGGCGGAAGCGCTGCCCTCCGAATCCAGGCAATCGGCGGGTGAGTTGTGGGAAGCCAGGTCAAAGAGCCTGTCAAAGGGTAAGGGTAAAGGATAAGAAAGCGCCTATCATAAACCCGATCTTCCAGATGCCTCACCTTGCAGACTTGCTGTAACCGGCCCGTTGAGCAGCGTCTTCCGAGGTAAAAATGACCTGACGATCCCTGGGTATTTTATCGTAGTATTTCATGCCCGGCAGATGATAACGTTTACTCTTATTATTGGCTACAACACGAATGTTTACATGCTGGCGCAAAGTCGCACTTTCTGCGCCCAAAGAAGAATCTTTGGGTAAACTTGGCACGGCCCGGGTCGGCGGCTCAGGAATGACAGGCGCTTTTGTCGTTACGGATTCTACTTTGATTTCTCCTGCTGTTTCGCTTTTTTCGGAGAATAGGGCTGCCACATCCTGAAGGGAAAAGTATTTGGCTGGGGTAATCACCTCTGCGGAAATGAGATAGCCTCCCACCAGAATGACCATGGAGAAAACAACATACACCCAAACGGATTGAAGCAGAGGGCGCAGATATTTCCTGGCTGGGAACGATTGCAAACTCAGTTTTATGTCACCGATTTCGACCCAACCGCATTTGAGGCAGCGATATGACTTCACTACGTGTTCTGACGTCTGTACTCTCCAGGAGTTGCACTTGGGACAATATTTCATTGTGATCACCCAAGACAATTTTTGGAATTTTATGCCGGCAGGTAACGGGTCTTATATCGTATCTCCCTTTATTACGAAAACGGTGACAACCGAAAAGAACTCTTAGTTATTGAAGTTATGCTAAATATCCATAGGAATGTCAAATACAAAATAGGGTTCCCCTGCAAACAACCCTCACTGTTCGAAAAAGAAGGTGTAGTCGCGGTAGCACCGCCCTTCGGCGTGCATCATGCACCCGGTCACCTTCGGGTCCACTTCATATTTGACGCCCAGGGCGTCGAACCAGCTCTCCACGCGGGTCATGATCCCGCATTCGTATCGGTCGATGACCCCCAGCGCCTTGATCCCCTCGTAGGCAAAGCACCGGTGCCAGACGGCTGAGATGCGGTTCGTCCCCTTCGACTCGAAGGAGTACTTCATGAAATCCCCCGTAAAGGCGGCCATCGCCGTTTGAAAAAAGTCCCAGAACGCTCCGAATGTGGAAAGCTCATCCACACCGACCGCCTTCTTCAGCCGCCCGATCTCCACCGCCGCCACGGCTTTGACGGCTTCACGGTTGATCTTGCTCGTTTTGTCGATGCCGCACTCCTGCAGGCAGTGGGTGAACCACATGGCGTCGTGCGTCATCCAGCATTTGACGAGCAGCTCCTTGAGTTCCTTCTTTTCCAATGGCATCTCGTCCATATCCGTCTCCTTCGTTGCATCCGGAAGGGGCATGAAGGTCAGTCGAACCACTCCGGTTTCATCGCAACAGTGAGCCCGTCGCCGCTTGCCTTCAGGCGGGCGGCAAGACCGCTGATTTTAGGAAGCTCGTATGCGAAAAAGTAGCGGCAGGTCTGGATCTTCCCCCGGTAGAAATCGGCGTCGGCTGCGTCGGTGTTCGCCGCCAGGGCCTTTGCCGCCGTGACGGCCTGCAGGAGCCATTGCCAGGCGACGGTGATGAGTCCGAAGAAATCCAGGTAAAGCGTGGCGTCGGCAAGGAACAATTCGATCTCGCCCTTCATCGCCAGAGACGTGAGCGAAGCCGTCGTCGCTTTGAGCGTCTCCACGGCCGCGGCGAGCGCCTCCGCCGAGGAAGCGCAGTCGGGAATCGCCCGTGCTGCGGCGATGGCCTTCTCCAGCTCGGCAAGGTAGAGGAGGAAGGCCTTCCCATTTTTCATCACCACCTTCCGGCCGAGGAGATCCATCCCCTGGATCCCCGTCGTACCCTCGTGGATCGGATGGATCCGGACGTCCCGGTAGTACTGCTCCAGAGGAAACTCATCGCAGTAACCGTAGCCGCCCAAGCACTGGAGTCCCTGGCTCACCGAGAGGATTCCCATCTCCGACGGGTAGCTCTTGGCGATGGGGGTGAGAAGGTCGAGGAGGAGTTCGTATCGCTCTTTCTCCTCTCCTTGGGTCACCAGGGCAAGATCCACATACTGGGCGCATTGGAAGATGAGGGAGAGCGATCCTTCAACGACGGCGCGCTGGAAGAGGAGCATCCTCTTCACGTCGGCATGTTCGATGATCGGGACCTGCGGCGCCAGGGGATCCTTCCCGGCGATGGGCCGCCCCTGCGGCCGCTGCCTGGCATACTCCAGGGAGGCGCAGTAGGCGGCCGATGCGATTGCCGCAGCCCCCATCCCCACATCGACGCGCGCTTCGTTCATCATCTGGAACATGTAGCGGAGCCCCTTGTGGGGCTCGCCTACAAGCCAGCCCCGGCAGTCGTTGCCGTCGCCGAAAGCGAGCTGTGTGATCGGCGCGCCGCGGTAGCCTAACTTGTGGTAGATCCCGATGCAGGTCACATCGTTGCCGGTGAGCCCGCCCTGAGAGTCCGGGCGTTTCTTGGGCACGACGAAAAGCGATATCCCCTTGACGCCGGGGGGCGCCCCCTCGATCCTGGCGATGAGCAGGTTGACCACGTTCCCGATCGATTCGTAGTCGGAGCAAGAGATGAAGATCTTCTGTCCCTTGATGTGGTAATACCCTCCCGCCGTCGGGTGGGCGGTAGTCTTGAGGTCGGTGAGGGAAGAACCCGCCTGCGGCTCGGTGAGGGCCATCGTCCCCTGCCATTGGCCGGCAAACATCTTCGGGACATAGGTGTCGACCAGTTCCCGTGCGCCGAAGGAGAGGATCAGGTGGGCTGCGCCGGTGGTGAGGAAGGGGTAGACGGAAGCCGAATAGTTTGCCGCCGAGAAGATCCCCCGAAAGGCCGTCATGATCGTGTTCGGGATCTGCTGGCCCCCGACGTCGTAAGGCGCCTGGGCGCCGATCCAGCCGCCTTCGCCGCAGGCCTTCATGACCGTCGCAACGACAGGGTGGACGAAGACCCGGCCGTCCCGGAACTCCGGAGGTTTCTTGTCCATCTCCGACAGGGCGGGAAAAAGGATCCCTCTCCCCATCCGCATCGCCGTCTCCAGGACCATGTCAAAGGTTTCCTTGCTGTGGTCGGCGAAGTAGGGATGCCTTGTCAGCGCCGCCGTGTCAAGATGCTCGTAAAGCAGAAAGCGCAGATTTCTCAGAGCGATGAATTTTTCCGCCATGGTTCCCCCTAATTATTCAAAGATCTGTCGTCTTTCATAGTCGCCGGCCTCCCGGTTGTAAAGCGCACATTCCCCGTCGTCCGCCGCGCCTACAACCACAATGAAACGATCTTTGGCGCCGCTGTCTTCCCCAGTATTCGGCGCATCACCGGCGGCGCCCAGGACCCGCTTTTCCCGCGGGGGTGACTGTTCCCGTGTCACGCGGCTGCCAGACTTCCGGAAGATGATCGGAAGGTGTGAATGGCCGCAGAAGAGGAGCCGAAAATCCGTCTCGGCGAAGAGTCGTGCCGCCCGCTGTGTGTCGCCCGTGTCGATGGGCTCGTAGAACGACCGGAGGGAGTCGAAGGGGAGAGAGTGGGCGAAACTGAGGCCGTTTAGCGTTCGTGTCACGGGGACTCTCCGGAGGAAGGCGAGCGTTCGTTGCCCTTCCGGATCGAGCGACCGGCGTGTATCGGCCAGCATATTTTCCACGAGAAAGTCGTTGTTTCCCTTGACGGTAAGGATCCGGTGCTCTTCAAGAAGGCCGATCATAGCTGCCGTCCGATCGTGGTGGATCGAATCACAGAAGTCCCCCAGATGGACCAGGACATCGGCATCGAGCCCCTTCAGGAGGCGGATCGCCTGCCGTGTGGCCTCGATATTCCCGTGGCTGTCGGCTATCAGGCCAATGCGCCTGTTTTCAACTTCCGCCATGTCACGATCCCCTCCGAATCACCAGGCGCTGACGGCTTCGTAAAAAGTCCGGATGCTACGTTGCGCTTCACGCCTCGTCGTTGCGGCGTACTGCAAAGTACGCCTCACTCCTCGGATCTCGCGCGCCTTGCCTGCGGCCTTTTTACGAAGCCGTCCCTCTTCGCTGCAACTAAGATCTTTGCAAGTTCACTGATTCATGCCGCCGCCAGCATCGCATCATGCATCGTTCGATTGACGATACTATGGCAAGGGTTATGCGATGTCAACGGCAAAAGCGCGATCGTGTTCGAGCATCGGATCATTTTACCCTTGACAACATTTGATGATTCCTATAGCGATAACAAAGTTATGACTCAGGACAACCTTGAGAGAAAGACTCCGACGGGCCTGATTTCTTATTCCCCCTATGAGCGGAAGGATAAACATTCCATTACTCAAAACAACAGGAGGTATCCTATGCGAGCAAAAAAATGTTTTCCCGTATTGGCATTGGCGCTGACTTTGACTCTCGGTCTCGGTTTTAGCCCGGTCTGCGCGGCTGATTATCCGACCAAGCCGATCACGTTGATCAATCCCTATCCGCCGGGCGGCTTTTTGGATATACCGGGCCGGGCCTTTGCCGCCGCGGCGGAAAAAATTTTAGGGAAACCCATTGTGGTAGCGAATAAACCGGGGGCCGCGGGGATGATTGGCACCGTAGCAGGCGCCCAGGCTCCACCGGATGGCTACACGGTGATGATGGGCTGTACAACCATCACCTGCGCGGTTGAATGGGAACTCGTAAACGGCCGCAAGCCCCTGGCGACCCGGCAGGATTTCATTCCGATCGGCGCCTATATCCTGAGCCCGACCCTGATCTCCGTACCGACCAATAGCCCCTGGAAGACCCTGGATGACCTCGTAAGAGACTGTAAGGCGAAGCCTGGCCACTATGCCTTCAGTTCCGGCGGCCTGTACGGCATGAGCCATGTTCCGGCTGAAATTCTGATGAGGGCCACAGGGATTAAAGCCCGGCATGTACCGCATAAAGGAGGGGCTCCTGCTCTGGCCGCAGTGGTCGGAGGACATGTCGATTTCACAACTCAGTTCTGTCCCTCCACGATTCCCCTCTACCGCGGGAATAAATTGAGGGTGCTGGCGGTTCAGAGCGACCGCCGGCTCAAATCGATTCCGGAAGTGCCGACTGTAAAAGAACTGGGTGTGGACGCGGAATACAACGCCTGGATCGGGCTTCTGGTTCCGAAAGATACGCCCGCGCCGGTCGTGAAAAAGCTAAGAGAGGTTCTCGAGAGTTCCGTGAAAGATAAGCGATTCGTTGACACCATTGAAACGGCGGGTGAGGTTGTGCATTATATGAACCATGAAGAGCTCACCAAATACTGGGAGAACGAAACGGTGCAAATTGCTAAAATCTGGGCTCAACAGCCGAAACAATCTGCCGCCAAGTAAGAAAAATTTACGTAGCCGTCAAGTCTAGTTCACGGAGCTTTTCGAGCGTCGGGATTCCGTCCTCACCCCAGCCCCGCTCGCGGTAGTAGTCGAGGATTGCCTCGTCCAGGCCGAGAGGCGCCTTGCCTGCTGCGGGGCCGTCCTCGACCGGTTCGAGAAACCTTTTTGGATAGCGGAAATCGTCCTCCTTCTTCCAGCCGTAGCGGATATTCAGCAGCTTCTGGAGGTTGGTGATCCGCTCGCCGCAGCGGCGCAGATCCTCGTGGCTCCAGCCCAAGCCCGTGCAGGCGTTGATCGTGGCCAGCAGGTCGGTCATCGTATAACCGTTGTATTCCATGAACTTGCAATGACAGGCGGAGTTGATGACGTTACTGTAGTCGTGGACCTTGGCATGCCGGATAGCCGCCTTTTCCCAGGACCAGCGTTCGTCGTTGCCGACCTCGTCGAGTTCCACCCCCCACTCGGGCATCCGCAGCTTGTTGACCCAGAGATGCTGGGTGTTGGCCCGCTCGTGGCTCGGCCCTGAGGCGACCCCGGTGCAGTAATTGAGGGCCGAGACGTACTGGGCGCGGAAATTGTGCGCGGCGATCTCCTGCCCCTTCATCTGCATCGCCCAGGCCTCCGACCCCCTGCCGATTGTCTCGGAGGCGGTCTTGACGCCCTCGCCGAGCAGATAGGCCAATCCCTCGGTTCGCTCGCCGATCTTCCGAACCATCTCGACCATCGCCTCGGCATTGCCCCAGGCGAGATCGAGGCCGTACGTATCGCTTCTATCAATGACCCCCCGATCGAACGACTCCATCGCCCAGGCGATCGCCGAACCGATGGAAATGGTGTCCATACCGTACTCGTCGGCCAACTCGCCGGCGTAGGCGACCGCCCGGATATCTGTGATCAGCGTGTTGTGCCCCATCATCGCCAAAGATTCGTACTCCGGACCTTTCCCCTTGTAGGCGTAAGGTCCCTCCTTGATCTCGCAGCGGTTGTGACACCGGATGACGCAATACTTGCAGGGCCAAGGCTTGGCGTTGAGTTCCCGGACATAATTGGCCGTCCGAAACGCCTCGACCCCCTCGGGGAAGGTCCCGAGCTGAAAATTCTTGATCGGCAGGTTTCCCTGGGGCGCGAACCGCTCCGTAGCCCTGGCCGTTCCCGCGACGGAGGCCCTGAGCAGCTCCGGTTTTTCGGCATCCAGCAGATACAGGCGCCGGTTGATCTCGCGGTTCAGTCGGTCGACCTCGGCGGAATCGTACAGAGAAATCTGTTTGCTGCCGCGGATCGCGATCCCCTTTAGCCTTTTTGACCCCATCACGGCGCCCAACCCGCAGCGGCCGAGAAACGACTTCTTGCCGGTCTGAATGTTCGCGAAACGGATCAGGCTCTCGCCCGCCTTGCCGATCGTCAGACAGGAGTAATCGTCCTGCAGGCCCTCCTTCAACCCGTCCTCCGCAGCGTAAGCGTTCTTCCCCCAGAGATGTTTTGCATCGTGGAATTCCACCCGGTCGTTGTCCACGGCGAGGGAGACCGGTTGCGGGGCGCGGCCGCTGATGACGATCGCATCCCAGCCGGCGTGTTTCATCTCGATTCCGAAGGAGGCGGTCGCTGCGGAGTCGGCGTTCATATTGATCGAAGGGGAAATCGCCGCGGCGGACCATTTGGATGCCCCCGTCTGCTTGATCCCCTGCATCGGGCCGGCAGCAAGAACGAGACGGTTTTCGGGGCTGAAGGCGGTGGTGCCGGCCGGACATTCGCGCCAGAGGTAATAGGCCGCGAGGCCCGCGCCGCCAAGGAATTTTTCGTAGATGTCGTCGGGGAGCTTTTCCACCTCAAAGGCGCCCCGGCTCAGGTCAATCTTGAGCACCCGGTTCCAGATACTTTTCATACGACACATCCTCTAAATTGTCTTGACACGCAAATGCCGTCTTCATATACTCCGTCGGCCGGAAGCGAAGCTCCCCACCCACGGAGCGGGGACTTCCCGGCAAGGAAGTGTTCTTTGCTTTGTAATGAATCGCAAAAGGAGAGTCAATGAAAATCATCAAAGTGGAAGACCTGCGTAAAATCGAGAATCAGACCCCCGGTCAGCCCTACCGGCCGGAGATTAAACTGGAAGGCGACGGTTTCAAGAATCTCGGCGGGATGTTCGGTCTGCTGGTTGCAGGCAGCCAGGTGCCTTACCACTACCACAAGAACCGGGAGTCGATTCTGATCCCCATCAGCGGCGAAGCGGTGGAGATCGTCGAGGGGAAAGAGACCGTCGTGAAACCCGGAGATGTCCTCCTGATCCCCGCCGGGGAAAAGCATACCACGGTCAACCGCTCCGAGAGCGAGTTCCGCTTCGTGGAATTCTTCACCTGTCCCCCGCTCGCGGCGGATTTCGTCAAAGTCGACTGACGATCTCTAACAGAAGGAGATAACTATCATGGTCAAGCAGGACAAGGTCAGGGTGGCCCTGATCGGGATCGGGAGCTGGTCGGCTGTGATCGCCAATGCGGTCCAAAGAAGCAGCAGGTTGGAACTGGCGACCTGCTATTCAAGAACCCCGGAGAAACGCGCGGCCTTCAGCAAGAAGTACGGTTGCGATCAGGAAAAGAGTTTTGAGGATGTCCTGAAAAGAACGGATGTCGATGGGGTCCTTATCACAACCCCTAATGCCGTCCATGCCGAGCATGCCCTTGCGGCGGCGCAACAGGGTAAGCATGTCTATGTGGAAAAACCGATTGCCAATACGATGTCCGATGGGAGAAAGATGGTGGAGGCCTGCCGGGAAGCGGGAGTGGTGCTGCTTGTCGGCCATGATATGCGCCGTCTGGCCGGATTCCGGAAGATGAAAGAACTCATCGATCAGGGCGCCATCGGCAAGCCGGTGATGGTAGAGTCGAATTTCTCCGCGAGGCTGGGGTTCGAACTGACCCCCGACAAATGGCGGTGGTACGGCGACGAATCCGGATGTCCCGCGGGCGCGCTTATGACCATGGGGATCCATCACGCCGATACGCTGAACCACTTTTTTGGTCCCGTCAAAAAAGTGTTTTCATTCTTCAGCAAACTCTACATTCCAGCGGATGTTGAAGATGCGGAGATGACGACGTTCCAGTTTGAGTCGGGCGTCCTGGGTCATCTCGGTTCCACCTATGCTTCACCCAGGGCAAACTGGATCCGGGTCTATGGAACCGATGCACACCTCATCTGCAACCTCAGCCTGCCGAATCTCCCCTTCGATGAATACCTGAAGGTCTGGTCGGTTGTCGACAAGTATACCTGCCTGCAGCTCTTCGACAAGGGTAAAGACGAGCCGGAGACGGTCCCGTTGCCGATCGGCGATCCTATCCTCGAGGAAGTCGACGAGTTCGCCGACTGCATCCGTACGGGAAGAAGGCCGGAGACAGATGGAGAAGCGGCGCTTGCCGCCCTCGCATTGGTGAGAGCAGCCATAGACTCGGCGCGCACCGATGCGCCGGTGGATCTGAAATCTCTAAAAGGAGCAGTTAATCATGAATAAATCTGATCTGATCGAAGCGTTGGCAAAAAAGGAACCGCTCAAAGACAAAGAGGCACTCGAAATTGTGAACATGGTGTTTAAGGGATTTACTAATGCCTTGAAGGAGGGAGACAGGATTGAAATCAGGGGATTTGGGAGCTTTTCTGTTCGGGAATATGGCGCCTATGTGGGAAAGAATCCAAGGACTGGGAAAAAGGTTCAGGTAGGAGAGAAAAAATTGCCGTATTTTAAGGCGGGAAAGAAGTTGAAGGCCAAAGTGAACGGTTGAGGAGGCAGGATTGATACGGGTAACCAGGTATCAAGCTAAGAAAATACCTGTCGGAAGAAACTGGCCGACTCGACTCGAACAAGGGATGCGGGCGGGAATGTGGGGGAGAGAAAATGGGGTTTTGGAATAGCGTCAGCCTATTGAATTTGCAGGATTTCAGACCGGGCATTCGGAGCGTGGCGGAGTGCGGCGACAATCTGGTGATGGCCTGCATGGAGATCGTCCAGGGCAGAGAAGACACCGGACATCAGCACCCATTCGAACAATGCGGTATCGTGGTTACAGGAAAGATCGAGATGTTTATCGGGGACGAACATCGTGTGCTGGAGGAGATGGAAACCTATTTCATCCCCGCCGGCACGGTTCATGGATGGAAAACTTCTGACATGCCGGTCAGGCTTTTGGATGTTTCGGCGAAAGTTGGAATACAAACAGGCCAATCCTGATGATCAGCAGTGCAATTTTTCCACCCGGTTCTTCCTGTCAAGTTCTCTTACCTCGCGCCTGAGGATTTTTCCGACCGGGCTCTTGGGCAGGGTGTCGATGAACTCGACGCATTTCGGGACCTTGTCGGGGGCGAGCGTCTCTCTGCAGTAGGCGATGATTGCCTCGGCATCCGCCGTCTCCCCCGGCTTGAGGACGATATAGGCTTTCACCGTTTCACCGCGGTGCTCGTCGGGAATGCCGATCGTACAGGCATCGAAGACCTTGGGATGGGTGGAGAGGGCTTCGTCGATTTCTGTGGGGTAAATCGTACCGCCGTTTGCCTCGATCAGGTCCGCTTTCCTGCCTAGTATGGTCAGGTAGCCTTCCTCGTCGAGGAATCCGATATCGCCTGTGTAGAGCCACCCTTCGCTGATAACCGCCGCTGTTTTTTCGGGTGCGTTGCAATAGCCTTTCATCACCTGCGGCCCCTTGAAGCAGATCTCTCCCGCCTCGCCGGTCGGAAGCTCTCTGGTTCCCGTTTCTCTATCGACGATTTTCAGATCGGTGCCGGGAAGCGGCACGCCCACGGTCCCCGGCCTCTCCGGGCCGCCCCACGGGGTGGCCGTCCCCATCCCGGAGATCTCGGTGAGTCCGTAGCTGTTGATAACCGGACCGTTTTTGAGGGTCTTGATCTTCTTGATCGCCTCTCCGGGCAAGGGCGCAGCGCCGGCAAGAAAGCCCCTGACCGGGGAAAGGTCCATCTTCCGGAATGCCTCCCGGGCCAAAAGGCCGTTGTACACCTCGGGCATCGCCGGCAGGAGCGCCGGCTTGTATTTCCCCATGATCTCGATGACCACCTGGGACTCCGGACGGGGGACGAGGATGTCGGTCCAGCCGCCGAGGATCGACAGGTTCTGGATTCCCGTCCAGCCGATAGAGTGGAAAAAGGGAAAGACGGCGAGTAAGCTCTCCTTTCCGTCCTTCATCTCGGGGAACCATGCCCGGAACTGTTGGGCGTTGCAGGAGATGTTCGCATGGGTCAGCATCACCCCTTTCCCCGCTCCCGTCGTTCCATCGGTGTACAGGATCACACCGGTCTGATCCCAGCGGGCGCCGTTTTCCACCGATGTGTCGGGAGTGGTACCGAGCAGAGCGAGGAATTCGTATATCCCCGGCGCGGGCTCGATTTTCCGGTATAAATCTTTGTGAGCATAACGGATGAGTTTGTTACCGGGGAAAGGGAGGTAGTCGGTCACGTGGCAGGCGATGATCGAACGTATCCCGGTTTTTTCCTTCACTTCGAGGGCCCGCGGGAAGAGGAGATCCAGTGTGATCAGAACCGTCGAACCCGAGTCGTTGACCTGACGGGTAAGCTCCTCCTCGCTGGAGAGGGGGTTGTTCATCACCGCCACGGCGCCGATCCGCATGGCGGCGTAATTGGCGATGACGAGCTGGGGCATATTGGGCAGGAGCATGGCAACCTTATCTCCCGCCGTCACACCGATCGCCGTCAGGGCATTGACAAAGCGGTTCACCAGCGCCTCCAGTTCGCGGTAGGTGATCTTCTTCCCCATGAAGACGAGCGCCGTGAGATTAGGAAACCGCCCGGCCGTGCGCGTCAGGAACTCGGGCATGGTGATCTTCTCGAAATCGATCTCACGGGGGACGCCAGGAGGGTAGCTCCTATGCCAAATACGCTCATAACTCATCGGGTTCTTCTTTCCAGCGAGCACTGCACACCTCGCCTGCAACCTTATGGTTTCGCTTCTCTTTCCTTGATGTCGAGGAGGATCTCCGCGGCGATCCTGGCGGCAATCCCGCAAACTTCGGGGCATCCTGTCCGGCTGTGGCCGCCCATCTCGTGAAAGGCCGTCCTTTCTTCCGGGTTGACCAGGCGATAGACCCGACCAAACCGTTTCTTATGGATCTCCGCGCAAAGCGTGTGGCCGGCCTCTTCATTGAACCGGTCATAGACGAGACCGGCTTCTTCCATCGCCTTTCCATATTGCTCGCGATCTTCAAGCCTTTCCCGTCCGACGACGGAACAAACCGCCATAACCGCCCCGGTAAGCGCCCCGCATGTTTCTCCTCTTCTTGCCACACCCCCGGCGAGAGCGCTCCCCGCTTTAAAAACCTCCGCGCTGCCCACATGTAATTTTTCTTGCAAAGCTGCAAGAACGGATTGGGTTCAGCCCGAATAGGTCATGTCATTTTGAAGCGCCGTCTCGAAGATCTCATCCAAAAGTCTTTCCCGATTGTTCATAAGTGTCTCCTCTCTTTTTGTCACTTCTTTAACTTCACTGACTCTTCCTGCCGCAGGGTCTTGCGAAGGATCTTGCCGACGGCGGATTTCGGCAGAGAGTCCCTGAATTCCACCACCGTCGGCACCTTGTATTTGGTGAGCTTCTGCTTGCAGAAATCGATGATCTCCTTTTCCGTGGCGGTCTCGCCGGGTTTCAGGACCACGAAGGCCTTCACCGTTTCGCCCCGGTATTCATCAGGGATTCCCAGCGACACCGCCTCGCATACCTTCGGACACTGGTAGAGCGCCTCGTCGATCTCCCGGGGGTAGATGTTGAACCCGCCGGCGATGATCATATCCTTTTTCCGGTCTACAATAAAGAGATAGCCGTCTTCATCCGCCTGGGCGATATCGCCGGTATGCAGCCAGCCGTCCCGGAGCTGACCCGCGGTTTCCGCGGGATTGTTCCAGTACCCCTGCATGATGAGCGGGCCCTTCATGATGATCTCGCCCGGATCTCCGGGCTTCACCTCCTCGGCGCCGCTCTCCACATCGACCAGCCGCACGTCGTTGTCCGGGAAGGGGATGCCGATACTGCCCGCCTTCTTCATCCCAAGGACGGGATTGGCGGTGCCCAGCGAAGTGGATTCGCTCAGGCCGTACCCCTCGCTGAAATAGATCCCCATATCCCGGACCTTTTCGATCAGCTCTACCGGCATGGGCGCCGCGCCGGAATTGAGGAGCCCCAGCCGCTTATCGAGGTTGAGCCCGGCCGCCTTGGGGTGGTTGATGATCGCGGTGATCAGGGTGGGGACGGCGGGGAAGAAGGTGATTTTCTTGAAATTGCCGATGATCCCCAAGAGCTCGTCGATCTCAAAGCGCGGCACCAGGATCTGGGTGGCGCAGTTGAAGAATGCCCAGTTCATGCAGACGATGCTGCCGTAGACATGGAAGTAGGGAAGCACGCTCAGGACATTCCGCATGTCCGGCGGCACGATGCCGATCGTGGGGTTTCCCCACAGCGAAGCCTGGAGGGTCGCCGCGACGACATTGGCGTGGGTCAGCAGGGCGCCCTTGGGGACGCCCGTGGTCCCGCCGGTGAACTGGATCAGGGCCGGGTCATCGGGGGAAAACAGGACGCGGGGAAGCCGCGTTTCGGCAGTCCCCTCGATAAGCTCCGAGAAGTGGCGCCAGCCCTCCTCCAGATCCAGCTCCTTGGCGGTGCTCACGCCGAAACCCGTGATGTAGTCCGTCACCCGGGTCACGACCACCCGCTTGAGTCCCACCTCGTTGAGGAGCGGACGGATGGGGGGCAGCACCATGTCGAAGGTGATGATCGTCTCCATGCCAGTGGTTTCCATGATGAACTTGAGCTCGCTTGCGGAAGAGAGCGGATTCAGGTTCACCACGATCGCGCCCAGGGAAAGGGCGGCCAGGTAGGAGATGACGAACTGGGGGCATGTGGGCAGATGGAGCCCCACCCGGTCGCCCTTCTTTACACCAAGCTTTCCCAGGGCGTAGGCCATACGGAGGCTCTGCTCCCTGAGCTGCCAAAAGGTGAGCTCGGTTCCGTAGAAGTTCGTGGCGGGCTTGTCCGGGAAGGTCCCCGCGGCAAGCTGGAAAAAGGATTGGGCCGCTATTTGCGGGTAGCGGATGGTGGTGGGAACGTTGTAGTCATAGTGCCTGTGCCAGGGCTTTATTTCCATGGACGTCCTCCCTTTGGTGTCGATTCCTT